>CAMAVY010000188.1 GCA_945861675.1 Klebsiella pneumoniae | reverse complement strand
GAACGGCCCGAACGGGCTGTCTGCGGTGTAGTGCACGGGGCTCTCCGCGCGCAGGCGACGGAAATACTCCCAGTGCTTGCCCTGCTGAAAGATGTGCCCGTTCGACAGATCGATCTGATCCAGTGGAATGGAATAGGGATCTGGAACCTGCGTGCGATCGATCTGAACCGCTTCACTCATGGCGCGCCTTGCAATCTGACAACGGGAGAGACCGGCGAGTATGCCGGACAGCGTTGCGCAAGGTGTACTGCGCCCGTGCGGACCGCGCGCGGAAAATTGCGCCTGGGCAAGGTGATTTGGCCATCCGCTGCGGCCGTCAGCCACGGCCGTCAGCGACGGCCCTCAGCCGCGGCCCTCAGCCGCAGCCAGCATCGCCAGGTCATACAACTCCACGGTTTCATTGCTCGGTCCGTAGGTGAACGCGAAACCGTTCGGGTACGGGCCCAGCAGAAAACCACCGACGCCGCTGGCCGACATCCGTTGCTGAACGTCGCCCATCACCACATTCAGCACACGGAAATGGTTGGCCGCGGCATAGCGCTTGCCGGTCGCTGCGTAACTCGGCGCCACGATGTCGGCGCGCACTTCAATGTCCAGGCGACCGCCGATGCCCATCAATCGATAGCGGCGCGCACCCGTGGGTGAGACCGCAATCTCGACGATCGGCACACCGATGCTCTCTTCGAAGAAGCGCCGCGCCAACGGGAAGTCGCGCTCGCTGTAATAGGCGATCGCAAACGCATCCGGTCGGCGCGTGAACACGAAGTCCTGGCCCTCGACCCCGTAGAAGCGAATGCCGTCCTCTTCCAGACAGGCCACCGGCTCGCTGAAGCCGTCGCGCGGATCGGCCGCGCGGAAGATGCGATACGCAGCCAGCGGGTCCGGCACCGGCACGCCGATGGTGAGATCGCCCTGCGCCGGTGCCCGTGACGGCCGCGGCTGAATGAAGCCCGGATCGATCTGGATGAGATCGATCTGATGGCCAGTGCTGGGATTCTCAACAAAGTGGGTGATGTAGCGATCGCCCAGCACGTGGGCGGTCTGCTGGCCGACCGGATCGTCCGGGATGTTGCGGATCTCGATCGGTTCCGGGGCCCCGGGTTGCGTCTCGGTATAGCCGATCGCGCGCAGCGCCGCCTTGGTCAGGGCAAGGTCGGCAACATGCAAACCATGATGAATCTGTGGCACCGCCGGCATACGTGCTCCTGGGTTCAAGACGCGCAAAGGTTGGCGGGTAGTCTACGCAGCCAATGCGTGATTGCCCTGCCCCTTGGTGTTAGCGTGCGGCACTTTCACCTTCTGCGAAGGAATGAACCTGCATGCGGCACGCCAGTGACTGGAGAATGCTCGCCTATCTCGCCATCGTCGCGGGGGTCACGCTGGTGCAGTGGCAGTTGGATGAGATCAATCCGCTGCTGTACGCGTTCGGGCTGTTCATGTCGTTCACCGTGTCGGTGATCAGCCACAACCATAATCACTCACCGATCTTCAAAGGCCGCACAGCCAATCTGCTCATCGGCTACGTCATATCGCTGTTCTATGGTCACCCGGCGTTTGTCTGGATTCCGGTGCACAACCGCAACCACCACAAGTTTGTGAATGGCGAAGGCGACCTGTCGATCACCTACCGGCTTTCGCCCGCCAACAACCTGTTCACGCTGCTCACCTACCCGACGATGAGCAGCATTATCGAGATGCGCGCCATTGGCCCCTACCTGCGCGACCTGCGCAGCAGCAGTAATCGCTGGATGTACTGGGCCAACCTGTCGCAGTACGTGGTGTTCTATGGCGTGATGATCGGGCTGTTCATTCTCGACTGGCGCAAGGCGCTGCTGTTCATGCTCATCCCGCAGCAGTTTTCGTTGTTCGTGATCCACATCTTCAACTACGTGCAACACGTGAACTGCGACAAGGACTCGGAAGCCAATCACTCGCGCAACTTCGTCAGCCCGGTGTTCAACCTGCTGTTGTTCAACAATGGCTATCACACAGTGCACCACGACAAGCCCGCCACACATTGGAGCGAGACCCCCGCGCTGCACGCGGCCATTGCCCACACCATTCACCCGTCGCTGAACGTCGGCAGCTGGTGGGGTTGGATGTTCAGGACCTACCTGCTTGGCCGCCCGGCCGTATTGCCTGCCGCTGCAGTTGTAAGCAGTGCTACCGGGCTGCCCGAGGCCGCGTAGTCGGCCGCGCATGCGCGAACCCCCGCGCAGCTAAGCAAGAATGCGCCTGACCAAGAATGCGCCTGAACAAGTACATCAGTGATACCGGCTACTGCTCGCGCCGCGAAGCAGACCGGCTCATTGCTGCGCGGCGCGTGACCATCAACGGCCAGTTCGCCGGCATCGGCGTGCAGGTGAACGACGGCGACAAGGTGCGCGTGGACGGAGAACTGGTACGTGCCCGCACGCGCGCCGGTGCCAAGGTGAAGGTGTACATCGCGCTGAACAAGCCGGTGGGCATCACCTGCACCACAGAGTCATCCGTGCGCGGCAACATCGTCGACTTCGTGGGCCACACCGAGCGCATCTTCCCCATCGGACGGTTGGATAAAGACTCAGAGGGTCTGATTCTGCTGACCAATGATGGCGACATCGTCAATGCAATCCTGCGTGCGGAGCATGGCCACGAAAAGGAGTACGTGGTCACCGTCGACGTTCCGTTCACCGACGACTTCCTGCGCGGCATGGCTGCCGGCGTTGCCATTCACGACACGCGCACGTTGCCCTGCAAGCTGCACAGGTTGGGCAAGAACGCGTTTCGCATCACGCTCACACAAGGGCTGAATCGGCAGATCCGCCTGATGTGTGAAGCCTTTGGCTTCACGGTGCAGACATTGCAGCGTGTGCGGATCATGAATGTGCGGCTGGATCGATTGCGCCCAGGCCAGTGGCGGAACCTGACGCCGGTGGAACTGAAGGGCTTGCTGGGGCAGACCGCAAAGACTTAGGCCGGCATGCAGCAACCGCGGCATGCACGGTGCGCACTTACGCTCGGTGGCAGCGACGTGGCGTAGCCGTACTCAAGCCCATCGATCGATGAGTAAACGTCTTGCTTCCCGCTCTGGCGAGATCACGTCGCTGGCCTGTTTGGCGACAACGCAGGGCACCTGCGCCAGCACTTCCTCCGCCTTGCGCAAGTCCGGGTCGCCGAAAGCGCCGTCAGGCAGATACCAAGGCAACACGCGCGCGAATTCCACAAGCTGCCCCAACACCGATCTGTCCTGGGTGCCCTGGACGTACACGGGCGTCATCGCCGCTACTTCCGCGAACACACACTGACTTGGCACACGCAAGCCTGCCAGGCGGCGGCCGACAAAGCGTTGGACGCGTAGAGGCAGATGCTTCACGCCCTGCGCGGGTTCAAGCACCAGCAGACGTGACTTGGCGCTGACAAGCAGCAACAGCGGCCGTCGGCGCACCACCACGCGGTTCACATACCAGTCGCCAAGTGCAGTGTCTGATGGCGCACCTGGATCGGCCGTCTTCACCAGCGATGTGAGCGTCTTCTGGGTTGCTCTCAGGATCAGCATCACGAATACCTCGTCGCGAGCTCGACGCGAACTCGTTGCGAGCTCGTTGCGAGCTCGGCGCGCGCAGCTTGTCGACGCGCCGCAAGTACACCCGCAGCGGCCAGTCGCCCGAGGAAAATCGGGCAACGTCCTCAATGGGTTTGCCAACGCTGAGCACGATGCCATCCTCAACGTAGCAGGCCAATTGCGTCAGCGGCTTTGGCGGCACCGCGGATCCCAACGGTGGCCGCTGCCGCAGCTACTTGCCTTTGTCTTGTGCACCCAGTTGCCTGTTGCCAGGAATGCGCCTGCTGCCAGGAATGCGCCTGCTGCCCAGGTCGCGTCGCCAACCGGTGACAAGCTCAGTCGCCGACAATGTAGCGGCACAACCGCTGGGCGTGCGCAGACAACGTGTCGTACATCGCGCGCGGCATCGACACCGGCACCGCCTCGCGATACCAGGGCGCAAAGAACTCTGCATTCGGAATCGCGCGCACCTCATCGGTCAGGTTGGGTGTGCCGCCATGCCATGCGCGCACATCGCGAATGATGACGCTGCCCGCTGGCGCAGGGCACAGCGTGCTCAGCTTCATCCACTGTGGTTCTTCGGTAACAGCCGGGATGGGTTCGCGCGAATGTTGCGTGCCGGGAATCTGCCGGGTTGGGCCGTTCAACGCATGGAAGTCGACCATGGTGAAGTTGCAGCAGACGAACGGAACCGGCAGGTCGCGATAGGTCAGCCGGCCGCTCGGATCCTTGAAGGAACCGAATGTGGCGCCGCCCAGCATCTGGCGGTCGCCCATGTCGGAATGCAGCGGCTGATACTCCACAGCACCGGGCAGACAGAAATCGCCACCGCCACCTCGAGCCATGTAGTCGGCCGAACCGAAGATCGCCGTGAGAATGGGCGTAACCGTGGGCAGATCCAGCAGCATTGCCCACTCGGGCCGATGCACCAGATGACCGGTCAGGCTTGCGCCACCAAACGAGCAGCGATGTGAGCCCCGATTGCCGATGCGCAATGGATCGAGCGCCAGCATCTCGCGGATCGCCGCATCGCAACCCGCTCGCACGAACTCGAGTTGTGTGGGGGTCAGGGCATCGCGCACCACAACGAAACCATCACGATCGAACAGCTGCGCGGCACGTTCGACTTCATGCGGTGCCAGCACTTCCAGGCCACGCATCCCGTTGTTGGCCAGCAGTTCGTTGCGCAGTGCATGCACCTGCGGACTGTCGCGTTCTACGCCGACCCAACCAAGCGTGTCGGCTTGAGCGGCATTCGCGTCTGCCCGGACAGATGCCGGTGCAACATGTTGTTCAGGTTCAGTGTTCATTGCTGTTTACGCGCCAGATTCAGAACCCGTGAAGCCCCGGTTCACGCGACGCGAGCGTAACTCACCCGCGACCTTGATTCGGCAAGCATCAGGCACGGGAACTGCGCTTCAAGTCGATCGCCACTGCAATAGCTGTATGCGCATGCGCAGGCAGCTGCGCACCAAGTACAGTCAGAGCGGCGCACATAGCGCGAAGGCAGAACATTCGCTGGGCGGCTTGCACGACAGCTCCTTCTGTTTACAGGAAGTTCCAGGCCCGCATTCGCGCGTCGCGCAGGCCGACGCAAGATCGAAACTACAGGCTGGAGCATCGATCTCGACGAATGAACGAACGCTGAACAATAGCCTCCGCCGTCCGAGTCTACTCATGCATATCTCGATCCCGTGAACACTGCAAAGGGGAACAGCGCGACGGGTAGCACAGCGCTGGCGACGCGCGCGCCGAACGAACGCCGCGCCGTTCTGTTGGCGTTGGCCACGGCACTGATGTGGTCCACAGTGGCAACCGCGTTCAAGCTTGCGCTGGTGCAACTTTCGCCTGCGCAACTGTTGTTGGGTGGGCACCTCGTTGGCGTGCTGGTGCTGTTGGTCGCGGTGGCGCGCCGCCATGGCCTGCGCGCCATTACCCGCAAGCTGCTGGTACATGCGCTACCGCTGGGCCTGCTGAACCCTGTGCTGTATTACGCCGTCCTGTTCGCTGCCTACGATCGCTTGCCCGCGCAGATCGCCCAACCGTTGAACTGCACCTGGTCGATCGTGCTGGCGCTGCTTGCCGTGCCCATGCTGGGCCAGCCCCTGAGTGCCCGAGCGTTACTCGCACTGGCGCTCAGCTACCTGGGCGTGCTCATCACAGTAACTGACGGCCAGTTCAGCCTGCAGACTGCCTACGACGGCACCGGCATCGCACTCGCACTTGGCAGCACGCTGATCTGGGCCACCTACTGGTTGCTCACTGCGCGTGACACGCGCCCACCAGAACTGTTGCTCTGCGGCGGCATGCTGGCGGCGCTGCCCTTCAGCCTTGCTTACTGCGTTCTGACGGATGGCTTACCCGCACCCAGCTGGCCACTCCTGTTCGGTTCGCTGTGGGTAGGCTGCTTCGAACTCGGCTTCGCCTTTCTGACCTGGCTGGCTGCACTGCGCCTCACGCAAAGCGCCGCGCGTATGAGTCAGCTCGCGCTGTTCTCGCCGCTGCTGTCGCCGCTGTGGATTTACCTGGTGCTGCAAGAACCGCTGCACTGGGCCAGCATGGTCGGGCTGCTGCTCATCGTGATCGGCGCCGTGCTGGTGCCACGGCCGCAGCAGCCGCCGCAGACAACCGCGTGAATGCAAGCAATCACGGCGTAAACACCAGATCGAACTGCCAGGGCGAAGCTTCGTCTGTGCGCACAGCACGCCAGACACCCGCCGGCGGCATGGGCGTACCACCACCGTAGTTGTGGCAGTGGGCGTCCACGACCTCGCGGTCCATGCCCAGTTTGCGCAACATCACGGAGATCACGCCGCCGTGACTCACCAGGCACACAGCATCGGCGCGCGCATGTTGCCGCTGCACTCGCGTCAGCAGCGGTTCAACCCGCGCAACGACATCACGCCCGCGTTCGTGTTCGCGCCATTCACCCAGGTCGTGCTCGACCACTACGGGGATGCTATCCGACGCGACGATCTCCGCAGTGCGATGCGCGCGCGCGAACGGACTGGCGTACACATGCACAACGCCTGCGGCGCGCAGAAAACGCCCCAGCATCTGTGCCTCGGTCACGCCGACCGCACTAAGGGGCGGACCTGGCGGCACGGCATAGGCAATGTCCGTGCGTGTCATGTCCGGTGTCGCATGACGTGCAAGATACAGTTCGTGGCTCACTGTACGGTCGGCTCCCTTCTGCGCACTGAACATCTACTTCTGCATGAACTTCCACATCGATATCCGCATGGCGGTGCGGCCTTGCGTCTGATCCGATGCTCCGCTACATGAGCACACCCATCCTGCGGACCACTTCGATGCCCACCGTTCTGAGCCTAACCGACATCACACCAGACCTGCGCTGGAAGTAGATGCCGCAGCATTCCTCACGTAGCCGCGCGCCAGGCTTGCAGCACGCGCGAAAGCGCGCGGCGCAACATCTGCCATGCGTCTGCGTCGAAGCCGTCGGGGCGCCCTGGCAGCGCAATCGTTGTGGGCACATCAGACTTCTGCGCAAACACCACACGATTGGTCTTGCCCGTGCCCGTCACGGCGAACGCGTGCTCGCCGAACCGGCGCTGGATCGCGTCGAGCTGCTGCGCGCTGTTGCCTTCATCCAGATTCAGGTTGACGACCAGCACGCCGCCATCCACCAGCGCGTTTGCGCAGGCCTGATAGAACGCATCTGAACTCAGGCTCGGTGCCAGGCCGTGCTGGTCATAGCCATCCACCAGCAACACCTCGAATGCGGATGTTCGATGCGCGACGAACTCCGCGCCATCGCCCTGCAGCACCCTGAAGCGTTCACCGTCGGCGGGCACCAGAAACACATCGCGCGTCGCGATGACCTCTGCGCTGATTTCCACAACGGTGATGGCGGTCGCAGGCAGGTAGCGATAACAGAACTTCGCCAGCGAGCCCCCGCCCAGACCAATCATGGCGATGCGCGCCGGGTTCGGGCACAACAGCAGAAAGCCCATCATCAGGCGCGTGTAATCGAGGCTCAGCGCATCTGGATGCCGCAGATCCATGCGGCTCTGAATGGCGCTATAGGAAAAGCGCAGCGTTCGTGTGTGTTGTGCAGTGTGGACGAGAGGCGTCGGTACGCTCGGCAGGTCGGACTTCATGCACTGAACGGCTCATGCCGAAAAGAGGCTGTGTGGAGGGGCTGTGTGATGCGGCGCGAATCTGCTGCATTCGCGGCCCCACCGCCAGACCCATTGCGCAGCCGGCCTGGCAGGCCAGGCACCCGGTCTGGCAGGCCAGCCCCGCTCAGCCCACGACCGCTCGACACACGCCGTTGTTGCCGCGGCTGGCATCGCCGTGCACTACCGACGTGTCCGCGAGCGCCGCCAGCATCTGCGCCGTCACCAGCGTCACGCCGCCTGCGGTGACATGGAAGCGCTGTGCGTCTGCTACGGCGTCATCCCCGATCACGGTGCCAGCGGGCACCACACAACCCTGGTCGATCACCGCGCGACGGATGCGGCAACCGGGGCCGATTGTCACGTCAGGCAGCACCACCGACTCAATCACCTGCGCGCCTTCGTTTACACGCACGTTGTAGAACAGCATCGATTTGCGCACCAGCGCGCCAGACACGATGCAGCCGCCCGACACCAGCGAATCCACGGCCATGCCGCGCCGATCCGGATCATCGAACACGAATTTCGCGGGCGGCAGATGTTCCTGGTAAGTCCAGATCGGCCAGTTGCGGTCATACAGATCCAGCGCCGGCGTGACATCCATCAGCTCGAGGTTGGCTTCCCAGTACGCGTCCAGTGTCCCCACATCGCGCCAGTACTCATGCGCGCCGGAGTTCGCGTCGACGAACGGATACGCATACACCTTCGCGCGATCGATCAGCGCAGGAATGATGTCCTTGCCGAAGTCGTGACTGGACGCATCGTTCGCGGCATCGGCTGCCAGTTCACGCAACAGGAACTCCGTGCTGAAGACATAGATGCCCATAGACGCCAGCGCTTCGTCCGGACGGTCGGGCATGGGTGTGGGGTCGCTGGGCTTTTCGTCGAACGCGGTGATGCGGCGCTCATCGTTCACCGTCATCACGCCGAATGCGGTGGCCTTGTCCAACGGTGTGGCGACGCAGCCAATGGTCAGATCCGCACCTGTGGCCTGGTGTCGCGCCAGCATCGGTCCGTAGTCCATCTTGTAGATGTGATCGCCGGCCAGCACGAGGACGTATTTGGGGGCGTGTGCACTGATGACTGCCGCATTCTGGTGCACAGCGTCGGCAGTGCCCACATACCAGTGCTCGCCCAGCTGCTGCTGGGCCGGCAACAGCTCCACGAACTCGCCGAATTCGCCACGCAGGAAGCCCCAGCCGCGTTGCACATGGCGGATGAGCGAGTGCGCCTTGTACTGCGTCAGGATGCCGATGCGGCGAATGCCCGAGTTGAAGCAGTTCGACAGCGTGAAGTCGATGATTCGGAACTTGCCCGCGAACGGCACCGCCGGCTTGGCGCGGCCGTCTGTGAGGTTTTCGAGCCGTTGGCCACGCCCGCCCGCCAGCACAAGTGCCAGCGTCTGATGAGTAATGCGGCTGACAAAGCGCTGGGTGGGATCGAGGGCCATGAGACACCTGCAAGCAAGAGTGACGGCGAGGCTGTTGAGTGCGCGTAGCCCACGTACTGCAGCCTCCCCGACCCCACCCTGCATAAGGCG
>CAMAVY010000187.1 GCA_945861675.1 Klebsiella pneumoniae | reverse complement strand
TGATCGCGATGATCAAGCGGTGCGCGAGTCCCCGAGTTTCACCGTTGATCTCCACGCACTCGCTGACTGGCTCGCGGCTTGCCACGTCGACATCGTGGCGATGGAGTTCACGCGCGTGTATTGGATTCCGCTGTTTGAATTGTTGGAGTGGCGTGGTTTGCACTCAAGCAAGCACTGGCTGGGTTCGACTTCATTGGTACTCAAGTGGCCGAGTGCGACGGGGAGATCGAGGCACAGTTGGGCCGACTGCAAACACACGACCGAGCGCTGGAAAAGAGCAAGAAACACGGACGCACCCGGAACGCGCCGAAGTTCGATCTGCGCAAGCAACTGTTCCAGATGTGCGGTGTAGATCTCACACGCATCGATGGTCCGAATTTTCACTGCAAGAGCGGTGACCACGGCGCTGGCGGTGATCAGTGAGACTGGTGCGGACATGTCACGCTTTCCGACTGCCGGCCACTTCGCAAGCTGGTTGGGCTTGTGTCCGGGTACTCGAATCACCGGTGGAAAGGTCATGAGCGGCAAGACCCAGCGCAACGCCAACCGCGCGGCGCAGTCGCTGAGGTTGGCCGCTGCAGCACTACGTCCGAGCAAGTCAGCGCTCGGTGCGTACTTCAGACGTCTGTGCGCACGCATGGACAAGCCCAAAGCCATCACTGCCGCCGCGCACAAGCTCGCGCGCTTGATCTACACCATGCTCACCAAAGGCGAGGAGTACGTCGATCAGGGACAGGAGTACTACGAGGAACGCTACCGGGCACGCGTGCTTCACCAATTGGAGCAACGTGCCCAGCGGCTTGGCATGACCCTCGTTGCCAACGAGCAGCCGGCATGAAGCATTCATGCATCAGCGTTTTCGTTGGTGTTTCTCACGAGGAAGGCCGTGGCAGACCGTGGGAATATTCGGGAAGTGTGTCCGGGGTGTGTCCGCGTGGTCTGCGGTCTGAGCCAGGACCGAGGTAAGTGCTTGATTTTATGGTCGGAGTGAGAGGATTCGAACCTCCGACCCCCGCCTCCCGAAGGCGGTGCTCTACCATGCTGAGCTACACTCCGATCGATCACTGTCGGCCAGCGAGCGAGGCGCGGATTCTAATGTTCCTGCGCAATAGATCAATCAGAAAGCTCGACCCACGGTCAAACGGGCGAGATTAATCATCGCGCCGCGGTATTCGGACGCGCTCAATTGCAGCGCGGACTGGACCGCTCGCTCGGCGTAGTTCTGCGCAAGCGCTCGCGTGTAGTCCAGCGCGCCAGAGCGGCGGACCGCGCAAACGACGAGCTCGAAGTCCTGGCTGCTGCGCTTGTCGATGGCCTCTCGGACTGTCGCCGAGTCGGCAGCAGTGCCGTTTGCCAGGGTGTAGATGAGCGGTAGCGTGAGTTTGCCTTCGCCAAGATCGTCGCCGACGTTCTTGCCGAGCGCCGCCACGTCGCCGTCGTAGTCGAGCGCATCGTCGATCAGTTGGTATGCGGTCCCGATTGACTGTCCGTAGTCGGACAAGGCGCCGAGCGTTGTTGCATTGACCTGAGCAAGGATGCCGGCGCTGCGCGCGGCCGCCTCGAACAGCACGGCAGTTTTCGCGCAAATGACCTCCAGATACTGCGCTTCGCTCAGGTCTGTGTTGCCGATCAGAGCCAACTGCTGCACCTCGCCGGCAGCAATGAGATTGGTCGCATCGGCCAACGTGCGGATGATGGCGTTGTTGTCCAGGCCCGCCATCAGTTGGAAGGCGCGGGAATACAGGTAGTCGCCGACCAGCACACTTGGGGCATTGCCCCAATGTGCATTGGCTGTTGGGCGCCCCCTGCGCAGCATTGATTTGTCGATCACGTCGTCGTGCAGCAACGTGGCGGTGTGCAGCAGTTCGATAATCGCAGCCAGTTCGACCAGTTGTTTGTGCGAACAGCCGGAGGCGCGGCCGCACAACAGGACGATCAGTGGGCGGAGGCGTTTACCGCCCGCTTCAACAACGTAGCGACCGATCTCTTCGACCAGGCCAACATCGGAGGTGAGCAGGGTAGGGATGAGCCGATTGAGTTCCGCGAACTCCTCGCCAACATGGGCGAAGACTGCGGCCAGAGTCTGAGGTGATGCGTCGGATTGGCTATCCATAGCGAACTATTCGACGAACTCTCGGAAAAAGAAGGCTTTTTTGTGTTGCTGGCAGGCCGTACATTCCCTAGAATCTCTGCCCTTTCCGAATCGGCCAGTCCATGGTCGGCTGGCCTGAATCAGGAGTGAATGGGTATGTTCGCGGTATTCGAGAGCGGCGGCAAGCAGCACCGCGTGACCGATGGTGAAGTCCTGCGGGTTGAAAAGCTTGAAGCCGAGGTTGGCGATCTCATCGTCTTCGACCGAATCATGTTGGTTGCCCGGGAAGGTGAAGTGTCCGTCGGGGCACCATTTGTGGCGGGGTCGAATGTGCAGGCTGAGGTCGTCAAGCACGGTCGAGCCGACAAGATTCAGATCATCAAGTTTCGGCGTCGTAAGAATCGCCTGAAGCGTCAGGGCCACCGGCAGTGGTTCACCGACATTCGCATCAAGAGCATCACTGCCTGACTCGCAGCGGTCGACAGGCTCACGTAGGCATCTGCCTCACCTAGGCAAATGGGGTCTCCGATGCGGGGCACCAAAGCACTTTCAGGAAAATCACTGTGGCGCATAAGAAAGCAGGCGGTAGTACTCGCAACGGTCGTGATTCGGAGTCGAAGCGACTCGGATTGAAGAAGTTCGGTGGCCAGGTTGTCCGCTCCGGCAACATCATCGTTCGCCAGCGTGGCACCCCGTTTCACGCCGGTTCGAACGTTGGGATGGGGCGTGACCACACGCTGTTTGCTACCGCCGACGGCGAAGTCCGTTTCGATCGCAAAGGTCCGGAACAGCGCCGCTACGTTTCTGTCATTGCGGCAGATCTCGCGACGGTCGCCGACTGATTTGCCACACCCGAGCTGCGGCGCACGAACATTGCGCCTTGCGGATTCGGGGTCTGGCTGGCGCTGGCCGGGTTCCGTGAGACGCGTGTCAGCGGAGTTCGGACGCAACGGGTCGGATCATGAAGTTCCTTGACGAAGCAGCAGTGCGCGTGGAAGCCGGTAAAGGCGGCGCAGGCTGCCTGAGTTTTCGACGCGAAAAGTACATCCCGCGTGGTGGCCCTGATGGTGGCGACGGTGGTGATGGTGGCGATGTGTATCTCGTCGCCGACGCCGCGCTGAACACCCTTATCGATTTCCGCTACCAGCCGCTGTTCCGTGCGCGAAGCGGTGAGCCGGGTGCCGGCAATCACAAGTCGGGTGGACGTGGTGACGACCTCATCGTTCGTGTGCCTGTAGGCACGGTCGTCGTCGACGAACTTACCCAGGTGCCCATCGGCGACCTCACACAGCCCGGACAGCGGCTGCTGGCTGCACAGGGCGGCCGACGTGGTCTTGGCAACGCGACGTTCAAATCAAGCACGAACCGCGCGCCGCGACGGACTACTCCGGGGCGGCCAGGCGAGACCTTCAGGCTACGTCTGCAATTGCGATTGCTTGCCGACGTTGGTCTGATCGGGCTGCCCAATGCGGGCAAGTCGTCGTTGATTCGCGCTGTATCGGCCGCGCGCCCACGCGTTGCGGACTATCCGTTCACAACGCTCGTGCCGGCGCTTGGCGTCGTCCGAGTGGGCAGTGACCAGTCGTTTGTCATCGCTGATATTCCAGGGCTGATCGAGGGCGCGGCAGATGGAGCCGGGCTGGGCATCCGCTTCCTGAAACACATCGCGCGCACGCGGCTGCTGCTGCATGTGGTTGATGCGTTGCCGGTGGACGGAACGACACCCTGGGACGCGGTCCGCGTGGTTGAGCGCGAACTGTCGTCGTACAGCGAATCGCTGTTGGCGTTGCCGCGTTGGATCGTGCTCAACAAATGCGATCTGCTGACTGAAGCGCAGATTCGCACCCTTGTGAATCAGGTGCGCCGGCGTTTTCGCTGGCAGCGAACGGTTGTGGCTGTGTCGGCGGTCACGGGCGCAGGTATGGCTGCATTGATGACATCCGTTGGCGCAGCGTTGGTCGAACTGGGCGTAGATGCGGAGGCTGCGGCAGCGGCGATTGCTGAGGACGTGCTGCGCAATACCTACGCGGGTCGAAGTCTGCAGGAAGCAGTCGATGCAGACGCGATGTCGGTGCCTGCTGATGACGGTGGCGATGTGTTTGCTGGCGGCGAGCATGCCGACGATCGTCTTGCAGATGATGAGGACGAAGACCACGGGGATGAAGACGATGAAGACGATGCGGTCGTGGTGGTGTACCAGCACTAGCGATCGATCCTTGAGGTCATTTCACGTGAAGGGCGCGCGTCTTGTTTGATCGCTGGGTGATAAAGATCGGCAGCGCACTGATTACCGCGGACGGCGTCGGCGTTGATCGCGCGTTCATCGCCGAGTGCGCGCGGCAGATTGCCCAGCTCATGCACGCAGGTAAGGAGGTCGTGCTCGTGACCTCGGGCGCGGTCGCAGAAGGTTGCGTACGCCTTGGCATGCCCGGCAGGCCCAACTCCGTCAACGAACTGCAGGCCGCCGCCGCGGTCGGTCAGATGGGTTTGAGCCGCGCATGGGATGAAGCCCTGTCTGCCCACAATCGCGTCACAGCGCAGATCCTGCTTACCCACGACGACCTTGCCGGCCGGCAGCGTTATCTCAATGCGCGTACAACCATGCGCACGTTGATCAGGATGGGCGTGCTGCCGGTCGTGAACGAGAACGACACGATTGCGACCGATGAGATTCGGCTCGGCGACAACGACACGCTCGGCGCACTGGTGACCAATCTCATCGAAGCAGAAGTGCTGGTGTTGATGACCGATCAGGATGGCTTGCACGAGAACGATCCACGCATTGATCCACTCGCGCCGGTATTGCGCACTGCGCTCGCCAGCGACCTGCGGTTGGATGCGATGGCGGGTGAGTCCATGGGGCGACTCGGGCGTGGCGGGATGGCGACCAAGATCCGCGCCGCGCGCATCGCGGCGCAGTCAGGCGCGCATACGATCATTGTTGGCGGGCGGCTGCCGAATGTGCTGGATCGTCTGGTCGGTGGCGAGCAGCTGGGGACGCTTCTATCGCCGGATCGACCACGCCTCGACGCGCGAAAACAATGGATCGCCAGCCACCTGCAGATGCAAGGTGCTCTGGTATTGGACGCGGGCGCTGTACGCGTGCTGCAGCACGAGGGGGCGAGCTTGCTCGCAATTGGGGTGACGGACGTGCGCGGCCAGTTTCACCGTGGCGACGTGGTGTCCTGCATAGGTCCGGACGGCGTCGAGATCGCCCGTGGCCTGGTCAACTACTCGTCGGAGGAGAGCCTGCGGATCATGCGCAAGCCGAGCGGGCAGTTCAGTGCCTTACTGGGCTACGAGGGCGAACCCGAGTTGATGCACCGCGACAATCTGGTGTTGTTGTGAACAGCGGTTGTCGCACCCGCATATGTTCGGTGGTCTGTGCAAAGGCAGCTGCCGCAGTAGCAGCGGAAGACGCTTGAGCAGGCGACGGTGCATGGCACCCACTGAGGCTGAATGTGCAGCACGTATGCAGTCTGTTCAGTCAATCGCAAAAGCGGCGCCAATACGGCGCCGCAACAAGCATCAACCAGCGAGCGTGAGCGCCCGGATCTTTGCCGACAGGCGCGACTTGTGACGCGCAGCCTTGTTCCTGTGCAGGATGCCCTTGGTCACCATCTTGTCGATGGTCGGCGCCGCGCTGCCAAACGCAGCTTGAGCAGCAGCCGCGTCACCAGACGCGACAGCGTTCTGCACTTTCTTGATCGCAGTACGCGACATCGAGCGCAGCGTGGCGTTGTGTCGGCGACGCTTGTCGGCCTGACGGGCGCGCTTGCGCGCAGAGGCGGTGTTCGCCACTCGGAGTCTCCAGGGGAAGAGGGAAGGGAAGAAAAAAACTGGCGCGCGAATATGCCCACGGGGGTCTCTACTGTCAAGGCACATTGAGACAAGGCACATTGAATCGGGGCCGCACAAGGACGGGCAGAGTCTGGCGGCACGATCAGCGATTGCTTCGACCACGCTGATCTCGTTGCTGACCATGATCTCCAGGGTCGCAGGGCTGATTCGCGACATGGTCATTGCGACAGTATTCGGGGCATCACCGGCAGCAGACGCCTTCTTCATCGCATTCAGGATCCCGAATTTCTTCCGACGTCTGTTTGCCGAAGGGGCATTTTCGGCCGCCTTTGTTCCCGTGCTGACGACCGCGCGTTCGAACAGCAGCCACGCTGAGGTGCGCCAGCTGGTCGCTCGCGTGGCAGGTACCTTGGCCGCCGTACTGCTGTTGTTCACGGCCGTGGCCATCATCGGCGCGCCGTGGTTGGCGCTCGCGTTTGCGCCGGGTTTCGCCGACGACCCCGTGCGTCTGGGACTGACGACTGATCTTCTGCGCCTGACGTTCCCCTACCTGTTGCTGATTTCCATGACGGCGCTGGCCGGCGGTGTGCTGAATGCCTATCAGCGGTTCGGCGTAACCGCACTGACGCCGGTGCTTCTGAATCTCTGTCTGATCGGCGCTGCACTGGGACTGGTACGTTTGTTCGACGTGCCCATCATGGCGATGGGCGTTGGCGTGCTGATTGCCGGCGTGGTCCAGCTGCTCACGCAGCTTCCGTTCCTGCATCAACTCGATCTGTTGAGCTGGCCGAAGTGGGCGTGGCGGGATCCCGGTGTTCGCAGAGTGCTGAAACTGATGGTGCCGGCCGTCTTTGGTGCATCAGCAACGCAACTGAATCTGCTGGTCGATGTGTGGATTGCGTCGTTTCTGACTGTTGGGTCGGTGTCCTGGCTGTATTACGCAGACCGGCTGGTGGAGCTTCCTGTCGGTGTGCTGGCAATCGGACTCGCCACGGTGACCTTGCCTTTGCTCAGCCGCTTCGACTCCAGCGCCGACCGCCTCGCGTTTGCCGAGACGCTGGATTGGTCGCTGCGCGTCGGCGCGTTCTTCACCGTGCCAGCCGCACTCGCGCTTTCGCTGCTCGCGGGTCCGCTGATGTTCACGCTGTTCGGGCATGGCGCATTTTCGGAGATCGATGCGCGGATGGCGGGCGTCGCGCTGCAGGTCTATTCGGTCGGACTATTGGGCTTCGTCGGCGTGAAGCTGCTGTTGCCTGGCTACTACGCCCGGCAGGACACACGGACGCCCGTGCGCATTGCGCTGCTGTGCATCGCAGTCAATCTTGCGTTGAGCCTGGCGACGATGCGTTGGTTCGGGCACGTGGGCCTGGCGTTGTCGACCTCGGCGGCGGCCATGTTGAATGCGCTTCTGCTGTACAGCGGGCTCGCTCGCGCCGGCGTCTACCGGGCGTCTGCATTGTGGCGACGGGATGCTGCTGCAATCGCAACTGGCTGCCTGCTGCTGGCTGCGTTGTTGTTGTGGGGTTCGCAACAGATCGAGTGGAGTATAGCCGCACTGCACGATCGAGTACTGTGGCTGGCGTTGTTGTGCGTGTGCGGCCCTGTCGTCTATTGCTCGACGCTCTATGCATTCGGCCTGCGACTCGCCATGTTGCGCTCGCCCGCACGGCTATAATCGCGGCCCTCTTGGGCTCAAGGTGAGACGCCGATGCAGATCGTTCGAGGGTTGCACAACATCCGCGCCCATCACCGCGGCAGCGTGCTGACCATCGGCAATTTCGACGGTGTCCATCTTGGGCATCGGCTGGTGATAGCGCATCTGAACGCGAAGCGCGACGCCTTGGGCGCGCCCAGCACGTTGCTGACGTTCGAGCCCCAGCCGCGGGAGTTTTTCCAGGGGCGGGCCATTCCGTCGCGCTTGACGCGCTTTCGCGAAAAGATGGCGCTGCTGAGCCGAACCGGGCTTGATCAGGTGATCTGCCTGCCGTTCAACGAGCACATGGCGTCGCTGACGGCACAGGTGTGGATCGAAGAGTTCCTGGTGCGGCGCCTGGGTGTGCGCTTTGTGGTACTCGGTGACGACTCGCGTTTTGGCCGTGATCGCGGCGGCGACTATGCCTTGGTACGTGGGGCAGCCGAACGATTCGGGTTCGGCGCGAGCCATCTCGGCACGCTGAGCATCGAGGAGTCGCGTGTCAGCTCGACGCGTATCCGTGACGCGCTTGCGACCGGCGACTTTGCCGTCGCGGAAGAGTTGCTTGGCCACCGCTATTTCGTGATGGGGCATGTGGTGTATGGGCGCCAGCTGGGTCGCCAGTTGGGTATACCCACGGCAAACCTGCGCCTCGGTCGTTACAAATCGCCTCTGTCTGGCGTATTCGTCGTGGAAGCCGAGCTGGACGGGCAGCGCCATGCGGGCATTGCCAATGTAGGCGTGCGGCCAACCATCGGCGGCACCGAGCCATTGGTTGAAGCCCATCTGTTCGACTTCTCGGGCGATCTGTACGGCAAGCTGATGACGGTGACGTTCCGGGCGCGAATTCGTGATGAGCAGACTTTTCCGGGGCTCGATGCGTTGAAGGCACAGATTGCGCTGGACTGCGAACAAGCCCGGGAGTGGCTGCGCGCCGACGCAGATCGGCCACTCGTGCCTGCGGCTGATTGGCAATGAACCAGCGCTTTTTGGTGGGTCTGGGGCTGGCGCTGGTGGTCGTGCTGATGGACCAGTTGACGAAGTTCTATGTCTCGCATGTGCTTGTGTATGGCGAGCAGGTGCCGGTGTTCTCGCTGCTCAGCTGGATGCTCGTCCACAACGATGGTGCGGCGTTCAGCTTTCTCGGCGATCAGTCGGGCTGGCAGCGCTGGGCACTGGCGGCACTGGCGGCTGGTTTCTCCGTGTATCTGCTGTTCGAGATGAAGCGCGCCACGAGCTGGTGGCTGGGCTGTGCGCTGGCACTTGTGCTCGGTGGTGCCATCGGCAATCTCATAGACAGACTGATGCTCGGTTATGTCGTGGATTTCGTGCTGGTGCACTGGCAGGAGCACTATTTCCCCGCTTTCAATGTGGCTGACTCGGCGATCTCCGTTGGCGCCGCTGCCTGGATTGGCAACATGTTCCTGTCTGGACAATCCGAGACTCACAGAGGTTTTGCATGAGCGATGTCATCGCCATTGGGCCGGGCAAACGCGTGACGTTGCATTTTTCGCTGTCCTTGCCGGATGGCACCGAGATCGACACCACGCGGCGCGGCAAGCCGGCAACGTTCATCGTGGGTGATGGCAATCTGCTGCCTGGGTTCGAGGAGGCGCTGTTCGGTCTGCAACGCGGTGACGACCAACAGCTGCTCATTCCGCCGGAGCGCGCCTTCGGCATGCCCA
>CAMAVY010000186.1 GCA_945861675.1 Klebsiella pneumoniae | reverse complement strand
CTCGGCGGCACGCGCCGACGAAAGTCCACCACCGGCTTCGAACACCTGCAGCGAGCCAATGGGCGCAAGCAGCACCGGGATACGCAGATCGACACCCAGCAGTGACCGCTTCGTATGCACCGACGACACGTCGTTGAGCACGCGTGCCTTCAACGCCAGCCGGTCGATGGCCAGACGATTGCGCTTCAGCGATGTCTCGGTGTCGGCGCCCGTGATCAGGTAGTCCCAGTCACCGCGCGACAACTGCATGCGCGCCTTCAGCACGATCTCCTGCAGGGTCATGAATTCGTTGCTCACCCGCTGATGTCTCCCGCCGCTTTTGCGAAAGTGTATTCGCTGCTGCATGTGCACGTCGTGGGCCGCGTATGCGCACCGAGCCAGAGCTGGCATGCTAGTGCAGGTCAGCGTGCGGCTGCTGCCTTTCTTACCGCTTCTTTCTTCTCTTACCTGTTCTTTCTTCTACGCGAAACTTGATCGGATGCCTGCCATGAAACTGCCAATGCGACTTCTTCTTGCCGCGTGCCTGCTGGCACTTTCTGCACCTGTGGCGCTGGCGCGCAACCTCACAGTGCAGGACAGATTGGAGATTGCCGATCTGTATACCCGCTACAACACAACCATCGATGCCGGTGATGCAGACGGCTGGGCCGATACCTTCACGCCGGACGGTGAGTTCGCGGGCCAGTTCAAAGGGCACGACGCATTGGTCGGCTTCGTGCAGATGTGGCGCGAAAAAATGAACGGTGCGGCAAGACGCCACTGGAGCAACAACCTGACGCTTACACCGACCGCTGAAGGTGTGACTGCGTCGGTCTACCTCATGTTGCTCGACGTGGGCGTGAAGCCGGCACAGATCGCCACCACCGGCATCTATGCCGATGAGCTTGTGAAGACGCCGAAGGGCTGGCGCTTCAAGTGGCGCGCAGCAAGCATCGATGTGCCGACCGCGCCGTAGTCAGGCCAGTGCCTGCAGCCGCGCTGCTTCTGCACGCACGGCCTGTGGGCCGCCGAGCAACTGTCTGTTCAAGCCAATGCGCTTGAACCAGTAGTGCAGGCCTACAAGGTCTGTGAAGCCCATGCCACCGTGTACTTCGGTCGATGTGCGGGCGACGCGTGTGCCGACCTCTGCAAGATGGGCCTTGGCGTGGCAGGCGGTCACGGAGGCTTCGTCGGGCAGCGCGGTGAGTGCATGGCCCGCGTACCAGACCAATGCGCGACAGGGTTCGAGCGCCGCAGCCATCTCGGCGCACATGTGTTTCACCGCCTGGAACGACGCGATCGGACGCCCGAACTGCTCGCGCGTCTTGGCGTATGCCACGGCCTGATCGAGCATGTTCTGGGCTGCGCCAAGCGTGTCGGCGGCCAGCATCACGCGACCGGCATCAAGCAGTGACTGAATGAAGGCGGGATAACTCGCGGTCGAGGCGCTGATCAGCGGGTCCGCCGACACGCCGTCGAACATCAGCTCGCCTGTTGGCCGGGTGATGTCGACGGTGTTCAGTTGCTGGCGCGTCAATCCGGCGGCGCTTGCTTCAACCAGATGCAGCACGCGCGCGCGGTCCGCCACCACATACACGTCTGCTTCGTAGTCGATGACGAACAGCGCCTTGCCGTACAGCCGGCCCTGGCGGCATTCAACGCCTGCATCCATGCGCGCGCCGGCGAGTTCTGAGAGTGCAACGCCTGCGGTGATCGAACCCGCTGCGAGCGGTGGCAGCCAACGGTTCTGCTGCGTCTCGCTGCCGGCGCCTTGCAGTGCGAGGGGTACAAGCACGGCCGAGGCGACGAATGGCGCAGGCGTAACGTGATAGCCAAGCAGCTCGGCAACGAGCGCAGCATCGAGCAACGACAAGCCGACGCCGCCGTGCGCTTCGTCGATCACGATGCCCGTGATGCCGAGGTTGGCCAGCCCGGCAAGCACGTCGGTTGCGCGCGTGTCTTTGGCGGCTGCGAATGCGCGCGTGCGCGCAAGACCACCGTGGTTCGACAGGAATCCGGACAGCGATTCCTGCAGCATCCTCTGTTCTTGTGCGAGTCCGAAATCCATTGTGCTGCCCTCAGGTTTTGTCTTGTGTCGTCACGGACTTCGGCTCGCGCGGCATGCCCAGACCGCGCTCGCTGATGATGTTCTTCTGAATCTGCGACGTGCCGCCGCCGATGATCAGCCCGAGGAAGTACATGTATTGCCACTGCCAGTTGCCGTTGTTGCGCAGGTAGGGGGTCTTGTCGCCGTACAGCGCGCCGAGCTCGCCCATCACGTCGATGGCCAGCCCCTCGAGTTCGTGGCGCAGCTCCGTGCCTTGCAGCTTCACGACCATGCCGGCGATGCCCGCACTCTGGTTGTTCACGCCCGCCGACAGCAGCCGCAGATCGTTGCAGCGCAGCGCCAGTACGCGCCCCTGAATCTGCATGAGGCGGTCGCAGAACACCGGATCGTCGATGGCGCGGCGGCCATCGATGGTCTCGGTCTTCATGAGTTCAACGAGCGCGTTCAGGCGCGTCTGCATCACATTCGGATCGGCCAATGAGCCACGTTCGTGGCGCAGGATGGCGTTGGCGACCTGCCAGCCTTCACCGCGCCGGCCGACGATCTGGTGCGCCGGCACGCGAACATCGGTGAAGAACACTTCGTTGAAGTTGGCGGCGCCTGTCATATCGACGAGTGGGCGAACATCGATGCCCGGCGTCTTCATGGAGAACAGCAGAAAACTGATGCCTTGATGCTTCGGTGCTTCGGGTTCGGAGCGCACCAGGCAGAAGATCCAATCTGCCGCATGCGCTGTGCTGGTCCAGATCTTCTGGCCGTTGACCAGCCATTCGTCGCCCACCAGTTCAGCGCGGGTGCGCAGGTTGGCCAGGTCGCTGCCGGCGCCAGGCTCTGAATAACCCTGGCACCACACCATTTCGCCACGCAGCGTCGGCTCAATGAACTGCCGCTTCTGCGCTTCTGTGCCGACTTCCAGCAATGTGGGCACAAGCATGGAAATGCCTTGACCACCGAGCCCTGGCGACACCTGCGCGCGGGCGAACTCCTCGGCAATGATGCGTGACTGCAGAATGTCGGGTGCCGCGCCGAAACCGCCGTATTCCTTCGGAATGGTGCGCGCGAAGTAGCCGTGTTTGATCAGCAGCTGCTGCCACTCGAGGGTGTCTTTGGCGCGCTGTCCACCTTTTGGCGTCAGATGTTTGTGCGCCTGAAGAAAGGCCACGACTTCGGCGCGAAACGTTTCGTGCGCGGCGCTGTAGGTCAGATCCATGGATGTGTACTCCGTGATTTTGCGGCGGGCTGAACAGTTCGGAACCGCCGTCGTGCGGCGAGGAGATTCGGCGACTCAATTCGCAATGGCAAGCGCCAAATGGCAAGAGCCCAATGGCAGGAAGATGTGGCATGGTCGGGCCGGTGTGCAGACGCGGAACGAACGGACCATGCAGCTGAAACTGCTGAAATGCGATTGGGGTATGGAGCATCTGGGCGCGATGCCAGCGCGTCTACAGGCCTATGCCGCCGCCGGCTACGACGGCGTGGAGTGCGCGGCATTCGGCATGGACCCGGTTGCATTCAGTGAACGCATGGACGAGCTGGGCCTCGACTATGTGGCCATGATGTTCTGCGACGACGAAGCGTCGTTTCGCAAGCAACTCGTTGCAGTCAAGCGCACGAAGCCGATTTTGATCAACTGCCATCCCGGCCGGGACTACTTCGATGTGCAGCGCGCCATCGATTTCTTCAACGCTGTGCAGGACATGGCGGCGGGCGTCGGCGCACAGGTGGTGTTTGAAACGCATCGCACACGCTGTCTGTATTCACCCTGGGCGACCGAACGCATTCTGCGGGCGCTGCCGCATCTGCGCATTACTGCAGACTTCAGTCATTTCACTGCAGTCGCAGAAAACAATCTGAAGCAGCAGCCGTATAGCGACATGATGGACATTGCGATTGCACACAGCGATCACATCCATGCGCGCGTGGGTACACACGAGGCACCGCAGATTGCCGATCCGCGCACGCCGGCGGGCCTGAAGTGGACCGAACACTTCGAAGTGTGGTGGGACCGCATCATTGCCGCTCGGCTTGCAGAAGGGCGGCCGTTTCTGACCATCAACCCGGAGTTCGGTCCACCGCCGTATCAGCCGGTGAACCCGGCGGATGACGCGCCACTCGCGAGCATCTGGGACATCTGCCTGTGGATGAGCGAACGCTTTCGTTCGCGCTGGGCTGACCGGTGCGAGGTGCGCCGGCCAGTGGTGGGCGCAGGTTCCGATTTCGGAACCGGTGTTAGCGGGTAGCCGCCGCAAGCGCAGCGCCGAGCAAGTTGTATGTGAAGGCGCGAACGGGCGCCGAACGGTGGGAAATCCTGCAATACTCCAGCGGTCCGGTCCCACGGCCCTGCACCGTCCGCGCACTGCGGGTAGCCGCCCGGTGCCGGTATTCCGGTAGTCAGTGCACCGGTATGCATTGAGCGAATCTTGAGCTGCGCGGGGCGACTGTCAGTCGTGCCCGCGCGGGTTGAACCATTGATCTGTCCACTTACTGAAGAGACCTTCCCATGTCCCACGAACTGATCATCTCCGGCGGCACGGTCATCGACGGCACCGGCGCCGCCGGCATCCGCGCCGATGTCGCAGTGGATGCCGGCCGCATCACGCGTATCGGCGACTTAAGCTCCGTTGCTGCGGCACGCACCATCGATGCCACAGGCAAACTCGTTACTCCAGGCTTCGTCGATCTGCATACACACCTGGATGCGCAGATCGGTTGGGACCCGCAGCTGCGGTCCAGCTCCTATCACGGTGTGACTACTGCGTTGATCGGCAACTGTGGCGTCACCTTCGCGCCGGTGGCCGTGCACAACCGCGCGCATCTGGCGAAACTGATGGAAGCGGTGGAAGACATCTCCGCCGACGCGATCATGGATGGCCTGCCCTGGAACTGGACCAGCTACGGCGGCTACCTCGACGCGTTGCAGTCGTTGCGGCCGGCGCTGAACGTGGTGGGCCTTGTCGGGCACTCGTCGATTCGCTACGAGGCGATGGGCGATGCGTCCATGAACGAAGGTGTGCAGGCGACGCCTGCAGAGCTGGAGAAAATTGTTCGCCTGGTGCGCGAGTCGGTCGCTGAAGGCGCAGCGGGTTTTTCTACGTCGCGCTTCCTGGGTCACAAGGTGCCCGATGGTCGTCTGACGCCTGGAACCTTTGCAGATCTGAACGAAACGCGTGCCATTCAACGCGCCGTGGTTGAAGGCGGTGGTGTGGGTGGATTGTTCCAGGCCGCGCCGGATTTCTCGCAGCGCTTCGCGACCGAACTGCAGATGTTCGAGCAGGGCGCGGAAGAAGGCTGCCAGGTGTTGTTCTCTGCCGGCGCCGGCAACAGCAAGGACGGTGGCGTTGCCAACATGCAGGAGTTCCTCGGCCGCAACAACGCTGCGGGCCGGCGCATCATGAGCATCTGCCATACGCGTCCAAGCGGCGCGTTGTTCGGTCTTGCCAAGGCTTCGCCGTTCAGTACGCCAGCGTGGAAAGCGTTGATGAATCTGCCGAGCATTGCCGATCGCGTGGCGGAACTGCGCAACCCCGCCAAGCGCGCGGCATTGATTGCTGAAGCAAAGCAGTCTGGTTTCCGCGTGCCGCCGCACATGCTGCATCCGCTCGGCGACGCGGCGCTGCCGGACTACGACCTCGCCGGTCTGAAGAGCCTGGCGCAACTGGCCGCGCAGACGAATCGCGATGCCGTGGACATCTATGTTGAACGTCTGCTCGAGTCGGAAGGGCGTGAGTTGTTCAACCTCTGGGCGTTCGGTGGTCAGCTGGAAAACCAGTGGCGCTGGATGAACATGGAACACTGCATTCCGATGCTGGCCGACACAGGCGCGCACGTAGGCATCCTGATCGACGCCGATTCACCGACCTTCCTGCTCAGCGATCTGACCCGCAAGCGCTCCGTTTACTCGCTGCCGGAGGCTGTGCATCGCATCACCGGAAAGTCCGCAAAAGTGCTGGGCCTGAAGCAACGCGGTGAAATCCGCGTGGGCTGGCATGCCGATCTCAACGTCATCGACTACGAGAATCTGGAAACCTGCCAGCCGGAATTCGTGCACGACTTCCCGCACAACGGCGGGCGCTTCATCGTCAAGAGCCAGGGCTATGTGGCAACGATCGTGGGCGGGCGCATCGTGGTCGAGAATGGCTATCACACCGGGCAGCGTCCGGGGCAGGTCATCCGCGAGTTCGCACGCGGCTGATTGCGGTCGTCAGTCGTCAGTCGTCAGTTATTAGTCGTCAGTCATTGGGGGGAGCCGCGAGAAATCCGGCTCCCGCTTCTCTTGAAATGCCGCCACGGCCTCGCGATTTGCGGGGCCGCCGCGCAATGCTGCAAGCGTGTCGTTCTCGGCACGGAACGTGGCAAGCAACGACGCGCGGCGCGGTGCAAGCATCAGCTGTTTGGTTGCGCGCAACGATGCGACCGGTAGCGCGGCAAGCTTCTCTGCATGCGTCATGGCGGTGCTGAGCAGTTGATCCGGCGCGCACAGCTTGAACACAAGGCCCAGGGCTTTGCATTCTTCGGCGCTGTGCCACTCGGAGCTCATCAACATCCAGTTGGCTGCCTGGCGCCCCATCAGCTCCGGGAACAGCAAGGTGCTGCCGGCCTCCGGCACCAGGCCGAGCCGCGCGAACGGGCAACGCAGCCGCGCTTCGGTGGACATGAAGACCAGATCCGCGAGGCCACACAATGTCGCGCCGATGCCAACGCCGAGGCCGTTGATCGCCAGGATCAGGGGCTTTGAGAAGTCGATAGTGTGCTGCAGAAAGCCAGCGAAACCATGTACGACGGGGACAGGGCCCGGTGCTGCGGCGAGGTCGGCGCCTGCGGAGAACGCACGACCCGCGCCAGTGAGTACTACGACGGCCACGCCGGGGTCGGCATCCGCGGCGATCAGCGCCTCGGTGGTCGCATCGAACAATTCGCCGTTGAAGGCGTTCAGCGCGTGTGGACGATTCAACGTCAACAGGCGGACGCGGCCGATGTCTTCACTCAGCACCATCGTAGATATGCTCCGTTTCTTTTTTCGCTTGCGGAAGCTTGGGGAAGGTTGCGGAAGCTTGGGGAAGGTTGCGGAAGGTAGCCTGCTTTCGGCGGGTGCGGCCACCGCTGCATACTCGGCGGGCTTTGCCGATTCCTTCATCTGGTCCTTTCATTCGCGCGCCACCATCGGAGTCAACCATGCGCCATGCAGTGCAGGTCGAAATCATCAAGGAACTCACAGCGCAACTCGATGCAGGGGTGAACTTCGATGCGGGTGGCATGCGGGTGTGCCCGGCAAGCACCTGGACCTGTCCTGACCGCGCACAGCAGGAGTGGCAGACGTTCTTCCGCAATCACCCGCAGTTGGTAGGCATGACGGCTGATCTACCTGAACCGGGCGACTTCATTACCTGCGACGATGTTGGCACGCCGATGCTGATCACCCGCGATGCGACTGGTCGTGTGCGGGCGTTCCTGAATTCCTGTCGTCACCGCGGATCGATGATCGAGCATGCACGGCGCGGCCGGAAGACGCGCTTCTCGTGTCAGTTTCATGCCTGGACCTACGACACCGCCGGGGCGCTGGTCGGTGTGCCCATGCAGGACCACTTCGGCAACATCGATCGCAGTTGCCTGGGTCTGATCGAGCTGCCATCGATCGAGCGCTTTGGCTTCATCTGGGTGCATCCCGATCCGCAAGGCAGCATCGACGCTGACGCATTGTTCGAGGGTGTGGCCGACGACTTTGCGCACTGGGGCTTTGAGAGTTACGGCTATGGCACCGAGCAGGATCTCGACATGGGCATGAACTGGAAGCTGGCCACGGACACGTTCGGCGAGACCTACCACTTCAAGCGCCTGCACCGTGACACGCTCGCCAACGATTTTCACGGTGATGTGCTGTCGTATCGCAACTACGCGCGCAATCACCGCATGGTGTTGTGCATCAAGACCATCGATCAGATGCGCGCGCTGCCCGAGTCGCAGTGGCACATCTGGGGCAGCGGCTTTCCGGTGTATTTCCTGTACCCGAACGTGGTCGTGAACGTGGGCTACAAGAACGTCACCGTGGTGCGCGTGTATCCGGATCCGAACAATCCTCATCGATCGATCTCGCGCTTCGGGTTCTACTTCGACCGCGAGGAGCTGGTCAACTTTCCCGAGCGCGTGGAACAGAGTCGCGTTGGCTTCTGCCGCGTTGTCGAGCACGAGGATTTCGCGCTTGCGGTCTCGACGCAGAAGGCGCTGAGTGCGGGCACGCAGGCCCATGTGCTGTTTGGTCGCAACGAGGCGCCGCTGCACCACTATCACAACACGTTTCGCACGGCGCTCGGCATGCAGCCGCTGCCGTTGCTGCAGTCCTATCCTTGAGTTCGAGTCGTCTCGTTCAGTCATCCACTTACACAACAGGAGTCCCCACCACCGTGGCCGAGTACATTCCCCCAACACTCGATTGGGTTCGCAAGCAGGTTGAGCTGTACGAAAGCAGTGGCGGTACCAAGGGCGTTACGCTGCTTGATACCGGCATGCCATGCATCATCGTGACGCACCAGGGCAACAAGACCGGCGGGATCCGCAAGATTCCGTTGATGCGTGTGAAAGTGGACAACAGCTACGTGCTGGTGGGTTCGATGGGTGGTCAGCCGAAGAACCCGGTGTGGGTATACAACCTGCGCGCCAATCCTGAGGTGGAGATTCGTGATGGCACCGTTGTCACGAAGATGCGTGTGCGCGAAGTGACCGACGAGCAGGAGCGGGCGCGTCTGTGGGCCGCCAGTGCCGAGGCGTATCCGCCGTACATCGACTATCAGGCGAAGACGACGCGCAAGATCCCCGTGTTCAGCGCGGATCCTGTCTAACGCATGACGTTCGGCGCGCCGCGCTAACGCGACGCGCCGTGCTATTGCGGCGCGCGCTTCCGGCGCAGCACGCCGTCTGACCCGAACACCAGGCTGGCGAAGCGCTCGCCCATGCGTGCATAACCGGCCGGGTTGGGATGCAGGTCGTCAGGCAGATCGCCTGCGTCGGCCTCGTTGAACAACTGCAGACCGTCGAGGTAGTGCAGGTGTGCGTCGCCGGCACGGCTGCGCGCCTCGACCAGTTCCTTGAGGATCTCGCGCACTCGGGTCAGCGTCAGGCAGCCCGATTGAATGGCCTCGTGGCCCCGCAGCGTCACGAACTTGCCCTCGGCATTTGGCATGGTCGGGCCCGGGTGGGTTTCCGCGGAGGGGCAGTAGATCGGTGATACGAGCACGATGGGCGTGCTGGGTTTG
>CAMAVY010000185.1 GCA_945861675.1 Klebsiella pneumoniae | reverse complement strand
AGATCGGGATGACTTCGTCGAACACGCTGAGTCCTGTAAGGCGCTCCATCAACGGCAACAGCCGCTCTTTCGGTTCGAGCCGATCAACCTTGTTGATGGCACACAACGCCCTGGTACCGCTCTGCTGAACCTGCGCCAGAACGTAGTCGTCAGCACTGGTCCAGTGGTCGCGATCGATCACCATGACGACCAGGTCAACGTCTTTCAACATGCTCAGCGATGCACGGTTCATGTGCCGATCGATCGCGCGTTTGGTGGTCTCCTGAATGCCAGGCGTGTCGACGATCAGCAGCTGCGCATCCGCGGTGTTGTGGATGCCCAGCAGCGAGTGTCGCGTCGTCTGCGGCTTGCGTGACGTGATCGACAGCTTGTGCCCAAGCAGATGGTTCAGCAGGGTCGACTTCCCCACGTTGGCGCGCCCAACCAGGGCAACGTAACCGCAGCGCGGCAGCGTCTCACTCACTCAGAAAATCTCATGGTGCTTCCTCATGCCGTTCTTCCTGGGGCCGTTCTTCCTGGGGCCGTTCTTTCTCGAGCCTTTCTTTCTCAAGCAATTGCAGCATTGCTTCTGCGGCCTTCTGTTCTGCCTGTCGAACATCGCGGTGCGTCGCAACGCTCTCGCCGTCCTTCGCCGCGACTCGGCAGGCAATTTCATAGGTGAATTCCGGGTCGCGTCCGGAACGCGCCACCATCACATACACCGGCAAGGCCAATCCGCGCGCCTGCAGCCACTCCTGCAGACGACTCTTCGCATCTCGATCACCGCCCGTCGCCATGACTTGCTGCAAGCGCCCGGCGAACAGCTTCAGCACAAGGGCCTGCACGGTCGCAAAGCCCGCGTCCAGATATACGGCACCAAACACCGCCTCGAGTGCATCAGCCTGCACAGAATCGCGGTTCACGACACCCGCGCGTCGTTCGCCTTTACCCAGACGCAGACAGCTATCCACACCCAGTTCACGGGCGACCTCGGCCAGCGTTTCCCGGCAGACCAACCGAGAGCGCATCACGCTCAACTTGCTTTCAACGATCGGCGGTTCGTGCCGATACAGCGCCTCGCCAATGACCAGACCAATCAGCGCGTCACCGAGAAACTCCAGCCGCTCGTTGTCGCCAATCTTCGGCACGCGCGCACTGCGGTGGCGCAATGCCGTTTCCAGCAGCAGCGGATTCTGAAACGTGTAGCCGAGACGACGCACCAGCGCTGCGTCTGCCGAATCAATGGCGCTCAATACTGCAACCTCACGAACCGCTGCAGCATTGCCTCAAGACACGCACCTACAGGCGCCGGACAACGTCTTCCTTGAAATGCATAAACACGCCGAAGTTGCCGGCAATTACCTCGTCTCGCCTGTAGTCGACATGGAACACAACCTGGTTGCGATCTTTATCAATGCGCGGAATGAGATCCTGCGGCTTATCGTCATACACATTGTTGACGTCGAAGACCTTATCCTTTACCTCACCGTACAGCTTGAACTTAGGTTTGCTGAGACTCGTGCGATCCATCTTTTCCAGCCCGTCGATGATCGCGTAGTGCGTAATGTAGTGTGGGGTCAGCGTGATGATAAGCGCCGCGCACATGAAGATTACCGCCAGGATAAAGATCAGCCCAAGCATGCCGACACCGCGCTGATTGCGCAGCGAACGAGTGCCGGGCGCGCGTCGTGTCCGCGTGACGGCGCCGCGTACCGTGCCGCCTACAGTGTTGCTGTTCATATCCTTGCTGTTCATGTCAGTGGATCACCCCATTTCTGGCCAGGGTCGGCCACGACCATCCTGGCGGTTTGTGTACCCAGATCGCAACTGCCCGGCCAACGATCTGATCGGCCGCAACATAGCCCCAATAGCGGCTGTCTTCACTCATGTCGCGGTTGTCACCGAGCATGAAAAAACTGTTGTCGGGCACTCGCCACTCGCCCTCGCGTGACCGCATGCCGACAAAGCGCTGAATGCGGTGCGAACTGCTGCCCAACGACTCGACATAGCCCTGCACGCCATCGTCCGCGCTGTCGCTGCCGTCGACCTGCATGTCGATGCGCTCACCATTGATGTACAGCTCGCCCATGACCACGCGGACCCGGTCGCCCGGCAGGCCAACGACCCGCTTGATGAAGTATCGCTGCTCATGGGGGGGCACGAACACCACCACATCGCCCCGCTGCGGCTGCCCCAAGGGCAGGAACTTCCAGTTCAGGATCGGTAGCCGGAGCCCATAGGCGAATTTGCTGACAAACACGTAGTCGCCGATGGTCAGGGTCGGAATCATGGAACCGGTGGGAATGCGGTAAGGCTCGACGATGAACGCGCGGAATAGGAACACCGCCAGCAGCACAGGAAACACCGCCTGCAGCAATGCAAGCCAGCCCACTCCATCGCCTGGCGGTGCGACGGCGTGAGCCGGATTCCCCGCTGTCTCAGGGCGGGAAGATTGGCCGCCCGATGGCGGCAAGCTCGTCGCACGGGCGTGGTGTTCGGCGCTGGCGGTGCGCGAGCGGTGCAGCAACAGTACGATCCCGCCTGCGACGACGGCCAGCATCAGGAACGACTGGAAGTCCGCCTGCAACTCAACCGTCCTGTTGGCAGAAATCGAGCCGGAAGAAATCACGCTTGCGCCAAGCGAGCCGGCCCACGCGCTAACGCTCCAGCTTCAGCGCGGCCAGGAAGGCCTCCTGCGGCACCTCCACACTGCCCACCTGCTTCATGCGCTTCTTGCCTTCCTTCTGCTTCTCCAACAGCTTCTTCTTGCGCGTCACGTCACCGCCATAGCACTTGGCCGTGACGTTCTTGCGCAGTGCCTTCACCGTTGAGCGCGCGATGACCTTCACTCCGATTGCCGCCTGAATGGCAATGTCGAACATCTGGCGCGGAATGACCTCTTTGAGTTTTTCGACCAGCGCCCTGCCCTTATAGGCAGCCGTGGACTGATGCACGATCCACGACAACGCGTCGACGCGTTCAGCGTTGATCAGAACGTCAAGGCGCACCACATCGGAAGCCTGAAAGCGCACAAATCCGTAGTCGAGCGAGCCATAGCCGCGCGTCGCCGATTTCAAGCGATCGAAGAAATCGAGCACCACCTCGGCCATCGGCAGCTCATAGCGCATGGTGACCTGGTTGCCGACGTACTGCAGGTCCTTCTGCACGCCGCGCCGTTCGATGCACAACGTGATGACAGCACCGACATAAGCGTGCGGGACGATGATGTCGACATAGGCGATGGGTTCGCGGATCTCTGCTATCTCGCCGAGATCCGGCAGCTTCGACGGGTTGTCGACTTCCAGCACTTCGCCGCGCTTGGTCAATACTTCGAAGATCACGGTCGGCGCCGACGAGATCAGGTCAAGATCATATTCGCGCTCCAGCCGCTCCTGAATGATCTCCATGTGCAGCGTGCCGAGGAAACCGCAGCGGAAACCAAAGCCCAGAGCGTCCGAACTTTCGGGCTCGTACACCAACGCGGCATCGTTCAAGGTCAGTTTCGCCAGCGCATCGCGGAAGTGTTCGAAGTCGTCGCTGGTGACCGGAAACAGGCCGGCATAGACCTGCGGCTTGACGCGGTTGAAGCCAGGCAGCGCCGGTGTATCGAGCGCGCGCGCACCAATGATCGTGTCGCCCACGGGCGCGCCGCGTACATCCTTGATGCCTGCGATGACGTAGCCCACCTGCCCCGCATGCAACACCTTGCGCGGCTCACGCTTGGGCGTGAAGCGGCCGACGCCGTCGACCTCCTGATTGCGGCCAATCGACTTCATGACAATGCGGTCGCCCGCCGACAAGGTGCCGTTGACCACCCTGACCAGCGATACGACGCCGAGGTAGTTGTCGAACCAGGAGTCGATGATCAATGCCTGTAGTGGTGCATCCGCATTGCCACGCGGCGGCGGCACCAGGCGCACGAGCTCTTCCAGCAGGTCGCGCACCCCCATGCCGGTCTTGGCACTGACCCGCAGCGCGCCGGAGGCATCAACCCCGATGATCTCCTCGATCTCGAGTTCGACCTTGTCCGGGTCGGCCTGCGGCAGGTCCATCTTGTTCAGAACAGGAATGACCTCAAGACCCTGCTCGATGGCCTTATAGCAATTGGCGACGGACTGCGCTTCCACGCCCTGGCCGGCGTCCACCACCAGCAGCGCGCCCTCGCAGGCGGCCAGCGAACGTGACACCTCATAGCTGAAGTCCACGTGTCCAGGGGTGTCGATCAGGTTCAGCTCGTAGGTAAGCGAGTCCTTCGATTTGAAGCTCAACATCACGCTCTGGGCTTTGATGGTGATGCCGCGCTCGCGCTCGATGTCCATGGAATCGAGGACCTGAGCATCCATCTCCCGTGCCGACAGACCGCCACAAATCTCAATAAAGCGATCCGCGAGCGTCGACTTGCCGTGATCAATGTGGGCAATGATCGAGAAATTACGGATGAGCTTGGCGTCGTACACGCGGGGGAACCCGAAAAAAGGCGGCAATCTTAGCCGATGCAGTCGCAAGGTCGGACGTGGATTGCACACATGGCTGCAAAACGGCCGGCGCAGCGCGAAGCGCACAACGTCCCGAGCCTAGTGCTTCTCCAACACTGAGCGCGCCACCCGCTCGGCGGTGGCAAGCGGCACCTCACCGACGACCGTGACCAGATAACCCTGCCGTGCGCCATCGTGGGCCGTGACGCTGAGCGCCACTGTCGCGCCTTCACGCATGATCTGGGCGGGCTCGTTCACCTTCGCACCACTGGGGATCGGCTCGATGAAGACTGACAGCCCGGCCAGCCCATCGCCGTAGAACATGGTCTGCAAGCCGGCCGCACTGCCGGCTACCGGGCGCACATTGTGTGCGGCCATGCTGAAACCCTTCGGCAGCCAACCGACGCGCCAGCGCGACGCCGCTGAAGCTGACTGTGGCGGTGGTGTTGTAGTCAATGCATGCACCACCTTGCCCGACTCGGTAGACGGCACGAACTCCCGCGCCGGCAATGCGCGCCCAAGACTGATCTGGGCAAACTGGAACACTTCCAGCGCCGCGCCATCGGCCGCCACCAGTTGCGACTTGAGCAACATGCCGGTTGCTTCATCCAACCAGAGCTGATGTGCATATCGGTCCGCGTCAAGCGGATCGATGCTGATCATCTGCGCCGCACGACCGGCGACTCGGCTCATGCCATTCATTACCAGCCTGTACTGGCCGGGAATTCGCTGGTAGTTGCGCACGAACGTCCGCGCGAACGGGCCCACAGGAATATCGTCTGTCAGGTCTGCGAGCTCATCACCCGGCATGAGAATGCACAGCACTCGGTTGCCGATGCGCAGGATTTCACGGGGCGAGCCGTCCAGATGAATCAGGCGCTCGTAGTGCACGCCGTTGATCACGGTATGCATGATCCGCAGCGACGACACCGAGTCGCCGCGCATATAAGTGAAGACACCATCGTAAGTCTGTTGGGCCATGGCGTTGTCCATGCGCCGCAGCAACGTCTCCGCTGGCGCATTGGCAGCGTGCGAAGGCACACACGCCACGAACAACAATGCGACCAGCAGCGCTCTCATTGGTCAGTGTTATGCAAGGCGCTGTTGTGTTGTGCGCTGTCGTTGCCCGAATCACTCGAAGCTTGCCCATACGACACAAACTTGACCAACGAGATGCCCTGCGACGCCTGGCTCGATCCGGCCTGTTGGGCATGCATGAGCATGTACAGACGCGCACGCCGCTGCGCATCTTGCTGCTGGGAATCAATGGGCTGGGAATCAATGGGCTGGGAATCGACGGGCTGCACACCTCCGACGCCTTGTGCGGAACCGTCATTGCCGACTGCAGTATTCGCTTGCAGCGCCAACCCACCAGACGTGGCAGAGGGTTGCGGCAGAAGACCTTCGGGCGTTCCGAGCCACATACCCGCCGCCAGCCCTGCTGCCGTTGCAAGTCCCAGCCCGGCGGCATACCAGCGCCGGCCGTTAGCTTGCGGCGTGGCTGCCCGCAGTTGTTCCGCGCCGCGATCGAACTGCGCGTCCGGCGCTGTGCTCGCGGGCGATCGGGGTTGCGGCGCCGATTCAGCAGCCGGTTCGACAGAGAGTGGAGCTTCCATCGCCAATGCCGCCTGCAGTCGCAGTGTCGCAGCCCGGCTGTCGGCATTGCGTACCGTGTCCGGCTGCCCAACCTCATCGCGCAACAGCGCGCCGATGAGATGAAAGCGACGCCAGCTTGCCTGCAGGTCAGCATCGTTCAGCAGTGCAGTCGCAATTCGACGCGACTCAAGATCATCGGCTTCTGAATCCATGAAGGCCGACAGGGCCTGTCGCTGCTCGTCTGAACTACTCATGCTTGCCTTGCCTGCTCTCAATCACTGATCTTCTCCGTAACCCCTGCTTCTCTAATCTTCTCTAGTTTTCTCTAAGGATCCTGTGCCGGAACCGGGCGGCGCCAACGCAGACTGGCAGGGAACTGCATGAACTAAGGATCCAGGAGCGGACGAAGCCGCGCATCGATCGCTTCACGCGCACGGAAGATCCGAGACCTCACCGTGCCCACGGGACAGTCCATGATTTCAGCGATTTGCTCGTAGCTTAGCCCATCGAACTCGCGCAACGTCACGGCGCTGCGCAGGTCCTCCGGCAGCGCTGAGATCGCTGCATCAATCACTTTCTTCATTTCATCGCGCGCCAACTCCCCTTCGGGATCGTCAGCGTGCTTCATCGCTTCGCCACCATCGATGTACTCGGCATCTTCCAGATCGACCTTCAGGTCGCTGGCCCTGCGACCACGCGAAGCGATGTAGTTTTTGGCTGTATTGACGGCGATCCGAAAGATCCACGTATAGAACGCGCTGTCCCCTCGAAACCGTGGCAGCGCGCGATATGCCTTGATGAATACCTCTTGTACCAGATCGGCCACTTCGTCCCGATCACGTACATATCGCGCCACCAGGCTGGCCACCTTGTGCTGGTGCCGGTGGAACAACAATTCAAAGGCGCGTTTGTCCCCGGACTGCACGAGGCGCACCAATTCATTGTCTGTACGTTCGTCTGACGCCATTGGGCCTACCGGAACCACCAAGCCGTGTGTGCCAACGCGTCGAACGAAAGCTAGACCAGATCTGCCTGGAAAAGTTCGCAGCACAGGGCTGCAGACGCGCGACTCGGCCGCAGCATTGTGCCGATGGACGCTGCCATATACTACGGCGCAACCTTAGCGGGCCAACCTTAGCGGGCCAACGAGAGCGGACCAACGAAGGCCGCTCAACCAAGGCGACCGCCCCGACTCGTCCCATCAGAGTGAATCGAATTGCATCAGCGACACCGCCATGACGTGCTCGTGATCGGCTCCGGCGCTGCCGGCCTGACTGCAGCGCTCGCGCTCGCAGGCCAGGGTCGAGTGGCCGTGCTCACGAAAGGCCGTCTCTCTGACGGCTCAACGGCCTGGGCACAAGGTGGTGTAGCCGCCGTGATGGACCCCACCGACTCCGTCGAGTCGCACGTGCAGGACACGCTGACGGCAGGTGCCGGCCTATGCGCTGAAGATGCCGTTCGCTTCACCGTCGAGCGCGCTGCCGCTGCCATCGAGGCGCTGGTCGGGCTCGGCGTCAACTTCGACGTTGAAGATGATCGCTATCACCTGACCCGCGAAGGCGGGCACAGCTTCCGCCGCGTGCTGCATGTGGCAGACGCGACCGGGGCCGCCATCTCGCGCGCATTGATCGACAAGGTCGCTGCGACACCGTCTATCGAAGTATTCGAGTGTCACATCGGCATCGACCTGATCACGGCGCGCAAACTGCCGAATGGCGAAGAAGGCCCAGATCGTTGCTACGGCGCCTATGTGCTGGACGCTAGCACGGGCAACGTCTGCGTATTCGAGGCACGCTTCGTCGTGCTCGCGACGGGCGGCGCGAGCAAAGTGTACGTGTACACCACCAACCCCGACACGGCGACCGGTGACGGCATTGCCATGGCATGGCGCGCAGGCTGTCGGGTGGCGAATCTGGAATTCAATCAGTTCCACCCAACCTGTCTGTTCCATCCGCACGCCAAGTCGTTCCTGATCTCCGAGGCCGTGCGCGGCGAAGGCGGCCGATTGCTGCTACCGGACGGCACGCCGTTCATGCAGCGCTTCCACCCGGACGCAGAACTTGCACCGCGCGACATCGTTGCACGCGCAATCGATCATGAACTGAAGCGACTGGGTCTCGACTGCGTCTACCTCGACATCAGCCATCGCACGCCGGAGTTCATTCACACGCACTTTCCGAACATTGCGAACCGTTGTCTTGAACTCGGCATCGACATCACCAAGCAGCCGATACCCGTTGTGCCGGCGGCGCACTACACCTGTGGCGGCGTGATCGTTGATCGCAACGGACGAACCGACCTCGCAAACCTGTACACCATCGGCGAGACCAGCTGCACCGGATTGCACGGTGCCAATCGCATGGCCAGCAATTCGTTGCTCGAGTGCCTGGTGTACGCACAGTCGGCGGCCGAACACATTCAATCGCAGTGGTCCGGCGAAACCAGCTGGCCGCAGATTGCCGACTGGGACGAAAGCCGCGTGACCGACTCCGACGAGGAAGTCGTGATCTCGCACAACTGGGACGAAGTGCGACGCTTCATGTGGGACTACGTTGGCATCGTGCGCACCAACAAACGCCTTGAGCGCGCCGCGCATCGCATCGATCTGTTGAAAGCCGAGATTCGCGACTACTACCGGCACTACCGCGTCAGTGCTGACTTGTTGGAGCTGCGCAATCTCGTGCAAACCGCAGATCTCATCGTGCGCTGTGCGCGGCGACGACGGGAGAGCCGCGGATTGCATTACACGCTCGACTATCCGGGGCTGCTTGCGGATGCGCGCGACACCATTCTTACGCCGGCCGCCGACAACACCGCCTTGGATTGGCCGCGGACTGGGATGAAGACTCGGTAGGCGGGCATGGGTGGTCGTGTGTTGGGTTGAGCTTTTCGGCAGATTGGAAAGGGTTTGCACCGACCGTTCTCGCTGCGCTCGCACTTCCCTGTGACACTTGTTTCGGCACATCCTTGTGCCTCGACGTCGGCGCAAACCCTTTCCAACCTCCCGCGCACAATCCAACGTGGCGGACGCTGTGAATGCTGATCGTGTTCAGTTCGGCAGTCGTCGATGGAGCGCAAACGAACTACATCCATCGCGTGCAGCGGTGCTGTGCGCGCTCGCTTCTTCGTTGCAGTGCGAAGGTGCGGCTGGATCGATGCTGAGCGCTGCGCATGCAATCTTGCAAGGGAAGTAGGATCTTGCAGATGACGGTGGGCTCGGCGACATCGGCAATTCGCGTAGCGAATTGCATACCCGATTGCGCTGCAATCGCACGGCCCATGTGATGGGTGCGCCGCATTGCGGCGCTTCCGCCTGC
>CAMAVY010000184.1 GCA_945861675.1 Klebsiella pneumoniae | reverse complement strand
AAGAAAACCGCCTGATCGCCCTGGCAAGGCTTGACGATCGTCTGCGGACGATCAACCTTCCACCACCCGCTCGCATGTACCGACATGCGCCGGAACGGCGTACCGACATGAATCGGAATGACGTACCGACATGGCCGGAATACGCAGATTGGGCCTCGATGCAGTCAACGCGACGCGAAACGGTACAACAAGCGACGCACACGAACTGCGCCTGCAACATATCGAAGAGACCCTGGCCACAATTCAGAGTGATCACGGCCGTCAGTTCGACAGCATTCTTCGGCAACTTCGCGGTCAGCCTTCAGCACAGCCGGCAGCCGCAGGCACAGCCAAGCCCGAGTCAGCGTGACTCGCCATTGTCCATAGCCGACACGCCGATCGGCAGCTGCATTGTTCCCGTGCGCGCGAACCCTTGCAGCGCCTCGTTCCAGGGCGCGATGTCGATGCCTTCGGACTGCAGCCAGTCGCGGTTGTAGTAGGTATTGAGATAACGGTCGCCGCCGTCGCAGATCAATGCCACCACGCTGCCAGCCTGCTTCTGACGGACCATCTCATCGATCAGCAACGCAGCGCCGAACACGGCCGTGCCCGTCGACCCACCCACCTTGCGGTCGAGCACGTCCGTCAGCCAACAGGCGGCGCCAATGCTGGCTGCATCAGGAATCCGCAACATCCGGTCGATCACCTCCGGGCAGAAAGATGGCTCCACCCTTGGCCGACCAATGCCTTCAATCCGCGAAGCACGACCGAGGGTTGGCAGCGGTGCACGCCGATAGTGGTCGAAGAACACGGAATGCTCGGGATCCACCACACACAGGCGGGTGCGCGCACCAAGCTCGGGGCGATAACGGATGTACCGGCCCAACGTTGCCGAAGTGCCGCCAGTGCCCGCACCCACCACGACCCAGTTCGGGATCGGATGACGCTCCAGCGCCATCTGCGCAAACAGGCTCTCGGCAATGTTGTTGTTGCCGCGCCAGTCGGTCGCGCGCTCGGCGTAGGTGAATTGATCAACATAGTGACCGCCGTTCGCACGCGCGATCTCTGCAGCATGGGCATAGATCTGCGCGCCAGGGACCTGCTCACAGCGCCCGCCCAACAGCTCGATCTGACGGATCTTCTCTGGGGCAATGCCTACGGGCACCACGGCAACGAAGGGCAGCCCAAGCAGGCGCGCGAAGTAGGCTTCGGAGATCGCCGTGCTGCCAGACGACGACTCAACGAGGGTGGTGCCCTCGTGGATCAGCCCGTTGCACAGCCCATACAGCATCAACGACCTTGCGAGCCGATGCTTCAGGCTGCCCGAGGGGTGCGTGGACTCATCCTTGAGGTAGAGATCGATGTCTCCGAGTCCTGGCAGCACGACCTTGATCAGATGTGTGTCTGCGGAACGATTGAAGTCTGCCGCGATGAGCTCAACCGCACGACGCACCCACTGCGCGTCCGGAACACGTCGCACGTGCCCTGAGAGTTCGTGCCGGGTGTCTTCGTGCATGCGGATATCCGAAGTGACTGCGGGCACAAATGTAGCGCGCTTTGCCCGGCCCTTCCGCCCCGAGCGGCCATGTGCAACTTCCCGGATTACACTCGCCCCATGACGCCTGGACTGCCCTGATGAAACACCGCTACGACTCTTTGGGGTTCATCCGCTGCGCTGCCCATTCGCCCGCGCTGAGCATTGCTGACCCTGCGGCGAACGCAGCGCGCATCGTGGACCTGTTGCGCAGTGACGCCGCCAGTGAGGTTTCGATCGCGCTGTTTCCCGAGCTGTGCATCACCGGCTACACAGCCGAGGATCTGTTCTTCAGCAGCACACTGCGTCAGAGCGCCCTCGCGGCGCTTGGAAATGTCGCGGCTGCCACGGCCACGTTGCGTACCGTCGCCATTGTTGGTGCACCGTTCGCCACAGCGGACGGGCGGCTGCTGAACTGTGCCTTTGTGATCGCTGGCGGGCGCATTCGTGGCGCTGTGCCGAAGCAGCACCTGCCCAACTATGGCGAGTTCTACGAACACCGCTGGTTTACATCGGGCGCCGGCATCGAGCTGCCCATCAACGATGCACAACTCGGTCAGTTTCATCTGGGCGCGCGCCAGTTGTTTGCTGTTGGCGATACGCGCTTTGCGATCGAAGTGTGCGAAGACCTGTGGGCGCCACTCGCGCCCGGCACACAGCACGCGCTTGCCGGCGCCGATCTTATGTTGAACCCATCGGCCAGCAATGAGCTGGTCGCCAAGGCGGACTATCGGCGCGACCTTGTACGCATGACGAGTGCGCAACGCATATGCGGCTATCTGTACGCGTCGAGCGGCGCGTCGGAATCGACCAAGGACGTGGTGTTCGGCGGGCATCTCCTGGCAGCCGAAAACGGCACTCAGCTAGGTGAAGGCGCGCGCTTTTCCTTTGCCGATCAAACGCTGCAGGTGGAGTTCGACATCGAGCGCCTGCGCCACGATCGCATGCAGTTCAGCACGTTCGCGCATGCACCCAGACCTTCGCCTCCTTATACAGTCGTCGACGTGGCGCCACGCAGCGCGCTGACTGGCATCACCCGCCGCTATGCCGCCGCGCCCTTTGTGCCGCAGGACGAACACCTGCTTGCTGCACGCGCAGAAGAAATCCTGGCGATCCAGAGCACGGGCCTGGCACGACGCCTGCGCGCCGTGCGCAGCCCGAAGATGATCCTCGGACTGTCGGGCGGTCTGGATTCGACACTTGCTTTGCTGGTGTGCCTGGAAGCGGCCAATCGCCTGAGTGAGCCGCACAGCGCGATCCACGCCATCACGATGCCCGGGCCAGCAACGTCCGAACACACGCTGGCATCGGCCCGCACACTTGCAAGCACGGCAGGCGTTCAGCTTCGTGAAGTCGATATTCGCGCGGCTGTGACTCAGCACTTCGCAGACATCGGCCACGACAGCAGCCGCTTCGACATCACCTACGAGAACACTCAGGCAAGGGAACGCACCCAGGTGCTGTTCGACATTGCCAACCAGCAGGGTGGCATCGTGGTCGGCACCGGTGATCTGTCGGAACTCGCGCTTGGCTGGTGCACGTACAACGCGGACCACATGGCGTCGTACAACGTGAACGCCAGCGTGCCGAAGACGCTGATCGCCTATCTGGTGCGCTGGTACGCGCGCCATCGTGCAGATGCTGCGCTGGCGGACGTTCTGCAGCGTGTGCTCGACACACCAATTTCGCCTGAGCTGGTACCCAGCCAGGACACCAGCATCGCCCAACGCACTGAAGACCTGGTCGGACCCTATCGCCTGCACGACTTCTTTCTGTATCACTTTCTGCGCTATGGCAGCAGCCCGACCAAGATCGACGCGCTGGCGGCACTGGCATTTGCCGATGAGTTCGATCGCGCCACCATCCGCCACTGGCTGAAGCTGTTCTTCACCCGCTTCTTCAGCCAGCAGTTCAAACGCACGACATTGCCGCCCGGACCCAAGGTCGGTTCGCTCAGTCTTTCGCCACGCGGCGACTGGCGGATGCCCGATGAGGCAAGTGCGGCAGCTTGGCTGGCCGAGATCGACGCCCTCAGCTGATGCGGCAGGCGCTAGGTGTTCCTATGCCTCGCCTGCATCGGACCTGCCCGAGTCTGACCCGCCCGCATCGGACCTGTCCGTACCGGACGCGTCGTCCCAGTGAAACAGGTGCAGCATTCTGTGCAGCGAGGGCCCGAGCACGATGCTGACCCCAATGATGAACACCAGCCCGGCGTACAACGCATAACAGCCCGCGAACAACTTGCCTGCGTCGGTCTGAGGCGGGTGCACTGGCCCCATGCCGCCCAGCAGCATCGCCGAATCCAGAAACGCATCGCGCCATGCCAGCTGTTCGTAGTGCATGTACCCCGCCATGCCAATCGTCAGCGAGCCGAGCAGCAATAGCGCGAGCGCCAGCCCATGCAGCAGCATGCGGTACGCAAAATGCAGGCTCGAGATCGGGCTGCTGGTTCGGCTCTCGTACACAAAAACGTTCTCCAATGGGGTACTCCAATGTGGGTTGCCCGCTCGCCGCCACGTCAGTTGCAGTCAGTACTTGGATTCATCCGGCACTTGGGCGCATACAAGCGATTGAACACCCCGTGTGCAGCGCACCAGCCCCTCTACCAACGCTGACCATGCCAAACAAATGGAGCAGCCATGTCTGAAGCTACGGCACAAATTGATGCTTCGCTACGCGCCGATGTGCGATTGCTGGGCGACCTGCTCGGCAGCGTGATCGCAGAGGATCGTGGCCGCGAGACGGTCGCAATCATCGAGCGCATCCGCGCGCTGGCCAAAGCGGCGCGCGAAGGCGGGCGCGGCTGGCAGGCGCTTTCTGCCGAACTCGCGCAATTGGACGAAGCGCGGCTGGTCGACGTCACCCGCGCCTTCAACCAGTTTCTCAATCTCGCCAACATCGCCGAGCAGCAGTTCCAGGCACGACAACCCGGCACGGATCTCGGCGATGAACTGCAGTCGCTGCTGGCCGCAGGAGTCGATGGCGCAGCGCTGAGCACCTGTCTGAACACCGCGCGCATCGAACTGGTACTCACTGCGCACCCGACCGAAGTGTTGCGCCGCACGTTCATCCGCAAGTACGACGCGATTGCATCGACGCTCGAACAACACCGGCACAGCCTGAACGAGCGCGAGCGAATTGCAGCACGCAGTGAACTGCGGCGGCTGATCGCCGAAGCCTGGTACACGCCGGAAATCCGCGCCACTCAGCCGACGCCACAGGACGAAGCAAAGTCCGGCTTTGCGGTCATCGAGAGTTCGCTGTGGTTCGGCATCGCAAGCGGCATGCGCAAGCTGGATGCTGCGCTCGCGGAATCGGGTCTACCAGAACTGCCCGTGAGCAGCATGCCCGTGCGCTTCGCTGCGTGGATGGGCGGCGATCGCGACGGCAACCCGAATGTCACCGCCGAGGTCACCCGCGAAGTGCTGATGCTGGCGCGCTGGATGGCCGCAGACCTGATGCTGCGCGATGTTGAGCAGCTGCAGGCCGACCTGTCGATGCAGCGCTGTACCGCGCAGTTGCGCGAACGCGTCGGTCCTGGCAACGAGCCCTATCGAGCGCTGTTGCGGACACTGCGCGAGCGCCTGCGCAGCACGCGCGACCTGGCGGAAGCGGCACAGAACACACCGTCGCTGGCATCGACACATGCGTGGTTGCAGACAGCAGAGGTGCTGGAGCCTCTGCTGTTCGCAGACGCGTCATTGCGCGCGTGCGGTATGGCCGCGGTCGCCGATGGCCCGCTGAAAGACAGCATCCGCCGTGTGCAGTGCTTTGGCTGCACCCTACTGCCGCTTGACGTTCGCCAGAACTCCGACCGGCATACCGCCGTGCTCGACGAACTCACACGCTACCTCGGACTGACCGACGCAGTCGGGCGCGCCTACGGCGAGTGGCCGGAGTCGCGTCGCGTGCAGTTTCTGCTGCACGAGCTGCAGGGCAATCGCCCGTTGTTCCCAAGCAGCTGGCCTGCTTCCGAAGAAGTACAGGAAGTGCTTGCGACCTGCAGCGTCGTTGCACGCGCTTGCTCGGCACGCGGGCCACACAGTGACGGACAGCCTGCGGCAGACCCACGCGACACGGGCATCGGCAACTACGTGATATCGATGGCGCGCAGCGCATCGGATGTACTGGCAGTCATTCTGCTGTTGCGCGCCAGCGGACTCCAGCAGCCGCTGCCCATCGTGCCGTTGTTCGAAACACTGGACGATCTCAATCACGCCAGCGACTGCCTGCAGCAATTGCTCGAAATACCTTGGTATCGCAGTTGGTGCGGCGATCAGCAGCAGGTGATGATCGGCTACTCCGACTCAGCTAAAGACGCAGGCCAGCTGGCTGCCGCATGGGCACAGTACAAAGCGCAGGAACAGCTTGCCGAGGTCGCTCGGCAACATGCGGTGCGCCTGACACTTTTCCACGGGCGCGGTGGCACGGTCGGCCGTGGCGGCGGCCCTTCGTACGCGGCCATCCTGGCGCAACCGCCAGGCACGGTGAACGGCAGCCTGCGCATCACAGAGCAAGGGGAGATGATCCGCTTCAAGCTCGGCACCGAAACGCTTGCAGTACAGACGCTGGCGTCTTACCTCGCGGCCACACTTCGCGCAACGCTGGCCGGACCCGGTAGCGCTCAACCCGAGTGGCGCGCCTGTATGGATCGGTTGGCCACGGCCGCACTGGGTGGCTATCGCAGTGTGGTTCGCGACGACCCATATTTCCTGGCGTTCTTTCAGGCCGTTACGCCGGAGCGCGAACTCGGCACACTCGCGCTGGGTAGTCGGCCCGCACGACGCAAGGCGGTGCAGGACATTGCCAGCTTGCGCGCGATCCCGTGGGTGTTTGCCTGGACGCAGATGCGCCTGCTGCTGCCCGCCTGGTTGGGCACAGACGTGGCGTTGCGGGTTGCGCAGGAGCAAGGCGAGCTGCCGCTGCTGCGCAAGATGAGTCGCGACTGGCCGTTTTTCGCCATGCAGATGGATACGCTGGAGATGGTGCTGGCCAAACTGGAACCACAGATTTCCAGCTATTACGCAACTCGCCTGGTACCCGCCGAGCTGGCATCGCAGATGGACGCATTACGCGACCGCGCCGACGACGTCACGCAGGCGCTGCTGGCGTTGCGCGAGCACAGGATGTTGCTGCAGAACAATCCATTGTTGCAGCTTGCACTGAGCGTCCGCGACACCTATCTGGACCCGCTGCACCTGCTGCAGGTCGAGCTGCTCGCCCGACGACGAGCAGACCCACCTTCCGACGCTGTGGCGATGGCGCTCAAGGTATCGATGGCCGGCATCTCCAGTGGATTGCGCAACACTGGCTGAAGCGGCAGCAACGGATCGCCCGTCAGCAACTACAGATCAATCGTGATGCCCAGCTGCGCGCGTGCTCTGTCGCGGCCCGTGCCCTCGTCGACATAGTCGTAACCGAGCCCGATATCGATGCGTCCGAGCTGCACCTTACGGCTGTGGCTCAGTTCGATGTTGTAGAGCTTCTCTGGCGTTTTGCTGACCGTATTGCCCAACGATTCTCCCGCCATGTTCAGTTCGACGTGCCGGAGCAGGACGGTCCACGGATCACCGTGCTCGTCGACAACCGTTGCGCCCGCAGAGTACATGCGGCCGTCGCCGTCCATTGAATGCCCGATCGCGCGCCCACGATAGCGATAGCCATCGGTGTAGATGTGGTGCGCGTAGGCACAGCCGAAATCAGGATCAGGAACGGAGTAGCGACACACGGTATCTGCGTACTCGATGTGTCCACGAATGCTGGTCGCACCAATTCCGCCCCAGAACTCCGCGCCGAACTGCAACATCTGGCGCTTCGGCAGGTAGTCCTTCAGATCAGGCTTGCCGTTCGGCGAGATCGAATCCTCTGCCGCCAGCATTCCGTACACGGCCACCGGTACCCACTCGCGCGGCAACCGATAGCGAAATTCGAGTGAGGCGAGCTGGTTGCCGGGGTTATCGCCCGACTGCTTCTGGCTTTCGTTGCCAATGAACACATCGCGGAAAGCGCCGAGGCCGCAAGGACGATCCTGACCGCACCAGATCACCACCCGCGATAGCCCGAGTTCCAACGACTCGAGCGGCCGCGCCGTTGCACGAATCGTTATGAAGTGCGCATCCGGCACAGCGACACCGTCATCGAGCACGCCATAGGTCATGCCGAGGCGTCACGGGCCAATCCACGACAACAGGAAGTTCTCATAAGCATCGGCGTGGTTGCGTTCAATCGACACCGAAGGAACGGGCCGCGCGTTGTCAGACAGGATCAGGCTGCCTTCCTGGCCAGGTCCGAACCAGCGGTCTACGTAACCCGCGCTGACGATCCAATTGCCCAGCAGCAGCGCGCCGTAGCTGCCATCAAGGCGCAGACGCTTGTCGTCGTCGGGTCCGCAACACACCGGTGACACGCAGCTTGCCGGCCGTGTATTCGCCCATCCCCGCAACAGAGAACGAACCTTCAACCGCCTCACGCGGGCGATCATCGAAGGTGCGTAGCTTTGTCGGCGATTGCGCAACAGCCAGGCTGGCCCTGATGTCCAGGCCCTCAGTCCGACTCGCTTCACCAGCGCGAAAGCGAACCCGCGCCAGCGCAGCGAGCACGTGCTCGGGCAGACCATCGGTGCCTGCGTCTTCGACAGCTTTCGCGATCTCTGGCCAGGGGCGCGGCCAGGTCTGACCGGGTGCCCTGATCACACCGTAGTCAGCCAGCAACTGCAGATCGCTGCGCAATCCGATATCGCCAGGCTCAGCCCAGATTTCTGCGCGGGCGGGCAAAGCGCCAAGCTGCAACAGCACCAACAGCACGGCACAGAACTGCGCTGCACGCGGGGCCAGCGATGTGGTTCGGCAGCAAGCCGTGAAGTTGGCAATCATGCTTCGATTCTCGTTTTCTGCTCGCGCGCGCACTGCTCACGAGTTCTCTGCGTCAGAAGTTCTCTGCCCCAGAGAAGGGCTTACTTTTCAGGACCCAGCGCGCAAGGCGTGAGCATCTGCCGGGCTGCACGCCAGTAGGCAGGTTTGCGCTCGGGCCCCTTGGCGTTCCAGATCAGGGAATGCTCTTCGAAGTCCCAATCGATCAGGCGTTTGTCCATCGGCACGAAGCGGACATTGTGTTCGTGTCCGCTGCGCGCCTGGCGGAACGCGAAGTACAGGATCATCTGATCGACGTGATGGCCGAGCGGCTGCGCGAGGACCTCCTGCAATGCGCCGGCGACGGCATTGAAATAGCGCTGCGCGCCGGTGGTTGGCAGTGCAATCACCGTGGACGCCAGGACTTTGCGCCAGGGCAAGCTGCTCGACTTGCGTAGATGCAGGCTGACATCGCTGCCCTGCAGCTTGAGCACAGGGCCATCGAAGCTGCCGCGAATCAGCACATCGACATCCGTGCAGACCACCGGAGACGCCGTAGCTGCCAGCAGTTGCGGCAGAATTACGAATCGGCCCGCCGCATAGAGATACTCGGAGTACAACTCCCGGGCAGGCGTGCGGTCGCGGGTTACGCTCACTGGAATACCCAGCGCACATCCCATGCGCAGCGCACTGGCCATCTGTTCATCACTGCCATCGTAGATGTGCAGGTGTACGGACTGCTGACCGCCGCTTCGCGCCACCGAATTGACGTAGTTTTCGCCATACAGGCCAAAGTACGCCGCATCGCACGCGGTGAAGAAAACACCGTGCGCGTTTGGCCGCGGCCATGCGCCGTCGAGCACCGACCAGCGCGGCACGAGGGAACTCACGGAAGACACAAACTGCCAACGCGTCGACCACCAGTACTTCAGGAGGTCGTGAGGCGGGATATAGAGTTTCATCGAGAGGCTGTCGCGTTGCGCTGGTCGAGCACAGGGGTTGTGGCGCCGCAAAATGTGCTCAAGCTTCCACTCCCAACCCCGACCTCAGTACACGCGAGCT
>CAMAVY010000183.1 GCA_945861675.1 Klebsiella pneumoniae | reverse complement strand
ATGGCTGATGTGCGCAAGGAATTCGCTTCTGGCTGCGGCAGAAGCCGTGGCCTGTAGCTGAGCGCGCTCAGCCTGTTCGCGCTCTTTTCGGTCGGTCACATCGAGCAGTGCGCAGGCCATCGTGGGCTGTTTGCCCTGGGTGCTGGCTGAGTTCGCGCGCGCGACATCGCGTGTACGCCCACGCACACTGATCTCTACCCACAGCCGACTGCCGTCGCGGCGTTGCGCCAGCGCCTCAAAGCGAGTGTCGGCGCCTGCCCCCCAGCAGGTGTGGATGCGTTCTGCGATGTCATCTTCGGGACCAAACAGATCGTTGATCTGTGGGTACTCGACGAGCAGCAGTGCAGGGCTTGGAAAACCAAGCATGCGCGCCAGCGCAGGGTTTGCCTGCAGCATGCGTCCCGATGGCGTTGCTTCCATCAGACCTTCACGTGCGGCCTCGAACAGGCCACGGTATTCATCGCGCGCGAACACCAACGATTCGTGCAGCCGCGCGTTGCGCAGCGCCACACCCAGTTGACTCACCAGCAGCTGCAGGTGCGGGTCCTGGCTGTTGGCGCGCTCGTTGTCCGGAAGCGCCAGGGCCAGCACGCCGCGCACGGGATTGTCGCGTCGCGTGCGCAATTCGTTTGTGCCCGGCCCCAACGTAGCTGACCCGGGTTGCGCGAGCCCAGCGCCCTGCAGGAAGTCTGCTGAGGATGCGTCGACATGATCGTGGAAAGGCAGTAGCAGCGCGCTGCTCGCGCCGAGCTCGGTGGCTGCGTCCGGATCCAGTGCGCGCCCGCTGCGCACGACATAGCGCAGCAGTTCCCAGGGTGGCTGTAGCGGTGGTGCGCCACTGGCGTGAACCTGGGCGAGCAGGTGCAGGTCATCCGAGTGCGTCTGGTCATGCTGAGTGCGCGCTCGTACAAACAGCCAGCAGCCGACTGAACGGGTGAGATGCAACGCCTCGCGGCAAGCGCGCATGGCCACGGCGGTTGGGTCCAGCGCCTCGCTTAACGCAAGAATGCCGGGTAGCAGCTGAGCGAGATTGTTGGTTTCGTGCTCCGTCTTGTCTGCTGGCGACATGACCGGGCTGCCCGGGCTCGCGACGCCCCACTCTGCGCGCAGCACACCGGCATGTTGCTCGCGCTGGCGTTTGCCGGGGCCGGGCAGAAGCGCGGCCTGGGTCACCGCGAGCATACGCAGCGGCAGCGGCAGACTGCCTTCGCTGATCTTCTGCCAGGCGCGCATCGCGTTGGCATATCTGCCCTGTGCGCGGGCCTGTTCTGCGCCGACAAGCAGTCGTAACTCCGGGCTGACACCTGCGCTGCGCAAGCGACTGCGCAAGGCGGCAAGCGTCGTGTGTCGCGCGTTCGCACCCAGTTTGGCTGCGCCGCTGTTGGTGCCAGCGAGCTGGCCTTGCTGCCGGTCGCTGCTGCGAATCCAGGCGATTGCGAGCAACGCGCAATGAATTGGCGCGATGTCGAACGCCATGGCGAGTGCGGGCGGTTGCTGGCATTGCGTGAGCAAGTTGTTCAGGGCGGCATGGTCGTCGTTCAACAGCGCGAGCAGCAGTGCCAGAGACTGTTGATGCAGCAATGCGAGTAGCGGCAATGGCTGCTCGGTGTTCCACAGCACTTGTACGCCAGCGCGCAGGCCGGCGATCGCAGCCATGTAGTGGCCGACGGTGTCGCCGCCCGGCAGTCCACTGATATCTGTCAGATCACGTTGCAGGGCGGTCAGCGTGCGACTTTGCGTGCGCAACGACAGGTGCGACCAGAATCGATTGCCTGCCAGTGCGCTGTAGCCCAGGCGCACGGCAGACATGTCTGTGCTACCAAGTGCGGCGCGCGTTGCGTCCATGAGTCGCTCAATGTGCGCTTCGCTGTCGCCGGTACGTGGCGCAACGTAACCGCTCCACAGAATGCGCGTGCGCGCATCGAGTTGCGGAATGTCCTGCGCCGCAACCAGCAGTGCGCGTGCCGCTGCGGGCCGTCGGCCTGCGCCGATCCAGGTAACGATTGCAATGGCCATGTGCGCACCCGCATCGAACGAACCGCGCGGCTCCCGGAGCAATAACTCGGCCGCGCACAACGTGATCTCGGGCTCTGCCGACATCGCCTGTATCGCCGAGCTGGCCAGAAGGCGGCGCCAGCGCAGGTCGGTCGACAATTCGAAGGGTGCTGCCAGCAGTGCCGTGAAGGCGCGAACGGTTACGTCGTCCAGTATCGGTGGCTTGCTGCTGCCCTGCGTCAGGCATTCCGGAAAGTGCCCGAGTGCTGCATTGGTGCACTGACGGGCCAGTAGCGCATCTTCGTCTGCAGCCAGCGCATCATTGGCTGGGAGTGCGAGTAACTCTGTGGCGCTGCGTTGTGCCTGCTGCACATCTTGGAGCAGCCAGCTGCTCATGCAGCAGCCACGTGCCAGTGCACGGACCGTCGCAGGTTCCGGCGTACCGCGCGCCAGCAGCAAGCCAAAGCGGAAGTGGCGATAGGCCAGCCGATGCATGCCGCCGCGTTGTGCAAGCTCGCCAGCACGCAGGTTGAACCGCGCCAGTCGCCGCGCGGCCGCGCCGCTGGGCAGGCCAGAATCAAGATCCACGGACTCGTTCAGATGATGAGTGAGGCGCAGCAACCGCTGACCGTCGTTACGCAATGCGCGTGGCGACAGCCTGCGCAAGTGCGCTGGGTTCACATGTGCGCTGGTGGGGCTGTTGCCTGCAGGGATGTTGCCTGCCGGGTTGTTGTGTCCTGGGCTGTCGTCGGTATCGCGCCGCGATTCCGGCGCTCGATCCGCATCCGCCAGCAACAGCACGTGGGCCGCGCGCTCGTGGCACTGCCGACGTTCGCTCCTCGATAGACCGGCGAGCGCTTGCTGTTCCAGTTCTCGACGTGCAAATGCCAGCGTGGCTGGCATCCCGTCCAGCGGATCGTGGCGCTGCACAATGCCGCTCGCGAGCGGCTCGAGCAGCCAGCTGAGCACCGTGCGAAGCGGTGCATCGATTACCGCCGTGAGCACGGCGAGCTCCATCGGCGAACCGAGGCAGGCTGCGTACCCGAGCGCGCGCCGACTTGTGTCGTCGAGATTGCTCAGGTAATCGACGCCGCCGCCGTTGGCAATCAGATCTGGTTCCGCGGCTTGCAAGGCGGCGCGATCAAGCGCGAAGCGACCAGCCGTCCAGCCGACGGCACCGCTCCTGCGCAATTGCTCGATGGCGGCAAGAATCAACCGCGGCTGGCCGCCGCAGCTACTGTGCAGCACTGCTGAGAGTTGCTCCAGATCGCGGGTCTGAATGGGGTGCAGCAAGCCGCCCACCATTTCGCGTACGCCGGCGGCGCTCAATGGCTCCAACGACCGCGCGTGGGCGCGTGGCCAGCACGCGAGCGCCTGATCGATCAGGTTGCCGACGGTGCTGTTGCCGTCTTCCTGTAGAAGATTGAACGGCGCGGTCTGCTGCTGCGTTGCGAGGCTGGATGTGCGGAGGTCTGTCGTGGTCAGGATCAGGGTGACGCTGCCGTTGGGCAGGCAGGCCACGGCATGCGCTGCGCCGGTGTCGGACCACAGTTCTGCATCGTTGATCTGCAGCACGAGCGGCGTGGGCGCGAACGAGGCGAAGAAGCTGCGCAACACGTCAGGTGTCAGCAGGTGTTCTGCGAACCGCGAATTTCCTCTGCGCTCCGGGCGCACCTTTGCGCGCTCACTCGCCACGGCGGTACCGCTACCGCTTGCGCCAACGCCGCGCGCGATGCTCGACTGCGTGATCATCGCCAGTTCATCGATCCAGGGCACGAGCAGCGCCAGCCGATCGCCGAGATCAGATTGCAGGCGCGACTGCCAGTGCAGCAGCTCCTGTGCGGGGCGCATGAGCATCTGCCGCGCCGCCTGTCCGGCAACGTTGAGCAGGATGGACTGCAGTTCCGCGGCGTCGCTGCTTGCGTCGGCCTGACACCACAGGGCCCCTGCAGCTTTCCAGGTAGCGCGTACTTCTGCCAGAAGCGCGGCGCGGCCGCTGCCGGGCGCGCCTTGCAGCACGATGGCCGCTGGACTGCCCGACTGAATGCGCAGCAGTTCGTCGGCAAAAAATGAAAGCTCGCGCTCGCGCTCAATCAGTCGCGCAGTCGGCGCTGGGCGCATGGCCTCGAAGCCATGCGTATTCGGCGCCGGCGCGGACTCTGTGGGCAGCGTGCTGGCTGCAGGCGGTGCAGCGTTCGGCACCGAGCGGGTGGTCGTCGACCGGGTGGTCGTCGACCGGGTCGTCGTCGAGCGGAGCCCGGCGCGGCAGCGTCTGAGTGCTGCGAGGACATCCTGTGCCGATGCAAAGCGCTGCTGTGGGAGCTTCGCGAGCATGCGCATCAGCATGGCGTGCAGCTCTGCGCTGATGTGTGGCGCAATGCTGCGCGGGTCGATGGGTTCGTCTGCGATATGTGCCTGCACCCAGCTTGCTGCGTCGCCGGCAGAAAACGGCAGGCGACCAGTGCACAGCTCGTACAGCAGCACGCCGAAGCTGTAGATGTCCGCGCGCGGATCGCATCGAGCATCGATGCGGCCCGTCTGCTCTGGCGGCAGATACGGCAGCGTGCCAACCGGCGTCATCAGACGCTGCACGTCGCCAATCGGCGCGGCCACCGACAGGTCGATCAGTTGAACGGTGCCGTTGCCTGCAACGACGAGATTCGTGGGGTTCAGGTCGCGATGAACGAAGCCTTGTTCATGCAACGCGCTGACCGCGTCGATGGTCTGTTCGGCCATTGCGAGCGCCCAGTCGAGGTAAGCGGGGTCGGACTCTGGGGATGGGCCGCTGCTGTGACCCTGCACGATGCGCGCGCTGCGCACATCGTGCAGCGTACGGGCATCGCTATCGCGAAACAGAAGCTGCATGTGCTCGGCGGTGTCGATACGTCCGACCGCGGCAACGATGCGCGGCGAGTCAAGGCCGCGATTTACCGCGTACTCGTGCCGATAGCGGGCAAGTTCCAGACCCGCATCCGCCGGCGCGCGCAGCTGCTTGCGAATGCGTGTTTCGCCGCGCGGGTTGCGAACGCGTTCGACCAGCGTCGTTGTGCTGGCGTAGAGCGCCGCAACTGTTCGCCACTCATCTGCAATCAAGCTTCATCCGCAGAGAACAGATATCCCGCGCCATGTACGGTCGTGATGTAACGCGCCGTGCCCGCACGTTCGCCGAGTTTCTTGCGCAGTTGGCCCACCAGCACGTCGATGTAACGATCGTCTGGCATCCAGTCTCGATTGCGGATGCGTTGCATCAGCTGATCGCGATTGAGGACCTGCCCCTGATGGTCGAGAAACGCAAGCAACAACTGATACTCGCCGGTCGACAACGCGCGGCGGATGCCTTCCGGGCAGGTCAGTTCGCGCCGGCTCAGGTCGAGCACGTAGCCTGCGAACTTGCGTACCGTGCGATCGCGATCCCGCTTGCGTGCAGGTTCGGTGCGTACCCTGCGAATCAGGTTCTTTGCGCGCGTGATCAGCTCGCGGGCGTCGAACGGCTTCGTGACGTAGTCGTCGGCGCCACTTTCCAGGCCGACAATCCTGTCGATGCGTTCCTGCTGGCCGGTGACAAGAATGATGCCGACGTCGGATTTGGCCCGCAGTTCACGGGTCAGTGTCAGGCCATCTTCGCCAGGCATGCGAATGTCCAGCAGTACCAGGCTGATGTCGCTGCCAACAACGGTATCGAGCAGTTGCTGTCCGCTCGGCAGGGCTGTCACCTGGTAGCCAGCTTCTTCGAAGTGACACACCAGTTGTGCGCGTGTGATGGGCTCGTCTTCGACAACGAGAATGTGGTCAGTGGCCATGTCCGGCTGCCGCTCCCTCTTGATTGGTCGTATCCATACCGACGGTGCCGCATCCATCCTGGCGATGCGCTGCCTGCCGCACAGGTCATTGCACCGCTCTGGCGCAGCCCTGCCTGATCAGGATAGTTCAGTCGTGCGGAGCGGCCAGAGTCTCTGAGCGCGACGCGCCCGACCCGTATACTCCGGCCGCGTTGTCAGGCGTCGGATCCTTGACGGACCCGTGTGGACCCACTGCGGGCAGGTCCCGCCGAATGACCGCGTGCTGATGGCGGCCTACTGCGGGCATTGCATTGCGCAGCGACACGCCGTCCCTGTAAAGGCGCTCTGAGAAGTCTGATGTGATTGCCATTCCCGTTGACCAACTGTCGCCAGACCTGCTGGACGCCGTGATCGAATCGTTCGTGTTGCGCGAAGGCACGGACTACGGCGGCGGCGACTTTACGCTGGTGCAGAAGCGCCAGCAGGTACGCGCGGCCTTGCAGCGAGGCGATGTCACGCTGTGTTTCGACGCTGACAGCGAGAGCGTCACGATTGTGCCGACGCATGAGTTGCCGCCTGCGGCAAGATTGCCGCGTGGACCTGCCGGCGGTGCGCGCTAGTGGGTTCCCGCCGACGTGTTCAGGCGCAATCAGCCGCTCCTCAAGAACTGCCTCAAGAAACGCTGGGGCAACATTCAACAACAGCCGCTATCTCCTGGGAGACTTGAATCATGCTGCGTAATCTTCGCCGCGCCGGACTCGTTGTGCTGGCGTTGATCGCGTTGGCACTGGTGGGCCTGTTCGTCTACGCGCGATTCGTGCTGGGCGCGGTCGTGAACGTGCCCGTGTCCAGCTTGCTGGCAGATCGATTCCCTGCACTGTTTGCGCCGACGCAGAAAGACGTGGCCGAACTTGCTGCCAGCGTGCAGTTGCCGCCGGGACTGCGCATGACTGTGTTTGCCCGCGGGCTGAGCGATGCACGCATGCTCAGAACCACGCGCTCCGGTGAACTGTTGCTGGCTGCGCCGGGCAAGGGCGCGATCTGGCTGTTGCAGGCCGACCATAACAACGATGGCGCGGCCGACGGCGTGCGCCTGCTGATGCAAGGGCTCGATGGCCCCAATGGCCTGGATTTTCACGACGGCTTTCTCTACGTGGCCGAGGAAGGACGGGTAGGTCGCATCGGCTTTGATCACGTGCGTGGCCGGGTCACGGGCACATATCAGGTGGTCATCGACAACCTGCCGCGGGGCGGTAATCACTGGAAGAAGACCATCAGGTTCGGTCCGGACGGCATGCTGTATCTCGCCATTGGTTCCAGCTGCAATGCGTGTATAGAGACAGATGATCGTCGCGCCGCCATGTGGCGTTACGCACCGGATGGCACGGGTGGCACACGCATTGCCACAGGGCTGCGCAACAGTGCCGGATTCGACTGGCGCCCCAGCGACGGTGCGCTGTTCGCGACCGATAACGGGCGCGACCTGCTGGGTGACGACTTCCCGGCGTGTGAGCTGAACCAATTGCAGCCAGGCGGCTTTTACGGCTGGCCGTTCGTCAACTCATCGCTTCATGGCGGTAAGGGAATACCGGATCCCGACATGGGTGCGGGCCACGCGGCGGAGATCGCGAAGGCGCAGCCACCTGCATTCAACTTCGGCGCGCACAACGCGCCGATCGGCATCCTGTTCCCCACGCGCAATGCGTTGCCGGCGGTCTTTCGCAACAGCGCGCTGGTGGCGCTGCACGGCTCCTGGAACCGCTCGAAGAAGGATGGCTACAAGGTCGTGTCGCTGCATTGGGGCGCTGACGGCTCCGTGCAGGCGCGCGATTTCGTGACGGGCTTTCTGGTCGATGACAAAGTGCGTGGTCGGCCAGCTGAACTTGCCGAAGGCCTCGATGGCGCAATCTATGTCTCCGACGACATGCAGGGTGCTGTGTATCGGATTGCAGCGAGCGCGACGGGTGGCTCGGCTGCAGCCGCCGTGCCGCCTGAACCCGATGCCGCGATGCTGGCGCTGGTGATTGCGGCGCAACAGCGCGAGGGCGCGCCGACCGTAGCGCCCACCCTGTCAACCAGCGCGGAAGCAGATGCCGGGCCCGCGCAAGTGTCTGCATCCACGCCTGTTGCCACCGCGTTCACGTCTGAACAGTTGCGGGAACAAGGCGCGAAGTTGTTCTCGGGCTCCGGATGCCTTGAGTGCCACATTGCGCCGGGCGGCGCTGCACCTGCCGCTGGGCCTGCCAAAGTTGCGCTGAAGCTGCTGCGTGCGCGCTACGACGTGCAGACGCTGCAGGCCTACCTTGAACGTCCGCGGCCGCCGATGCCGCCCGTCATGGTGCCGAGCGAGCGCGCAGCGCTGGCGACCTGGTTGTTGGAGGCCGCACCTTAGGGACTACGCGCTGACAACCGCTTTGCGGTGCGGGCGGCTGCCACGCCACGGGCCAGCTATCACGAGAGGATTCACACGTGCTCGATCTGTACACCTGGATGACACCGAACGGCCGGAAGATTTCCATCATGCTGGAGGAGATCGGCATGCCGTATCGCGTGCATGCCGTCGATATCGGTAAGAACCAGCAGTTCCTGCCTGAGTTTCTGGCCATCGCGCCCAACAACAGGATTCCGGCGATCGTTCACGAAGTCGATGGGAGACGCACGACGCTGATGGAGTCCGGCGCAATCCTGATCTATCTGGCCGATGTAAGTGGGCAGCTGTTGCCCACGGATGCACGTCGTTATGACGTGCTGCAGTGGCTGATGTGGCAGATGGCAGGTTTCGGGCCGATGCTCGGCCAGGCGCATCATTTCCTGCGTTACGCACCCGGCAAGAGCGAGTATGCCGAGCAGCGCTTCGGCGACGAGGTGCGGCGGTTGTATGGCGTTCTGGATGCGCAGCTTGCACGGCAAGGTTTCGTTGCGGGTGACGACTATTCGATTGCCGACATTGCGATCTGGCCATGGGCGTCTCGGCACGAATGGCATCGCATCGATCTCACGGCGTATCCCAATGTCCTGCGCTGGTATCGCGCCGTGGCTGCGCGTCCGGCTGTGCAGCGCGGCTATCACATTCCAAGCAAGGTGAATGAGATTCCGCTGCCCTGAGGCAGGCGCCCCGAGCACATCTGTTGGTGTGCACTGCGCAACTACCTGCAGCGTGCCGCGTGCACGCGCGCGGCCCGCTTGCACGCGGCACGATGCGTGCTGATCACACGCCGGCCAGGCGCCGTCGTGTGTCGCGGCCCTCCCATTGTTCGAGCTCCTGCACGATCAGGGTTTCCATCTCGATCCAGTTCTCTGCGCAGGGCCCGGGCAGATGCCGGTTGGTCGAATTGCGAAATGCAATGGTCGCGTGGCCATCGCTGCGCAACGCCTCGATGTTCGTCGGGCTGTCTTCCAGATACAGGTTGGCACCCACGGCTGCCTTGTCGCGCATGAAGCACAGATCCCAGTAAGGCACGCCATGGTGTTCAAGCCACGCGGTGGTCTGCTCGATGGCTTCACGATGAAACCAGGGGATGTACAACCGGTGCGTGACAATCCGGATGCGCACGCCGCGCGTTGACAGCCGGCGCAGTGCGGCCGGTGCGCCATCGATGGGTGCCAATGCAGCGAACAGCCCCCGTTCCTTCACCGCAAAACGATGCAATGCGTCGTAGCCACCGCTG
>CAMAVY010000182.1 GCA_945861675.1 Klebsiella pneumoniae | reverse complement strand
ATGGGCGGGGATCAGCTATCCGCTCGTGCCGCGCGATGTCGCGGACACCGGGTTCGGTTAGCCACACCGCGCGCGCCTCTGCGCGGCTGTTTGCCGCGCAGTCGGGTTTTCGCCTGAATTGGCGTGATCGGACCGTTGACTAGCGGCCCTTGAACTCGGATTTGCGCTTTTCCATGAAGGCCGACATGCCTTCCTTGAAGTCTTCCGAGCGGAACAGCGGCAGCAACTGCAGATAAACGTGATGCACGTGATCACCGAAGGTTTCGTCGGCAGCGATGCGCATCATTCGTTTCGATGCCTGCACGGCCAGTGGGGCGTTGCTGGCAATTTCACGGCCGAGCGCTTGAGCCGCGTCGAGGCACTCGGCGGCGGGCACAACGCGCGATACCAGGCCCATCTCCAGGCACTCCGCTGCAGTGAGTGTGCGGCCGGTAAAGATGATCTCTGAAGCCTTCGACCAGCCGATGAGGCGGGGCAGCAGCCAGGTGCCGCCGGACTCCGGCACCACGCCGCGTGCGGTGAATGCTGCGGCCATCTTCGACTCGGCGGCCATGATGCGGATATCGCAGCCCAGCGCCAGATCCATGCCATAGCCGGCGCTCGAGCCGTTGTGCGCACAGATGGTTGGCTTGTCGAGGCTGTGCAGCACTGTGGGTGGCGCGTTGCGCAGATCCAGGGTCGCCGGCGAGCTGCCACCGGACAGACCACCGGCGATGCCGCCGCCACGAAGATCGAGACCGGCGCAGAAGAAACGCCCCGAGCCTGCGATCACGATGGCGCGCACAAGTGGGTCTTCGTTGGCCTTGACCAGCATGCCGCTGAGCGCGCTCAGCATTGGCCCGGAGATGGTGTTCTGACGATCAGGGCAATTGAACTGAATGGTGGCCACGTGATCGGCCACGCTGTAGAGCACTTCGGAACTCGAGTTTGCTGGGCTGTTGGCAGATTGCACGACGGTTACAACTCCGATGTGGCGGCTACGGAATGTGCCGTCTATGGTTTATTCAGAAACAGGGATTGTGCCTTATTCAATGTCTCAGTCGCAGTACCAACTCGTTGACTTGCTTGAGGTTTACCACGCTCGAACCGTGCAATCTGCACTGCTTCGGGAAATCCGCAGGCTGCGCATGGAAGACAACTGTCTGCCAGGGTCAGACAACCTGCGACGGGACGAAGTGTCGGCCTTCTATGAGTCGATGCTGCTGACGTCCACGCAGCTGCTGCACGTGCTCGGCGACTTCGACGACTGATTTTCTTTGCGCAGCGTTCAGCGCGCGCTGTTCTCAGCGCCGCGCTGCAGGCATCAGCTCCTCACTGACCGCATAGCCAGCTTCTGGCGGAATGCACAGGTAGCGTCCATCTGCGCGCTGTTCGGTCCACGGCAGCACCGGCACGATTCGACTTGCGCGTGTCTGTTCGATCGCGTCTACGACGGACGCAAACGGAAGCAGCTTCTCGAGATTGCGCAACGTTGGAAAGATGATCGTGCGTTTGCCGCTCCTGGCATCGGCAATGGCGTCTGCGGGTGTGACCCATACAGCGTCGACGCTTTCACGTCCGTCATGCGCGGCGATCTGATCCGGTGGCACGCGGGCAATGTAGAAGTGCGTGTCGAAGCGCCTGGGCATCATGGTCGGCGTGATCCAGTGCGCGAAGTGCACCAGCTCATCGCAACGCAGGCGCAGATTTGTGTCGGCAAGCAGGCGCTCGAACGGCAGCTCGCCTTCGTGAACCTGTTTGCGCTGTGCTTCCAACGACGCAAGCAGTGCTGCGCCGGCGACCTGGCCGTCTGCGGTATTGGCCAGCAGGATGCCTGACTCTTCGTAGGCCTCGCGGATTGCGCCAATGCGCAATGCGATATCGGCACCATGCTCGCCATCGACATGTGCGAGCACCGCCGGTGCCATGTCCTGGGGATCGATCTTGCCGCCGGGAAACACCAGCGCGCCGGATGCGAAATCGATCTGATGGTGACGCACCACCATCAGCACCTCGGGTCCGCGCGCGCTGTCGCGCATCAGAACGATGGTTGAAGCAGGGACCGCCTCGGCTACTGGACGCGTTGAGCCACTTGAAGCATCGGACATGTGCTGTTCCTGTTGTGCAGATGGAGGACGGTGAGTGTTGGCAGGGCTGTGATCAGCATCGCGCTGTCCGCAGCGCGCGCTGTCCTTAGCGCCGCGCTGTTCTCAGCGCCGCGCTGTTCTCAGCGCCGCGCTGTTCTCAGCGCGCGGCGACATCCCGTATGAATGTATCCAGCGTTGCCAGCTTCTGCGGCATCGGTCCAAGCGTGAAATCCGGCACGATCAGCTCGTCGACGCCTGCGGCAGCATACGCGGCGACAATGGCCTTCACTTCGCTGGGTGTACCGATGATGGCGGCCTGCTGCATCGGGCGCTCGCGCATGCGCGCATTGGCTTGCTCGTCGGTGTTCATGAACAACAGCGCCACGGCAGACTTCTGGATCGTTGCCGGATCGCGGCCAATGCGTTCGCAATGCCCGTTGAGCGTGGCGATCTTGTTTTTCAGCGTCTCGACGGTGCCCCACACATTCCATTCGTCGGCGTACTTGGCGGTGATGCGCAGCGTGACTTTCTCTCCGCCGCCGCCAATCAGCAGTGGCAACGTGGATTGCATTGGTTTCGGTTCGCAGGACGCATTGTCCAGCTGGTAGTACTTGCCGTTGAATGTGCAGGTGCCGGGGGCATACATGCCCTTGATGACCTGACAGGCCTCCTCCAGCCGTGCGAGGCGTTCAGCCGTTGTGTAGAACGGCAAACCATATTGCTGGTGCTCGTTCTCCTGCCATCCGGCGCCGAGACCCAGCACCAGCCTGCCGCCGCTGATGTGGTCTATGGTGGCGGCCATTTTTGCGAGTACAGCGGGGTGTCGGTAGGTGTTTCCCGTTACCAGTGGCCCGATTCGCAGGCGCGGCACTGCCGCTGCGAGCGCCGCGAGCGTTGACCAGCATTCCGGCCACGGTGTGCTGGTGTCGGGCGCATTGGGCATGAAATGGTCCGCGTACCAGATCCCATCCCAGCCGGTTGCTTCAACATGACGTGCAAGGGCCATGACGTCTGCCCAGGGTTGCATTGGCGCGGGCCAGAAGCTGAATCGCATGGGAGTGCTCGACGGATGGCAGGGCCGGCGATTATATGGGAGCGATCTGCGCACTCGGCAATGTGCTTCGAACAATCTGCCGCAGTGTCGGCACGGCGGTCTTGTGCAGGCGTGCGTGCAGGTATTCAGACCCACGATTGCCCGCGTGCTTTGCTCAGGTGTGCCCCATGAGTCTTGCGGTCGGATTGCTGGTGCTCGATTTTCACCTTCCGGGCTGCGCGTCGCTTAAGGAGAAACGCGGGCGAATCGGTGGCGTGCGCGAGCACATTGGGCGGCAGACCAATGTTGCAGTCTGCGAGACGGACTTCGCCGACGCACTGCAGCGCGCGCAGTGGAGCTTCGTTGTCGCAGCGCAGGACGCGCGCCTGGTCGGGCAGGCGCTGGATGCGATCGAACGCGACGTTGTGCAGCGCGTGGACGCCGTCGTGACGCACCGCCGACGCGAGATGGATGCATGACACCGATGCATGACACCGATGCATGGCAGCACGCGCTCGCGGAAGACTCAGCAGCGCCTGGAATTTGTCGAACAAGCCGCGCCTGCGGCGTGTTCAAGTCGGAGCGCGATGCGCAGCGTATGCAGCGCTTCGCTAGCGTGAATATGTACGAGGACGGGACCAGCTGATGCGGATTCTGTTGTTGTTGCTGTTGCTTGGCACCGTTGGCGTTGTGCTGTATCGCTTGCGTGCGACGCGGCAGAACTGGGTGCGCGAACTACGGCTCGCGGGCCGTTGGGAAACCGACGTGGATGGTCGAAAGGTTGTGCTGGAGTTGCATGGCGGTCCAGATGGCGGTGCATATCAGGAAAGTTCGCGCGCCGAGCCGGATGCGGGCGTGGCGCGCGAGCAAGGGCGATGGCATATCAGTGGCCAGGAGCTGTGCTTTCTGCCCGACGGCGGCGTTGAGGAGCGCTGCGAACTACGCGCGTTCGGTGATGGCAGCATTGGTCTGCATGGTGCAATTCGTCGTCAACGTGTGTATCGGCGCGCCGCCGGAAACGTTGTGTCGCTGCGACGAGATCCCTGAGTGCACGTGAATTCGCAGGCCCGCATTGCGCTGGTCATGAGTGTGCCGTTCTGGGTGGTGTTGTTCGTCTGGCAGTGGTTGTCCTATGTGCCGCCGGTGGCATCGGACTATTTCGGCGTGCCGCGCGCACCGCGTGTACCTATGGTGATTGCACATCAGGGCGGCGATGGCCTGATCCCGGGCAACACGTTGGAAGCGCTGCAACACGCAGTTGGGCTTGGTGCCGATGTGCTTGAAGTGGACGTGCAGGCAAGCGGCGATGGGCAACTTGTTCTGCTGCACGATGACACGGTGGACCGCACCACCAACGGCACAGGCGCCGTGCGCGACATGACGCTCGCTCATCTGCAATCGTTGGACGCCGCGTATCGTTGGCCTTACGAAGGCGCCCGATTTCCCTTTCGTGGACAGGGCTTTGTCATTCCGCGGTTGCAGGACGTGCTGAACGCGTTTCCGCAGGCGCGCTTCAACATTGAGCTGAAGGCGTTGACTGACGCTGATATCGCAACGCTATGCGGCCTGCTGAAATATGCCAATGCAGAAGGGCGGGTGCTGGTGGCGAGTATTCAGTCCGACCTCATGCGCTCGTTCCGTGCAGCCTGTCCGAACGTCGCCACGTCTGCCACACCCGGCGAGGTGCGCTGGTTCCTGGTCCTGAGCAGGCTTGGATTGACGCCGATGTTTCGGTCGCCGGCGCAGGCATTTCAGGTACCGCGTCGCGCATCGGGTTTCGAGTTGCTGACGCCGGCGTTCATCCGCGATGTACGTGCGCGCGGCATCTTCGTGGATGCGTGGACAATCAACACGCGGGAAGAGCTGCGTCAGATGGCGAAGCTCGGGGTGACTGGCATGATCACTGATCGGCCGGACCTTGCCCTGGCGGTGCGGCTACCAGTGCGTGGACAGCAGGTGCAGTGAATGCTCGCGGTTTTTCAGATTGCGATGGTTATCATGCGCGCCACTCAACCTGACTGATGACTGGGGCGGACCGCTGCACATGAGCCATTCGGAAGAACCTGTGCTGCCCACCGCAGAGCTTGTGCGCATTGCCGCGGCCATCGAGCGGCTGACGCCTGTGTCGCCGCCGGTGGATTGGGCGCATGTCGATGCGGCCGAGTGGCGGCACAACGGCGACGTCGGTCGGCTGTGTCCGCACCCGCGCGTGGATGGCGTCGGTCTCGCCGATCTGCTTGGCATCGAGCGCCAGAAGCAGGCAATCGATCTGAACACCCGACAGTTTCTGGCCGGACTGCCAGCGAACAATGTGCTGCTGTGGGGCGCACGCGGTAGTGGCAAATCCACGCTCATGCACGCGCTGCTGGGCGCGTATCGCGAACGGGGGCTCAGGCTTGTACAGATCGACAAGACGGCAATGGTGCGTCTTGCAGAGCTTGCTGAACTGTTGGCGAATGAACCGTATCGGTTCGTGTTGTTTTTCGATGACCTGTCGTTTGAGGCTGAAGACGCCTCATACAAGGCATTGAAGAGTGCGCTTGAAGGTTCGGTGTTCAAGGGCATGGAGAATCTGCTGATCTATGCGACCTCCAATCGCAGACACCTGTTGCCCGAATACGGAAGCGACAACGCGGGGTCACGCGTGGAAGGTGTTGAGCTACACCATGGCGAAGCCGTGGAGGAGAAGATTTCGCTCTCGGATCGGTTCGGCATCTGGCTGTCGTTCTATGCGTTTCCGCAGGATGACTACCTGCGCATCGCGAGTCATTGGGTCGGCGTGCTTTCTGCGCGGCATCAGGTGCTTGCAACCTTCGATGACGACGCGCGTGCCGAGGCATTGCGTTGGGCGCTTTCGCGCGGTGGTCGCAGCGGTCGAGTGGCGCAACAGTTCGCGCGCCATTGGGTTGGCTCCAAGGGCCTCGCAGCACGCTGATCCACCGGCGTATTGGTGATTCGGCCATGCGCCGCGGGCGGGCGTCAGCGGCGCGCGATTGGGTGTTCCACGGGATCGCTGTGCAGGCGCTTCAAGAGCGCCTTGTCATCTGCCACGCGCTTGCGTTCCGTGTCGGCCACAATCGTTTCGCGCAATCGCGCGGCGTCACGATTCAGGGTTTGGATCTCATCCTTGAAGCGCCCGCCGTCATTCGCGCCACTCAGGGTTTGCACGGCCTTCATCAGGTAGGCGACGGCATCGGCCGTGTGGCCAACAGTCTCTGAGTTCGCGGCGTTCTGCTTCAGGTGATCGACCATGATGCGCAGCAGCACGGTGTCGATGACCTTTAACTCGCGATTGCACTCAGGTGCTTCGAGTATGCCGGTCTGCTTGGCGTGGGTGGTCATGCGTTTGAGATCGCGCAGGCTCTCGGCGACCAGCTTGCGCTCCTTGGGCGTCAGCAATGGACGTGCGCGCGGCGGCTGCTCGCGCGCCGCGCTCGCCAGCAGCAGGCGGGACTTGGCTTCCTGCTCAAGCAGGTAGCTGTTCTTCGGGTCGAGTTTCAGGGCCCGGCTGCTGCTGCTTTGAACCATGCGTGCGATCAGCCGTTTCAGGCTTGCAGGCAGGTAGGCCACGGGCACGCGCTCGACGATCTGCCAGCAGCGCTGGATATTGGCCGCAGTGTCGTTGAGCGAGCGTTTTCGGCGCGACCGTCCCTTGCGCAACTTGCCGAGCACGGCAAACACGACCGTGATCAGACCGAACACGCAAATGGCGGCGGCACCGATGAGCTGGATCGACATGTGCAAAGCGGTTTCATGAGGAATCGTGGCAAGGATAGAAGCTGCCGCAGGACTTGCGTTGCCGGCCTGCCAGCGGCTGAACAAATCGGGCTCCATTTCAGTAAACGCGCCTGTGTTGCTTGCGCGGCTTGGAGGGCGTCTCTAGAATCCGCGCCTTCGCGTTGCGGGTGGTACTTCAGTTGCCGGCTGCGTGGATCCGAGTCCCCTTCGTCTAGAGGCCTAGGACACTGCCCTTTCACGGCGGTAACAGGGGTTCGAATCCCCTAGGGGACGCCAGTTCGCGAACGGCGGGAGAGGGTGCTAGCTTTGTCCTGGCAGCGCGCTCCGGCCGTGTTCGTAATCCGGCCGTGTTCGAGAGATGTGCGTAGATTTGCATTGCGAAGTTTCTTGCGGGAATAGCTCAGTGGTAGAGCACAACCTTGCCAAGGTTGGGGTCGCGAGTTCGAGCCTCGTTTCCCGCTCCATTTTTATAGTCGATCGTCGGTCCGTCCTAAGCCCTGCCTGAACACGCATGTCTGGCAGCACGCCCGGCAGGGTCGCAGCGGAAGCGCGTGAGCCGATGTCTCTGGATGATCTGGATCTTCCGCTCGGACGTGCTGTGGGCTATCCGCAGCAGCTGGACGCGCAGCTATTGCGCGGCATTCCACGCACACCGCTGGCTGGCAGTGCGTTCCAAGGCGCAGATCATTGGACGGCCCACGAACACAGCTGGCTGAACAGCCGCGGCCGACCCGAGTGCGGTGTGCTGCAAGTGCGTGTGCCCTGTTTGTCGCCCGCGTTCGTCGAATCGAAATCACTCAAGCTTTACCTTATGTCGTTTGCCATGACGCAGTGGCCGAGCGCAGAAGACGTGCGCCTGCAGGTGCTGCGCGATGTTGCGCACGTGTGCGGCACCGACATTGAGGTGCAACTGCGTTCGATCGATGCAGCGTTGCCCACAAGCCCGAATGAACTGCTTGGCCGCTGCATCGACGGTGCGACGATCGACCTGCCGGACTTCACTGCGCGAACCGTGCTGCCTGCAGTGCTGGCCGGTGCGCCGCTGGAGGAACGTCTGCATTCAAATCTGCTGCGCTCGTTGTGCCCGGTGACGGGCCAACCCGACTACGCAACATTGGTCATCGATTACGCCGGTGCGCCGATTGATACGACAAGCATGCTGGGCTACCTCGTGGGCTTTCGTACCACCGCATGTTTTCACGAACAGTTGATCGAGCAGGTCTACGTCGATGTCATGACCCACTGTGCGCCGACCGATCTGCGCGTCATGGGTCTGTTCTGTCGTCGTGGCGGGATAGATATTGTGCCGGTACGCAGCTTGGCACCGTGGGACGGCACGCCGCCACGGGGTGTGCGCCAGTAATCGTTCTGTTCCGCCGTGTGTCGCGCAGGCGCTGGACGCAGCGCGGCGCTCAGGCCGCGTCTGCAGCGGCTTCCGGCAACTGGCTGCGCAACGCAGCGTTCTCTGACTCAAGACGCCGGATACACGTGAGCATGTCGCGGCTGTCGTATGTGAACTGCAGAATCATCTGCCGCAGTTCCATCTCGCGCGACGATTCGTGCTTTGCGGCTTCGGAATTTGCTGTGCGCAGTTCGTCCACCGCCAGAATCAAGGCGCCGAGGATGGCCTGTATTGTGTCCCCGTCGAGCGCGATAGGTTCTGCGTTGTCGTCAGCGGCGTGATCTGTCTGCGCCTTGCTTGCCGCCGCGCGCAGTTGGGTGAGCCCGGAGATCACCGCGGCCCAACGGCCGCTCTGTTCGGGCTCCGGGTCGTCGCGAAATTCGATCGTCGGACTCGGGGTTCCGATGAGCTGGTCGGCTGCGCATAACAATCTCTGCAGCTCGCCCCAGGAGGAGTGTTCGAGCACGGGCTGCGCGGACTCCAGCACTTTGTGCAGGGCGCCGCGCACGCGCGTCCAACCGGCTTTCAGTTCGACAGTAGCGGCCTCGGCCTGCGCAAGGGCTTGATGCAGCAGATCGTCGGCGGCGTCAGGGGGCGCAATTGCATCAGGTGCATCCCGCTGCGGCTTCGGTGAGCTCCCGCGTTTGGTGGGGGGCGGTCTTTGAGCGCGACGAAGCACGGCCGCGCTGACGAGCAACAGCACGGTGAGCATCGCCAATTGTGTGACCGCTAGCAGCAACCAGCTCATGGTCGGGGCGTCCTGAAACCTCTGTGCGCGAGCGCGCCAAGCCCTATCTGTTGGATGGGCGGCGTTGGTAGCGCCTGCGAGTCAGTATGGCTTGCGCACAGTGTTTTGCTTTTTGGCGAAGCGCCTGCGGGCGATTTGCCTCTGAACTGCCCATATTGCTGGCGGCAAGCATGCGGATTGCATAGCATTGCCGGCCCTATGGCGACCCGGGGGTCCCCCCGCAACGATATACTGTGAACCCCGTCAGGCCCGGAAGGGAGCAGCGGCAGCAGCAGACGCGTGTGCCGGGGTAGGGCTTTCGGGTCGCCTCCATTTTTGTGTCCGATTGCGATCTGTTCTGTTTCTTCGGAGAGGTGTCCGAGCGGCTGAAGGAGCACGCCTGGAAAGTGTGTATGGGGGAAACCTCATCGAGGGTTCGAATCCCTCCCTCTCCGCCATTTACTATGTAAGATGTTGTTTTGTAACAATAAAATATCCGTCCTTCTGCCTACATCTCCACCTACCTATCAATTGCAAGCTCGCTGGCGCTGCTTCGCCTCATT
>CAMAVY010000181.1 GCA_945861675.1 Klebsiella pneumoniae | reverse complement strand
ACTCCAACAATTCAAACAGCGGAATCCAATACACGCGCGTGAACTCCATCGCCACGATGTCGACGTGGCAAGCCGCGAGCCAGTCAGCGAGTGCGTGGAGATCAACGGTGAAACTCGGGGACTCGCGCACCGCTTGATCATCGCGATCAGGCGGCACGGCGACATAGTGCGAGGCACTGCCAATATCGATGCCGGCAGCGTTGGGATAGGTGATGGAAAGCGCCTTTCAGGACGTGTTCGCCTTAACGCTTTGCCGCGCTCGGTCTTTGCTCATGCGCGTTCTCCTGCATTCGTTGAGGAATGTGGCACCGCCTTGGGAACGTCGTCTTGCTCAATCTCCTGAACGGGATGTCGGCCCGGCGCTGAACGCCGCGACGACTCACCAATGTCGATGACGTCACCCTTGAGCACGCTATGCAGCGGGCAATATGCACCACTGGAAAATCAGTCTTCAGCGGTACCGCGAGAGAGCTTGCCACCACGATGAGCTGAAGTGTTTCCTCGGCTCGATGGGCGGCCGCGGGCCGGTGGGATCGCTATGCACACTGCGCCGGTCGACGCCGCGGTGATCCCGGCGATCGAGGGCACGCTGCCTGACACTGGCCGAATTGCAATACCCGCTCGCTTGCCGGCGTCCCGGGACGACCTCGCGTTGACGGCGACGACGTATCAGGGAAAGCCGGTCGGCGGGCTTCGAGGCGGGCGCACCGGCACGCTCGGCACCTGCCCGGTGCCGGAACCGCCCGTGCGCGGCGGCCTCGACGTGCCGACGTGCACCTGCTCGTGTACCAGAACGACACCGCCCGCCGTCACGCCGTCGAGTTCCGCGTCGGCCAGTTCTCGGCAGCCCGGCACTGGCACGCCCCGGTCCTGCATCTCACGTTCATGAGTCATCGCGATTCTCCTGTCAGGGTTGTCTCGGCCGTTCAGCGCGGACGTGGCAACGGGTTGCCGGCGGCGACCTGGCGGGCCTGGTCCGGCGTCATGCCGTCCTTCTGCACCGACGGCAGAAGCGTGCCGACGAGTACCGCGATGATGGCGTTGACCACGAGGCCGCCCGAGGCGGCATCGAGATCGTCATCGGACAGTTCGACTGCGGACGTCGTGGGCGGCGACTCGGACGTCGCGCGACTGGACGCGACGGCGGCGAATCCTGCACCTGCAGTTCGCACGCCGGACGGATTGATGTGTTGCTGCTGGATCATTGAAGTGCTGCCTCGGTTCGATGCGTTCGCTCGCATCTGGTTCGTGCTGGTAGTGGATGTGGATGTGGATGTGGATGTGGATGTGGACATCGGTTGCTTGCCCGCCGCGTTCATCGCCGAGACGCGCTGCCTGCAACCTGTTCACACATGGACTACGCGCGTGGGAGGCTGGCTGGATTGTCGCCGGATGCGAGGTCGATCGTGCGCAACGGGACGTCGGTCACGCATATACCGAATGCAGTTCGCAACTGCGGAACATGTGCAACGCGACGCTGCGTGCCGCGAGCGTGAATCTCGGCAATCGTTCACGCGCGGCTCGGCGATGTCATGCACATCCACAACAGCAACCCCAGCGCCTCGCGCCATCTCCGCGGCGATGCAGGTCTGGCCCGAGTGGCAAGCAGCCGGAGTCTGTTCAGGCAGCCACCGAGGTTCTCGTTGGCCGAGACGTACCGCAAACGGATGCTCGAGCGGAACACGACCGGGAGCCAGATCGCGCATAGGCAGAACAAACCGCATGTCATCGACGCCGCCAGAGTATCGAGCGAGCACCAGCCACGCGGGAACTGGACGCTGGTCGGATCAATCGTCATCGAGAGCGCGCCAGCTGAGCAATCCCGCGGAGATTCGGCCAGTGGCCGAGGCGGGCTCGTGATCGGCACGCACGGTCGCCACGGCCTGGGCTTGCTGTCGGGTTCGACCGCGAACGCGGTACTGCATGGGCGCACGCGCGCAGCAGATGCGGCGGTTGTTCGGCGGGCGCCAGTGGCGCGACTTGTGCTGATGGCCGCGCCACGGCGCCGTCCCGTTGCCGTCGGAGCGCCGGGTGACCGATGCCCGTCCGCGCGCATCCACTGCGACTCAATGGAGTCGTTGGACGCGGACGGACACTGCGTAATGCCGGCAGACGGGAATGCCCCACGGGCGATCGGAGCGCGGGCCCGGACGAAGCGGCGCTGGCGCCCACGGGCGAGCTGTACGTAGGCGTTTCGCAGGGCGCGATCCGCGCCACGGCCACGCGCGCAACCGGCAGTGGACCCGCCTTCGCGGACCTGGGCGTAGACGAGGACTACCGCTTCGCGCTGTTCAGACCCGACGGCAGTTTTTCGCTGCTGGCCGAGCGGCCGGCGCTACTTGAGTCGCTGTCCCAGGTTGGCCACGCCAGGGACGGATCGGGCCGCGCGCCATCCGAGCGCGGCGACACAGCCCGGAACGAGCGCGACAGCAAGGATCAGGGTGGCCCGGGCGACGTCGAGGCGCGCGCAGATGCAGATAAGGAAGGCCGCGGCCGACAGCCTGGGCGATGCCCTGGGTGGCGACCTGCGTAAGCCCGGCGCGGGCAACTTCCCCGCGCTGCAACCGGGTGATGGCACCAGGCCCCGCATCGGCATCCTGCCGGGCGGCGGGCTGGACCCCGGATCGAACTCGGGCAAGGGCGCCCGTAGAGATGCCCCGCTGAACAACATCAACCCGATCAAGAGCGCGATCTCGCCGCTTGAGCGCGGCGATGTCACCGTCGACGCCCTGTCACGCACATTGCGACCAGCCCCGTGAAGGGCATGGTGGCGAACCGCACGGCGTCACGGGTCGCGCGTGCGCCAGAAGCGTTCCATCTCGATGTAGGTAAACGACGCAGACCAGGTAATCAACACGAAGCCCATCAGCGCTTCAGTGCCTGCGAGAAAGCGAATCGGGCCTTCAGGCGACAGATCGCCGAAGCCCACCGTGGTGAACGTTGCTGCAGACAGATAGATGGCATCAAACAACGCCAGCTGTTGAATGCCGGCGACAGATCCGAACACGGGCCACTCAAGCAACGCCCAGATCACCACACCGAACAGCCAGATCTCCACGACGTGCAGAAACAACACGGCGTACACGCCATAGAGCACCTTGCGCCGCCGCAGCGTGTGCACGCGCGCCAGCTGCCGCGACAGCCAGACCAGGCCCTAGTAATGCGCGAGTACAGCGATGGCCACCGTGATTGCGGTGGCGAACACCACAGCGAGATTGGCCGGCCAGTTGCTGTACATCGCTGCTCCCAGCTGTGCATCGAGTCGAACACGCACGCCCTGAGGGCGCGCCCTCAGGGCGCGGCAATCACAATGCCATACAGCTCCGCAGCGTTATCACACAGCACGCGTTGTCGCGCCTCGCTCGACACGTCCGCCAGCACGGAACGCAGATGTTCGCGCGAACGTGGATACAGGCACGTGGGGTGCGGATAGTCCGTTTCAAACAGCACACGATTCACGCCGATCTTGTCGATCAACCGCCGCGGGCCATCGTTCTCGAACCAGAAGCACGCATAGATGGCGTGCCTGAACTTCTCGGTGGGGCGCATCTGGTGGTGGCGGACCTCAGTGGGCACCATCTCGTCCCACTGGTACTCGCAGGCTTCCAGTACGAATGGAATCCAACCCAGGCCGCTTTCCACCGAGACAAAGCGCAGCTTTGGAAAACGCTCGATCACGTCGGAGTACAACAGATTCACGATGACGCGCGCGTTGTCCATGTACAGCATGGTGGCGCCGATGGCCATCTTGCGTTCCGGGCCCATCGACGGCCATGGCGCGTTGATGAAGGTCTGCACGTCTGCGCTGCCGATGTGGAAGTTCAGCGGCAGGCCAAGTTCGCTGGCGCACTCCCAGAATGGAATCCAATGGTCGCTGCCGAAGTCCGGCAGGCCCAGCCGCTCCGGTGTGTCGGGAATGGTCACACCGGTGAGTTTCAATTCCTGTTTCACGCGCAGCATTTCCTGCACGGTGGTGCGCATATCCCACAGCGGCAGGATGGCCTGCGGTACAAGCCGACCACCTGTATCGGCCTGCACCTGCGCTATGTAGTCGTTGTAGATCTGCACACAGGCCAGCCGCAGGTCGTCGTCGCGCATGCTGAGAAAGCGCGAGCTACCAAAGCCCGCCACGTTCGGATACAGAATCTGCGCCTGAATACCCAGCCGGTTCAGCACTTCTACGCGCGCGGCAGGGTTCCAGGATGACTCGTCCATTTCGTCGATGGTTGGCAGCGTCAGCTGCCCGTGCGTCTTGCGGCCCTGCTTCGCCACCACCGACAAACCCACAGTGCCCAGTGGAATGTCGCCATCGACGAACCACATGTCACGGCCGCCGACATTGCGCATGGTTGGCAGCCGATCGCGCATCGTGGCCGGCCCACGCGAAGTCCATAAGTCGGCCGGTTCCGTGATATGCGCATCGCAGTCGATGATGTTGGTATCCGGAAACACGCGCTCGTAGCTGGCCTGCTCAGACAGCATGTTTTGCTCAGGAAACCTGGCTTGCCCGGACACAGATGGGATGTGGATACTCATGACGCCCCCGAATGAAACTCAACACGAAAAGGAACAACGGCAGGATTTTCCAGTCAGCATTGGCGACGCGAAACCGGCCGACGCAGTAAACGGCCAGGTCACCTCGCTCAGCTAAATAGCGCATCGGTGCTGTCGGCGCCATTGCAGATCGGTAACGGCGCAGCGGGCTGCGACCCCAGACGCCCTGAAGACCAGGACGCACGCGCGCCCGAAAGAAGGTGTTGATGACGAACGAATTCGGCGTCGATGTGCCGGAACATACCCTGCTGAGCCGACTGGGCCGTGGTGGTATGGCGGCGGTGTATCTCGCCCGCGAAGAACGCCTGGGACGGCTTGTCGCCATCAAGGTCATCGACGAGCGTTTCGAACGCGACGAGCATTTTCGCCGTCGCTTCGAGCGCGAGGCCCGCACCGCTGCCAGCCTCACGCATCCGAACATCGTGCCGGTGTATCAGTACGGCTTCACCACCGATCTGCGCCCCTATCTGACGATGGCGTTTCTCGAAGATGGCAGCCTGCGTGATCGGCTGTACAAACACGGCGCGCTGCCGGTGCTGGAAGCGCTGGCGATCACGCGGCAGATCGCCTCCGCGCTGCAGGCCGCGCACGCGCGCAACATCATTCATCGCGACCTCAAACCGGACAATGTGCTGTTCCAGCAGGACATGGCACTGCTCACGGATTTCGGCATCGCAAAAGTGCTGGGCGCTGGCACCGCATTGACCGCAGCGGGTGCCAACCCTGGCACCGCGCGCTACTTCAGCCCGGAGCAGGCACGCGAGCGCCCGATCGATCATCGTTCCGACCTCTACTCGCTGGGCGTGATGCTGTACGAGATGCTGACAGGGCAGGTGCCCATCGAAGGCGATACGGTTGTGCACCTCATGGTGCACATTGCGCAGTACCCGCCGAAACCGCTGCCAGCTGCGCTGCATGATCTGCAGCCGCTGATGGATCTGCTGATTGCCAAGCACCCGGCAGATCGTCTGCGTTTATGTACCGATGTCATCTCCATCATCCAGGCGATGGAACGCAACTGGACACGCTTCGGGCAGATCGATCGGCTGTCGCATGGCCTGTCGCTACGGCCGACGGATACCGCACTGCCGGAACGGCACGCACTTTCCGCTGCGCCCACGCAGCTGTTTGCCACGCCGCCGCCCAGCGAGGCGTTGTCCAGCGGCGAAATGCCGCAACGACGAGACGCGCCCCAAGATAGCGATACGCCGGAATACAGCGCAGCGCATCCCGACAGCAGCGCGTCGGACACGCCACGCATGCACACACCGCACCCGCGCTCAGGCATTGGTCGTGGTGTGTTCATCACCCTCGCATCGACACTGGCTGCAATCGCCATCTACACAGCACTGGCTTCAATGAATGCGAAGCCGAAGGTCGCAGCGACTGCGGCGGCCCAACCAACGGCGCCCGATTCCGCAGTTGCCGAACAGCGCAACGCTGCGTCGCTCGCTCGCACTGCAGCAGATGCTGTAGCAGACGCTGCAGCAACCCACGGCGTTGCGACGATCTCGCGTGCGCGGTCCGGGGACGGCGCGGGTACAGCCATGAGCGGGAGAGAGACAGCCATGAGCGGCAGAGACACAGCCTTGTGCACGCAATACGCCGCATTGAATGTGCAGGTCCGACCGCTCGGCGCGACGGTGACACTGCTGGATGCTGATACGCGCTATCAACCCGGTATGCAGTTGCCCGTCGGCAGCGTGCGTATTGAAGTCGCGCTGCCGGGCCACACTACCGAGCGCCGTACCGTGCTTGTTGGACCTGGTGCAAATAACATCGCAGTCACACTCGACCCTCACGGCCACAAACGAGTTGCGCGCAATCCCTGATTCCAACCGCTGCGCGCTTCCAAGGCCCCCGCGCTTGCAGGGCCCCTGCGCTTCCAAGGCCCCTGCGCTTCCAAGGAAAGCTCTCATGGAACAACTGCCTGTTCGCTACATCGAACGCACGCACGCCTGGTACAACCTGCTCGGCTATGGCAACCCGTACCGCTATGCACAATTTTCCAATGTGCCGTTTACGCTGCCAGGCAAACCGCTCGCGCAATCACGCCTCGCACTGTTGACCACTGCTGCGCCGTTTCAGAAGGACAAGGGCGACCAGAGCGCAGCCGCGCCCTACAACGCTGCGGCGAAGTTCTACGCCATGTATTCAGGCGACACGGCCATCGACCACGACCTGCGTGTGTCGCACGTGGCAGTGCATCGCAAATTCCTGAGCGACGACAACAACTGCTGGTTTCCACTGCCTGCGCTGCGCCGTGCACAAGCGGCGGGCCGCATCGGTGCGCTTACAGCGCGCTTCTTCGGCGTGCCCACCAATCGCAGCCAGCGCCACACACTCGAGGTGGATTGCCCGGCCCTGCTTGCAGCATGCCAGCAGGACAGCGCCGATCTCGCACTGCTGGTACCCAACTGCCCCGTGTGCCATCAGACCATGAGCCTTGTGGCGCGCTATCTGGAAACACACGGCGTTCCAACGGTGATCATGGGCGCGGCCCGCGACATCGTTGAACACTGCGGCGTACCGCGCTTTCTGTTCAGCGATGTTCCATTGGGCAATGCGGCCGGCATCCCCAACAATGTGCCGTCGCAGGACGCAACGTTGGCACGCGCACTCAACCTGTTCGAAACAGCATTCGCTGCGCGCACCACGGTACAGAGCCCGCTGCAGTGGCCAGGCCCGCCAGACTGGCGCGACGACTACCTGAACACCGCGCAGCTGAGTGCAGCGGAAATTGCCAGTCAGCGCGCAGCCAACGACGGCATCAAGGCAGTCGCACAGAATGTGCGTGATGCCACGCTGCAGGAATCCGCGCGGCAAGAAGGCGCGGGCCAGAACAACCCGAGACAAAAAGGCTGAGTCGCGCATGTCGCTTAACGAACTGCAGCTGCATCCGGACCGCCTGTTCGCCAGCGATCCCCTGCAACGCGCAATCGCACGCAGTCTGTACGCAAGCGTGCAGGCGCTGCCCATCGTCAGCCCGCACGGCCACACAGACCCGCAGTGGTTCGCCGACGATGCCCCGTTCAGCGATGCTGCCAGCCTGCTGCTCATCCCCGACCACTACCTGTTTCGCATGCTGTACAGCCAGGGCATCAGCCTGGACGCACTCGGCATTCCGCGCAGCGATGGCAGCGTTGTGCAGACCGATCGCCGCGTTGTATGGCGGTTGTTCGCCGAGCACTACCACCTGTTTCGTGGCACACCGTCGCGACTGTGGCTGGACCACGTGTTGTACACAGTGTTCGGGTTTCGTCAGCAGCTCGACGCAGGCACCGCCGACAACTACTTCGACCAGATCGGCGCAGCGCTGCAGACACATGCGTTCCGACCCCGCGCGTTGCTCGATCGGTTTGGCATTGAACTGATTGCGACGACGGAAGCGGCCACCGACAGCCTTGCGCATCACGCACGCCTGCAAGGCACACCCTGGGCGAAGCGCGTCATCACAACGTTTCGCCCCGACGATGTCATCGATGCAGCGCGCGACGACTTCGCCGCGAACCTCGTGCGACTCGGCGCCCTCACCGGCCACGACACCGGTGCCTGGGACGGCTACCTTGCGGCGCTGCGCGATCGCCGCGCGTTCTTCCGCGCGCATGGCGCCATGGCCACGGACCACGGTCATCCCACGGCGCGCACGGCCGCACTGTCCAGACGCGCCTGCGAGCAATTGTTTGGGCGTGTGCGCCACGGTGGCGCCGAGGCCGCAGACTGCGAACTGTTCCGCGCGCAGATGCTGACCGAGATGGCGCGCATGAGCATCGACGACGGCATGGTCATGCAACTGCATCCAGGTTCGTTCAGAAACCACAATGCAGCGCTGTTTGCGCGCTTCGGCCGCGACAAAGGCGCAGACATCCCACAACCCATCGGCTATGTGGAAGCGCTGAAGCCGCTGCTCGACCTGTTTGGCAATGACACACGACTGTCGCTGATTCTGTTCACGCTCGATGAATCCGCCTACAGCCGCGAGCTTGCGCCGTTGGCCGGCCACTATCCGGCGCTGCGGCTCGGCCCGCCATGGTGGTTCCATGACAGCCCGGAAGGCATGCTGCGTTTCCGCCAGCAGGTCAGCGAGACCGCGGGCTTCTACAACGCGGCAGGCTTCAACGACGACACGCGCGCGTTCCTGTCCATCCCCGCGCGCCACGACGTCGCTCGACGAATGGACTGCCGTTACCTCGCCACACTCGTCGCCGAGCACCGGCTGACCGAGGACGAAGCGTTCGAACTTGCACGTGTGCTTACCGTGGATCTGGTGCGGTCGGCGTACCGACTGGGCGATGCAGGCCACGCAGGCGAGGCCAGGTAGATGCCGCCGCTTGAGATGCAAAGACTCAACAGCACTGCGCTCGCTGGCTTGCCGCCATTCGTCGCACGCTTCGCGTACCCGCGCGCTTCACTGGGCGTCGGCATCGTGCACATCGGGCCTGGCGTGTTTCATCGCGCGCACCAGGCGTGGTTCACGGAAGCAGCGCTTGCACAGCGGAATGGCCCGGCGGATCAATGGGGCATCTGCACAGTCGCAATGCACTCTGCGCAGGTTGTGCAGGCGCTGCACGCGCAGGACAACCTGTACACACTGGCCGTGCTCGACGATGAAGTGCGCCTGCAGGTCATCGGCGCAATTGTCGACGCGCTGCACGCGCCCACTCAACTGGCCGCCGTACTCGCAACGCTGCGCGCACCCACCACGCAGGTGGTCACGCTGACGATCACGGAGAAGGGCTATTGCCTGCTGCGCAACGGTGACCTGAACGTCGACCATCCCGACATCCGTCACGATCTCGCCGATCCCGCGCACCCGATCTCCGCAGTTGGCTTGTTGGCACTGGCGCTTACACAACGACGTGCTGCGGGCGTGCCCCCGTTTCTCGCGGTGTCCTGCGACAACCTGCCAGACAACGGCGCGCGCCTGCGGCGGGCGTTGCTGCAGTTCACCGCTACTACTGCGCCCGAAGTCAGCCGTTGGCT
>CAMAVY010000180.1 GCA_945861675.1 Klebsiella pneumoniae | reverse complement strand
CAGGGCGCGCAGCGAACGCCAGTTGTGCACGTAGCGCCGCATGCAGGCGCCAGGGCGTCGCAGGTGGCGTGTTGGTCGTGGACGGCGAAGTAGCCTGCATCGCCAGGATTTCCTGGACGCGGCGAAAGGCGGCCGACTGCGATGGCGATGCAAGCGTCACCACGGCGCGCAGCACATGCATGGCGCTTGCATCTGCGTCGCCCGCAATCTGCTGCGCGAGCTCCAACGCGTTTCGAACGTGGTCCTCCATATCGAGTACCGCGAGGTCCGCGGGTGCGTCGGTCACGGCCACCTTGCTTGCGCGCGTTTTGTTTGCGGGCGCGGCGGCGGGCTGCGTGTGCGAAAACACGCGCCCGTCGAAACCTGACCAGAACTCGGCGTGTGCCGCGTCGTGGCGCGCGGCGAACTGGGACAGGTCTCGTGCCCATTCGGCGCGATCTATCAGGAACTCACGAAAGTCCGTCTCGTGGTAACCGGGCAGCGTGGTGTAGGCGGCCAGCACGTGCAGCTCGTCGATGGTCATGTCGAGGGCGTCGGCGATTCGCGCGCCTTCGTCGAGCGCCTGCCGCGCCGATCCTGTTCGCTGCAGCGGTTGGTCGAGCCGATCGAGCGGCGTGCTCGCGAACTGGCTGATGTCCTTCTGACCAACGCGCAGCAACAGCGCTTGCAGGCCGCCGTTGCGTTCGAGCCGCTCGCGCATCCAGGTGCCAACGTCGCCCCCGGCTGCGAGCATGCCGATGAAGAGCGATGCGAAATCGACGGGGAATCTGCTGCGTCCGTCGTTCAGACGCGCGGCGATGGCCAGCGCTTGCGCGAGCTGCGGCTGCACGAGCAGTGACGATGTGCCCTTAGCGCCGTCGTCGAGGAACTCGACACCTCGTGTGTCCTGTCCGCCAGTTGCCTTTGCAGCCTCCCAGCGTCAGGTCTGCCCGTCGGTTCGAGGCTACGGGTATGGCGTACCCATGCATAGCGTGGGCCGCAGGCCGTGCACCGCCTGCTTCGCCGATCGGAAGATGTGCGCTGTGCCACAACCCGGCATCCCCGCGCTGCTGATATCTGCTCAGGCAAACGACGACTCGCCGCGTAGCTCCGCGGTGAGCTTGAAGTCCTCACCGTCGAACAGGCTCAGCATCGCCCTGGCGATATCGTTGGGCTGAATGAAGAACGACGTGGGCTTGTCCGGGTACACCGCGCGCATCTTCGGTTCGTCGATGACGCCATTGATCGAGAACACCGAAAAAGCGAGACCATGATGCGCGAGGTTTTCATGCAGCAGTTCGGCCAGCACACGTTGCGCAACCCGGCTCGGCGCCAGACCCAAGAACTGTGCGGGTGGATGGTAGGCCGCGGGCGAACTGCTGATCATGATTCGGGTGCCTGCGGGAATTCCGTTCTTGTCGGGGAACAGCGTTTGCACCAGTTGCAGCAGACTGATTGCGTTGACGTCGAAGCTGTTGTCCAACTGCTCCAGCGACAGTGCGTTGTAGTTGCCCCAGGCCGCGGCCTCGGTGTTGATGAGGATGCGCTTCGGCAGGCCGAATTCTTCGCGGATGCGCCGCAACGTGGCGCCCCAGGCAGCGCGGTCGGCAACGTCGCAGGGCAATGCATGAGCATCTGGCAGTTCGTCCGCAAGGGCGGTGATGAACTCTGTTGAACGAGCAATGAGGATCAGCTTGTAGCGATCACACCACTGTCGGCACACCGCCTGGCCGGTGGCCCGACCGACCCCGACGATAAGGGCCGTTTCTCGTACCACCGCTAAACGCCAACTGCCTGGGCGGCGGTGAGCGCCCGCAGAAAGTTGCGTCCCCAGATCTTGTCGATCTCGTGTGCTGAATATCCGCGCGCGAGCAGCGCGGCGGTGATATTGCGCGCATCGCTCGCTTCATCGAAACCACGCATGCCGCCACCGTGATTGAAGTCAGTACCGATGCCAACGTGCTGCACACCCACGCGTTGAACAATGTAGTCGATGTGATCCATCAGGCTGTCCAAGGAACCTGGACCGAGCAGGCCGCTGATAGTGTCGCGGAATGCCACCTGCTCATCGGGGTCTTTGATTTCCCAGTACAGCTCAAACGGATACAGGTACTTCTCCGGTAGACCTGCGCCCAAGCGGGCGTTGCGAATGTCGTCCACCAGCTGCTGGTTGGTGGTATCGAACAGATAGCCCCGGAACGGTGACACGTGAATCACGCCGCCGCCCGCAGCAATGGCGTCAATTTCAACATCGGACAGATTGCGGCTGACGTCGCACAAAGCGCGCACGTTGGAATGGCTTGCGACCACCGGTGCGCTGGACAGCTCAACCGTTTGCAAAGTAGCTCGCAGCGATGATTGAGACACATCGACGAGGCCGCCCAGTTCGTTGATGCGCCGTATGGCCTTGCGGCCCAGCGGCGACAATCCGCCGCGCTCCGCTTCGGGCTCGTGCTTGCCGGTGGCGGCAATGAAATTGGGCCGGGATGAATCGGCGCAGTCATTGTGTCCGATGTGGTTCAGGGCAAATACCGTGACGCCGGCTTCGCGAAATTCATCCAGAGCGGTGAGGTCCGTGCCGATGATCTGCGTGTTCTGAAAGCTCAGAAATATCGAGCGTCTGCCTTGCGCCTTTGCTTCGTCGGCATCGGTGGCGTTGCGCGCCAGTAGCAGATTGTTGGCGGGATCCGCGATCAGTGCACGCGCGGCGGCCAGTTTTCGGTCGGCGATTCGCCGGGCCCGCGCGAACCCTTCGGTTGTCCGCGGTCCCGGCCCCGTCGCGATGCAGAGCACCACGCCGTCCACGCCGCCGCGTGACATCTTGTCGGGGGCTACTTTGGACCGACCATCGGGGCCAACGTAGGGTGATTCTCTGCCTGGCACTTCGATGTCTGCGTGGGCGTCGATCACCATGGCGTCGGCATGCACGCTGTCTATTTGCTCGATGTTCATCGGGGAACTGGATTGTTCGTTACGCATGACGATGTCTCTCCTGGGTGAAGTCGCAGACATGCCGCAAACGGATGACGGGTTGCGTCGTTCGGTTTGAACGCTTCGCTGCGTTCGCATCGAGCAACAGGAAAGCGGCATCTGCGCATGCAACAAACCGCATGCAATCGACTTCAACGGAGTATGGAGCGAACACCCGCTACGCGGTAACCGGACGCTGGTCTGAAGGGTGGCAGTTGGGTGCGCGGAGCCGACGTCAAGAGCGCCAGGACGCGCAGCCGGCGAGCCTGCGTTATTGGTTGGCGCGGCGTCGGAAGTGGTAGCGCGCGATACCAGCAGCAACACCGAATGCCAGAAGAGCGAGTGTGCTCGGTCCTGGAATCGTTGACCTCGCTGCCTGTGGCTTTCGCGCCCGTGTCCCGGCGAAGCCTGTGTGCTGAATGAGCACCTGCGGGGCTGCCGCCAATACGATGGGCTCCAGTACCAGTTCGAACTCAGCTTCTTCTGGCTCCCCTGCAAATGTCGGCGTACGTCGCACTGTGGACACGATGTTCCCGCAGCGTGCGCGCAGCGTGCGCGCAGCGTCGTCTTGCCGTCGGTGAGGACCTGTTCGCCGGCCGCCAACAGAACCTTGCCTTTGGTCCAGTAGATCTTGTTGCCGATCCGGTAGGACACGTGCGCTGCGAGCGGTTGTGTCAGCTGCTCCACCCGCATGCGGCTTGGATCGACCGCGGCGTAGTGCGCGGCGACTACAGGGTCGACGGCCATGGCTTGCAATACTTCTGTGGCGCTGTGCACGCCGCCCGGGACGATCGAGTGGCGGTATATCCGCCGCGCCGGCAGCTTGGGCTTGGCGTCGGTCGAGGCAGCCACCGCGAGTATCTGGCCGCCTGAAGCGCGTTCGCTCGGTGCCGCAATGCTTGGGCCCTGGCGGTGCAGCGTGGACGCAATCACCAACCAGATCACGGCGACGATTGCCGCGACCCCGATTGCCAACGCGATCAAGCTTCGCCGCTGCCTTGCGCGACCGCGGCGCGAGCGACGACGCCTGCTGCGCTTCGACGGTGGGTCCGCTTCGTTGGGGTTTTCGAGGGGTTGCACGAACTGCCATAAACGCATCACAGGTCCAGAAAGCGTAGGCACGTATCTGAGCTTCGGCGGACTGCGCGAAGAACCACGCGGGCTGCGTCACACTCCGTGTGCCCTCCGGCGGCGAAGTGGCTCGGTTCGTTCGCGTGGCCAGGCGTTGGCACGCACTGCAGGTGAATCCACGAACCCGCGACCTGGCTTGGCGGCAGGGCCATCGTGCACTTAGCTTGAAACACGCGGGGCGACGCCCCATTCGGCGGCCCGCTTTCATGCCTGTACCAAGGAATGTCCGAACTTGTCGCGTCCGCGGCTGCCTGCGGCGAGCTATCGCTGCAATGCTGGCTGTGCAGCTGGCGCTGTTGGCGGGCGCAGCGTGTGCCGCGTCGCCAGACGTCGTGATCGCGGCTGCGAATGCGATTCGCAGCGCCGGCTGCATGCAGTTCCGCGGGTTGGATGGTGTGCTGCGCCCACAGCCACGACTCGCTGTCGTCGCGTCGCAGCTGCTGCACGGGCAGTCGCTCGCCGAGTCATTGGAGCGCGCGCCGTATCGCGCGGCCGCAGCGGCGTCGATCCGCGTTCATGCGCGCGACGGCGCCGACGACCGCAGCCTGGTCTCGATTCGTAGCGCACTTGTCGTTCGCTTCTGTGCGCAATTGACGAGCGCGGAGTTTCAGGAAATCGGCGTTGCCAGCGACGGTCACGATGCGTGGGTGGTCGTCGCGGCGCCATTCGCGCCGCCCGGTCCCGAGCAGGCGTCCGTTGTGCACGAGCGGCTGCTTGAGCTGGTCAACAATGCGCGCGTGCGCGGTCGCAATTGCGGTGGCGCCCGTTTCGGCCCGGCAGCGCCGCTGAACCGCTCACCGGCACTCGATCGCGCGGCCAGCACGCATGCGCGCGAATTGGCGACGATCGGCGAACTCACCCATCGTGGAACCGACGGCAGCCGGCCGGCCGAGCGCATTGGCCGTCAAGGTTACGCGTGGTCGAGCGTCGCGGAGAACCTGGCTGCCGGTGCCACCACCGAGGAACAGGTCGTCGATGGCTGGCTCGGCAGTCCATCGCACTGTGCGAATCTGATGAATCCACAATTCACGGACATGGGCGTCGCGTACTTCATAGCCAACGCAGGCTCCGGTGACCTCTATTGGGTTCAGGTACTCGGGGCACCCCGGGGCGCGCGCTGAAGGTGCGGGCGGCGATCTACTCGTTTCGACGCACGACGCACGACGCACGACGCACGACGCATGCTGCTCATGAGCGTCTGCGCGGACCACAGCTGCAGCGGTTGCAAAGAGCAAGCCGCCACCGCGATCTGCTGAGCTGCTCACCGTCGTGAGCTTGACCCGCGTGGGGCATTGGCTGGAGCACTGAATCTGTCCACGCGAGGGCCATGTTCGCACTCGAATGACAACTCGGCGGCAAGCCAGAGTACGCGCATGGTTCCTGCCCGAATCGACGAAGCTCGAAACAACGAGGTTCGCGATGTTAAATTCTCGCCCGTGGCTACGGCAGATCGCTGCAGCCGCAACGACAGTGACAGGCCACAGCCGAAACTCGAACGCTGGCCCCATTTTCGAACGTGCGAAGTCGAACGTGCGATCTGCACAGACGGCAACGCGTTACACCCCGGGGAGACAACCATGCTGAGAGGAAGTTGCTGCTGCGGCGCCGTGACGTTCACGCTCATCAGCCCACCAACGATGATGGGTACGTGTCATTGCACCCGCTGCCGCAAGATCGGCGCCAGTACTTTTGTCTTCGTCAAACGTGAAGCCTTCCAGCTGCACTCTGGCGAAGAATCGATAACGACCTACAAGCCAGAAGCGCCCTATCAGTACAGCCGCTGCTTCTGTTCGAAGTGCGGTACCTCGCTAGGCGAGGTCACGTCGAGCAGCGATTCATTCCCAGTCGCAGCCAACTGCTTCGATGATGAAATTGAGCTCACCAATCACTTCCACGAGTTTGTCAACGAAAAGCCGAGCTGGTACGGCATCTGCGACGAGGCCAGGCAGTTTCCGGAACACCCCCACCAATAGCCGTTGCCGACGGCACCCCGGCTCTTCAGTGCGGCGCAGCACCCGAGGCGGCCGATGAATTCGAACAGCTTGTCGCGTAGGGCGTGCGGACGTCGGCCCGTGCTCGGCGAAGCACCTCAGGCAAGTGCTTCTTGTACGCGTTTCTGAGCGGCAATCCTGACCAGGATCATGTGCGTGTGGCTGCAGCTGCAGCGCTTCGTGTATCGCGTGTCAGAGGCTGTCCGCGTCGTGTTGAAACCGGAGCGTACTTACGTGCTTGGTTTGGGCAACCAGGCCGCGAATTCGCTCGTTCAATGGCATGTCGCGCCGCTGCCGGTTGGTGTTCCGCTCGCACAGCAGCAATACAACGCGTTGATGCATGAGGCAGGCGTGACTGAAACAACGACTGAGTCATGTCTGGCCTTTGCATAGCACGTCGCAGAGGTTTTTGCGGGACGCTTCATGGGCCCCGGGGTTGGCGGGCGGCACGAGATGCTGCGATGGCCAGGGCCACGTTTGCTCACGACAGCTCCGGTCACCTGTCCGCCCATTCAACCCAGCGCCGGTCGCGTGCTTTCTGCCGTGCGGGGTACTGGCGTTCCGCGGGGCGCACCGGCTTCGCCGGCACATCCCTGATGAGCTTGCGCCGCACATCCTTGTGCGGCGACCCCCGCTCCAGCCAGTACCCCACACGGCACGCACGCGACCAGCGGATGGGCCGCCGGAAGTCCGCATCGTTGCGATAGTGATCATTGCGATCTGCCGGCGAGGTGGGATGGTGCGATGACGCGCGGTGCACGAACAATTGTTGGAAGCGTGCGGCTACTCCGACACACACTTCATTGCGGGCGCAGATTCGAAACCCTGATGGAGGACCGCCAATGGCAAGTGCGCCATCAGTTGCCGTGCCAGCAGATCAATGCGGAAGCTGCGCTCGAAAGATAGGAATCTGCTCAACACTGCTGTCGCCGAGCGGCACGCGAAGCAATCCAGTTGGAGCCGAAGATGAGGCGGATGCCTGCTTCAATGCCTAAGGCTCCCTTCTAGCGCTGGCACCATTGTTGCGGCTTTTCGATGCAGGGTGGTTCGCACATGGCTACCAACCGAGACGAAAACGATCGCGTCGAGCACCCCGTGTTCGAGCGAGAGTCAGTCCGCGCGACGTGGCCAGATCGTGTTGCGGTTGTGGCCGTACGCGCAGCAATCGCGTGTGTCATTGAGACCTTTAGCGCGGCAGTGGCGTCAGTGCGCAGCTCGTGCTCAATGCTCGGGTTGGCGGCGCTTCCTGGGACGCATCTGGCACTTCAGTTCAGGTCGTGTGCGCGTAGGGTTGCGGGAACAATCTCTGCGTCATTGTTCCCGTTGATCGCGTTCAATGCGTTTGTCTCGCGAAGTGCGCTGATCAGCTCTGACTTGGTGTTCACGGTTGCTGTACTTCTGCCACTTGGTGTGGCGCCTGGTCGCCGTGCTGGCGCAGAAGGCAGTTAGCCACGGATTTCGCAATTTCGCCGACGATTGAACCCTGCGCAGGAATTCAGCCTGCTGGTGCTCAACTGGGGCCGCCGGATGCGCACCTGATGTCGGCTGTTAGTCTGAGTGTGCGGCAGCCTATTGCGATTTATCAGGGCAATGCGCACAGCGCGCAAGTACAGTCTGTAGACCTACGTCGACGATGTGCTGTGGCAGCAAATTGACTACCAACTCGTCGCACAGCATCGGCCAAACACCACGAGCTGATCGAGTTCTTCACCGCCAGACCATTCGCGGCGACACCTGCCGCGCGCACGCAGCCCAAAGTGACCATCAATCTCCGAGCAACATCTCCCGGACACCAGACCCAGCGCCGGGTCGTGTGCGTGCCGTGTGGGGTACTGGCTTCGGCGGGGGTCGCCGCACATGGATGTGCCGCGCAAGCTCATCAGGGATGTGCCGGCGCAGCCGGTGCGCCCCGCAGAAGCCAGTACCCCGCACGGCTTCAAGCACACGACCAGCGCGAGCGAGCTCACCGCCTCACCGCCGCCGCAACACCTCCGCAACGCCGCGCGCCGCAAGCTCATGCGCCCGCACATTCCAATGGCTGTCCTCCGCAGCGACATCCAACCGCAATCCAGTGCGCGCGAACTCCGCACTGAACGCATCGCTGAGATTGACCACTGCGAACCCACTCGAACGGGCGCGCGCACCCAATGCCGCGTGTAGTGCTGATGGCGCTTCATGTGCGTACAACGCCGCGCGATCGGCATCCAGCAACAGCACTACGGCTTCGGGTCGCAGGCCCTCACGCGTGGCCAGCATCTGCACCTGCGACAGGAAGTAACCGAGATGATCAGACGCAGATTTATCAAACCCTTCCGCGAGTGACGGTGCTGCTATGGCGTTGAATCCGTCATCCAGCAAGTCTGCCGGCGCAAACTTGAGATTCACGAGCAGGTACGAAAGCAGACTGCTGCGGTAGAACAGGTTGCGCAGTTGCACCTGCGCTGCACTGTACATGCGTGTTGCGGCGCCGTGGCCGCTGAACCAGAAACCTCTTGGCCGCGGTTTGCCACTGCCCAGTACATCGGCCGGTGACAGCACGAACACCAGACCGCGCAGCTGAAAGTGCTCGGCTGCATGGCGCGCCATGATCAGATCGTCTGCCAGATCGGCGCCCGACTGACCGAACCCCAGCGCCTGCACGCCGTTCGGCAGCAGCGGCTGCAGTTGTTCATGCACGCGCGTGCCATCGGGAATCATGGCGGCCTCTACATAGCTGTCGCCAATGATCGCCACGGCCGGCGCGCCGACTTGATAGTCATAGGCACTCACGAAGCCGAGATTGTTGAACCAACCGCGCTGGACGTTCGCGAGGTTCCAACCGCGCGAGTACACAAACGCTGCGCCCGGCTCATAGCGGATCAGTGGCTGCTGTGGGGTGGGTACCGGATTCACCCAGCCAGAGTTCACCGCAAGGCAACGTAGTACGCCTTCCATCGTCAGCACCGCCAGCAGCGCGCCAAGCACAAGCCAGCCTATGCCACGCAGCATGCTGATGTGCTTCGGCTGTTCGGCCATGTGTTGGGTGTCAGTGCTTTGAGTTTCAGGCGCCATGCGCAGTGCGTGTTCGCATTCAGAAGTTGAAGTAGATGAACGCAGACTCGCCGCGCGAATGGTTGATTGCGGCCAGCAGGAACACGCACGTGCTGAGCGCGCCGGCAAGCAACAGTCGCTGACGTAGCGTTGGCAGACGCAGGCGTGCGGCCAGGGTTTGCGTGTTCGGTGCAAACCACACGATGGCAAGTCCAACTGCCAACCACAGCGGTGCGCTTGAAGGCAGGCTGCTCAGGTAGGCGATCCAGGTTTGCGCAGCGTGTGCGCTGCTGCCTGCGGGTTGCGGTGCTGCAATGCCAACCCCTGCCATTGCACACAACATCGTCCATGCACCGGATGCATATTTCAGCCCACCGTGGCCGCCCATTTCAGCCGATCGTGGACAGTGTTTCAAAGCATCGTGGCCACCCATTTCAGCCTGATCGTGGACACCGTTTCAGGCTGATCATGGACACTTGATGTGCGCTGAGTGATCTCGATTGTCGG
>CAMAVY010000179.1 GCA_945861675.1 Klebsiella pneumoniae | reverse complement strand
GCTTCCAGGATGCCTACGGCGTCGTGGGCAGCCTGACGCAGGACTTCGGCGACGGTTGGTACGGCTCTGCCACAGGCACTGCAACCACGCTTCGATTCGACGGCGACAAGGCGCGGGACACGGACCAGTACCTGCTGGCGCTGACATTGGCCAAGCAGTTCGGCAGCACCTCGCACTCGTTTACCGTGTATGGGGCCAGCGAACCGGCACGTGATGACGACGTGGGTGAGCACAATGGCAAAACGTTCTACGGCGCCTCCTATGGCCTGCAGTGGGCGCTCAGCCAGACGGTCGTGCCATTCCTGGGTCTCAGCTACCAGAGCGCCGAGTACGATGCAGACCACCCAGTGTTCGCCATCACGCGCGAAGACGATCAGCTGGCTGGCCGCATCGGCCTGCAGTGGCTTGCGATGCCGAAGTTGCTGATTCGCGCCGAATACCGCTACACGGATGTGGATAGCAACCTGGAGGTATTCAAGATCGAGCGCAATGAGGTAGAAGCTGGATTGCGTTATTCATTCTGACCCTGTGTCGAGGTGCCATGGCAGACACCGTTTCTTTGCTTGAGCTGCGGCAGTTCCAGCCGTTCCTGTCGCTACCCGAAACCCATCTGAACGACCTGCGTCGGCGCGCCGACGTAGTGGAGTATCCGAAGGGCAAGATCCTGTTCAAGCGCGATGAACTCGATTCGCGGTTGTACTTTCTGCTTGAAGGCAGCGTTGATCTTGCCGATGCCAACTTCAGCATCACAGCTACAGTGGCAGGCGATGCACGTGCCATGCAGAGCCTCGATGTCGCGGGTCCACACACGCTGACGGCGATCACCACGTCGCCGGTGCGGTTGATCAGTATTCGGAAGGACGCAGTCGATCTGGTGCTGACCTGGGACCAGGCCGGCAACTACATGGTCGCCGACCTCACTGCCGGCGAAGGGGTTGAACTGGACTGGATGTCCTGCCTGCTGCAGTCCGCACTGTTTGCGCAGGTGCCTCCTGCAAATATTCAGAAGCTGTTTGCGCGGTTCGAAGAAGTGCTCTATGCGGCTGAGCAACCCGTTGTTCAGCAGGGAGAGCCGGGTGACTACTTCTATGTGGTCAAGTCCGGTCGAGCGCGCATCGTGCGGCGTATGACGGTTGAGGGGCAGTCGCGCGATCTGACGTTGGCCGAACTGCGCGCGGGCGATATGTTTGGCGAAGATGCGTTGATCGGCGATGCACCGCGCAATGCCAGCATCATCATGATTACCGAGGGCGCGTTGATGCGCCTGAACAAGGACGACTTCCAGCGCCTGCTGCAGAACCCGGTGTTGTGCTTCATCGAGTGGTCGAGCTACAGCGGGCTGGTGCGCGGCCAGCAGGGTGCGATCGAACTGCTGGATGTCAGGTTGCCGCTTGAGTACAAGCAAGGTGCCATCAAAGGCGCGCGCAATCTGCCACTACACGCATTGCGTCAGCAGCTGGACACGCTGGCGAAGGACTGTGTCTACGTGACGACGTGCGGCGGCGGTCGCCGCAGCCTGCTCGCGGCCTACATCCTGAACCAGCATGGCTTTGACGCGGTGGTCTTGAAGGACTCGCCAGAGGGCCTCGTTTCTACTGCAGCTTAGGGCGGTTGTTGGGGGGCGGACGTCAGGGATTTGTCGTTCAGGCGGGCACGGTTCGCTCTGACGCCCATTCGCGCAACGCGTTGATCTGCTCGGCCATCACGACCGAGATCGGGAACGTGCCAGTAATGGCTGCTGATAGATCAGCGTCGGTGACATGCGACGTCGGCTGCGCTGATCGAACGCGATAGCGCGCGGATACCACTGCCTGCTCCAACTCCGCGCCTGTGAAGCCGTGGCTCAGGGTGGCCAGTTCGTCGACGTTCACGGAGCTCGGGTCGATGCCGCGGCGCTGCAGGTGCACCTCCAGGATCGCCTTGCGCGACGGCTGATCCGGCAGGTCGACGAAGAAGATCTCGTCCAGCCGCCCTTTGCGTATCAGTTCCGGCGGCAGCCGCGACACGTCGTTCGCGGTAGCGACGATGAACACGCTGGCGGTGCGTTCGGCCATCCACGTCAGCAACGTGCCGAGCACGCGCTGCGTAATGGCATGGTCCTGATCAGTGGCCACGCCCTTTTCGATCTCGTCGATCCACAGCACGCACGGCGCCATCATTTCAGCTTGTACCAGCGCGTTGCGCACATTGCGCTCTGTCTCGCCCACGAACTTGTCGTACAGCGTGCCGAAGTCGAGGCGCAGCAACGGCAGGCCCCACTGCCCGGCGACAGCGCGCGCGGCAAGACTCTTGCCGCTGCCTTGTACGCCCAGCAGCAGAATGCCCTTTGGCGCATCGATCTGCGCTGCTTCCAGCACGCTTGCGCGCCGATCATCCAACCAGCGTTTGAGATTGTGCAAGCCCGCAACGGCGTTGAAGTCAGTCGTGTTCGGCTCAAGGCGCAGCGGACCTTCGGCATTCAGCAGTTGGAACTTGAGCTTGTTGACGTGCGGAATGTCGGACTCGGTGATGGCGCCATCACGGAACACCGCGTGTCGCACCAGCACGCGCGCGTCAGCGTGGGTCACGCCGCGCAGGTTGGCGATGAACGCCTGCAGAGTGTCTTCGTCGGTCTTGACCTTCTGCGCCGGGTTGCGCATGGTCCATTCCTGGGCCACCTCGCGGACGATGCCGAGCAGGTCTGCATCGCTCGGCAACGCCAGTTCGAATGTCGCAGTCAGACGCGAGATTTCCCTGGGCGTCGGCACCTCGTGCCCCAGCAACAGCACAGTGTTCTGCAACTGATTGAAGTCGAGCGCGATGTCCTTCAGATAGCGCACCACCTTCGCTGCGTCCTTCATGTGCGAGTGGAAATCACACAGCACATACAGAGCGGGGCCGGGGGTCTTGAGGATGTGCGCCAGCAGCACTTCCGGGTCGGTCATGGCCTCGCCGCCTTCGGGCGTGGCGCCGGTAAAGGCCAGGCGACGCAAGCCGCGCGTGACGGTCCACTGATAGCTGTCGCTCAAAGCTCGGGCGATGGTCACGCGGGTCAGCAGTTCGAGCATGCGCCGCTCGTCCTGCGTCTCGACGGCGATGATCGGCACCTTGATGTCGAGCATCAATTCGAGGTCATGGGTCGCGTGCACGGGTGTCTCGTCCTGAGCTCGGGCTATAGTCGCCGGGTGTGAACTGACCGACCAGGGTATTGCGCGTGGCCGACTGCATCTTCTGCAAAATTGTAGAACGGGCAATTCCCGCAAAGGTTGCCTTCGAAGACAACGACGTCATCGCCTTTCACGACATCAGTCCGCAGGCGCCGGTGCACGTTCAGTTCATTCCCAAGCGGCACGTGCCAACGATCGATGCGCTGGATGACCCGGAGCTGCTTACGAAGCTGGTGTTCGCCGCGACCCAGTACGCGCGCACGCTGGGCGTTGTCGATGCGGGCTACCGGCTGATCATGAACTGCAATGGCGACGGCGGGCAGACCGTGTATCACCTCCATCTGCATCTGTTGGCGGGCCGTCCGCTGCGGGCGCTCGGATGATTGATCAGCTCATTGCGCGGTTCGATGGTGTGCTGCGGGTGTTGGCGGGCGTCGCGGAACCGGTCAGGGAATCGCCTGCGGCAGCCGTCGCGGACGCGCCGCTGACGGACACCGAGCGCAAGCACGTGGCGGGGCTGATGCGGGTGAACCATGCAGGCGAGATCTGCGCGCAGGCGCTTTACGAAGGGCAGTCGCTCACGGCCCAGGATTCGCGTGTGCGTGCGGGATTGCAGGCCGCCGCGCGTGAAGAGCGTGACCACCTCATCTGGTGTCGTCAGCGGCTGAACCAACTGCAGGCTCGGCCCAGCGTGCTGGATCCGCTGTGGTTTGCCAGTTCATTTGCGCTGGGCGCGGCGGTGGGGTTGCTGGGCGATAAGGTCAGCCTGGGGTTTGTCGAGGCGACCGAAGACGGCGTTGTGCAGCACCTGCAGAGCCACGAGGCGCGGTTACCCGAGCAGGATGCGCGCAGCCACGCTGTGCTCGCGCAGATGCGTGCCGATGAAGGCCGGCATGGCGCCGACGCGCTTGCGGCGGGCGGCGCGTTGTTGCCGGAGCCGATCAAACGATTGATGGCGCTGTCGGCGAAGGTCATGACCACGCTCAGCTACCGCATCTGACGCGGCGGCATCTGATGCGCGGCCGCATGTGTTGCGCGGCGTCGGCCGCCGCACGTACGCAATCACTCCGCCGGCGGCACCTCGATGTCGCGAAAGAACGGCGCTACCTGGCCTTTCAGCTTGGTCGTTACCGGGTAGCCGAAACGATCACGCGCCTTGCCTACGGCCACGCGAATCCAGCCTTCGCTGACACAGTACTCATCGACGTTGGTGCGTTCCTTGCCGTTGAATATGATCCCGATGCCGCGCTCCAGCGCCGCCTCGTCGTAGAACTTGCTCTTGGGATTGTTGCAGAGGTGATCGGACGGGGTATCGCTCATGGGTGTGTTCATTGCTCGGGGCGAGAAAGCGGTGGATGAAAGATGAATTGCACCGTGGTGCCTTCGGGATCGGCGCAATAGAAGCTGCGCGCGCCATCGCGATGGGTGCGTGGCGCGCTGAGTATTCTGACCTGCTCATGCTGCAGGAACGCGTGCCACTCATCGACATCCTGGAGGTTGTTGAGGATGAAGCCGATGTGGTCCAGGCGCTGCCGGCCTTCGGGTGCGCCTTCGGCGCGATGCAGCGCCAGATTGTCGTTGCCACTCGTGAGGTAGTAGTTGTCGGGGTCGGGCTGCCATTCAATGCGCATCCCCAGCAGCCGGGTATAGAAATCCAGGCACGCATCGAAGGCAGCCGCGAACAGCGCAACGTGATGCATGCCGGCGGTTGGGCGTGGGCGCGGCAGGGTCATCAGGCAGTGGCCTCAATGGCGTAATCGTGGGTGATGGCGACACCGCCTTGCTCAAGCATTGCAGATGCCGAACAGTATTTGGTGGCCGACAGATCAACGGCGCGGGCCACCTGCTTCTCTGACAGTCCGGTGCCCGCAATGACGAAGTGAATATGGATGCGCGTGAACACGGCAGGCACTGCGTCCGCCCGATCTGCTTCGATTTCCACACGGCAATCGCGCACTGGCTGGCGCGCCTTTTTCAGAATGTCTACGACATCGAATGCCGTGCAGCCACCGAGCCCGAGCAGCAGCATTTCCATTGGCCGGACACCGAGATTACGGCCGCCATGCTCCGGCGGCCCATCCATCACGACCGCATGGCCGCTGCCGGACGCCCCAACGAACATCGCGCCGTCTACCCAGGTAATGGTTGCGTTCATGGCATTTTCATTCGGAGTTAGGTCACAATTCTGGGCGATCATGCAGTGACGAGGTAGGTTTGTTTGCGGCGTATTGTCGGCCCCCCCTCAAATTGACCTCCTCGTTTTGACCCCAGCGTGTGACTGTTGGCGGCAGATTCGCTTATGGTCCGGGCATCGGGCCACGACGGCCGGACGGTGTTGCGCGCTGGACCTTGGGGCTCCGGCCGTGACCAGAGTCTGGTCCGGCTGGTTGTATCGGCCGTATGAAGCGGCTTGTTTGTGCCGGCCGCCGGAAGCGGCTTGTTTGTTCCTGCCGCCTTAAGCGGCTTGTTTGTTCCTGCCGCCTTAAGCGGCGGGGCAGCGCCGACCGTAGATCAACACTGTTGTAGACGGGATGGTCCCGTGGCGAACTCCGCATGAACGCAGAACAGAACAGTAGGAACACGCTGGCATGGTGACGATCAATCTCTCTTCTCATCAGCCTGACAAGATCGATGTCTTTCTAGCGGCAGCACACCGGCGCCGCTACCCCACGCGGGCCACGATCATTTACGCGGGCGACCGCAGCGACTGCATCTACTACATCATTCGCGGCTCCGTCACTGTGCTGGTGGAGGACGAGAGCGGTCGCGAACTCATCGTCGCTTACCTCAACAAGGGTGATTTCTTCGGCGAAATGGGGCTGTTTCTTGAGTCTCGTTCGGCCTGGGTGAAAGCCCGTGCAGAGTGCGAAGTCGCCGAGCTCAGCCTCGCCAAGTTTCGCGAACTGGCGGAGCGCGATTCGTCCCTGCTGTACGCCGTTGGCGGTCAGATGGCCGAGCGACTGAAACGTACCAACCAGAAGGTCAGCGACCTGGCGTTCGTGGACGTGACCGGTCGCGTGGCGCGGACGCTACTCGATCTCGCGCGTGAACCCGATGCCATGACTCATCCCGATGGCATGCAGATCAAGATCACGCGGCAGGAACTCGGTCGCATCGTGGGCTGTTCACGGGAAATGGTGGGCCGCGTGTTGAAGACGCTGGTCGAGCAACATCTGATTGCCGTGAAGGGCAAGACGATGGTCATTCACGGCACGCGCTGACCTAGCCGAGTTCTCGCAGGGGCCCCTTGCCGTCCCAGTCCTGCGCGGCGGCTGCCACCATCTTGTAAAACTCGCGAACGCCTGCGTCGGGCTCGTAGAGCTCGATCATGTGCCCGAGGTGCGCCCGCGCATCGTGAAAGAAAAACTGCCCGCCGCCGCCTGTGCTGGCGCGGAAGATCTCGGGGCAGCCGAGCGACGTGAGTGCGGCGCGCGTGGCTTGCCCATCGGAGACGAAGTGGGCCATGTGATGCAGACCGCTGCCCGCTTCACCCAGCAGGTCTTTGACTGGGGAGGGTCCAGGCGTGTGGTCATACACCAGTTCGATCATCAGCCCGCCAAGCTGTCCGTACGCGGACGTGTGGTCGAAGCTGGCCGGCTGACCGCGATGCACCACGCTGTGTACGGGTATGTGTCGATAGACGAAGAACGGCCCGGCGCCGTGGCTGCGCACCCAGGCGTCGACGCCGCGCTCGATGTCGCGCACGGCGTACGCAATCTGGACGGGTGGGCCCAACAGGCAGCTAGGGTTGTTCATGGTTCGACTCTCGAGGGTTGCAGGGGCGACGGGCGCTGCGGGTCAGGCGAACGGCGCCTGCAGCGGGTCAGGTGAACGGCGCCTGCAGCGGGTTAGGTGAACGGCGCCTGCAGCGGGTTAGGTGAACAATGCCTGCAGCGGGTTAGGTGAACAATGCCTGCAGCGCTGCCCCGGGATCTGCGGCACGCATGAAGGCCTCACCGATGAGAAATGCATGGATGCCGCGCTCACGCATTGCCTGCACATCGGCGCGGGTATTGATGCCGGACTCTGTGACCAGCAGCGTGCCCGCCGGCACCTTCGTCTGCAGATCGAACGTGACCTGCAGGCTGGTGTGAAAACTGTGCAGGTCGCGGTTGTTGATGCCCAGCAGACGCGGCCGCAGGGTGATCGCGCGTTCAAGCTCTTCGGCGTTGTGCACCTCGATGAGTACATCGAGGCCAAGCTGCTGCGCAAGGCCGTACAGATCGGTGAGTTCTGCTTGCGTGAGCGCTGACACGATCAGCAGCACGCAGTCGGCGCCCAGACTGCGCGCCTCAACGACCTGATAGGCGTGGACCAGGAAGTCCTTGCGGATCACCGGCAGCTGTGTTGCCGCGCGCGCGTCGATCAGCGCCTGATCGGAACCTTGAAAGAAGTCGACGTCGGTGAGTACCGACAGGCAGGTCGCGCCGGCCGCCGCGTAGCTGCGCGCAATCGCGGCCGGGTCGAAGGCCTCGCGAATCACCCCTTTGCTGGGCGACGCGCGCTTGATCTCGGCAATCACAGCGGCTTCACCCGCTGTTGCACGCTGCACCAACGCATCCACGAAGGGGCGGCGCGGTGGCATGTCGGCCGCACGGCTGCGCAATGTCGGCAGATCGATGCGCGCGCTGCGTTCAGCAATTTCTTCGTGCTTGCGCGCAATGATCCGGCGCAGGATGTCCGGTGTTGAACTGCTGCCGGTGCCGGTTGTCGGGTTGTTGTTCATGCGCTGACCTTCATTGCGCGTGTTACGCGCGTCAACTCGTCCATGCGCTCCTGCGCCAGGCCGCTGCCAATCGCATCCTGTGCCATATCCACACCTTGTTTGAATGTGGCGCATACACCTGCGGCATAGATCGCCGCACCTGCGTTGAATGCAACCATGTCTGCCGCTGCGCCTTCGCCGTGCAGTGCTGCGCGCACACGTACAAGGCTCTCCTGCACCGATGTTGCCTGCAGCGGCGCAATGTCGGCACGTTGCAGTCCAACGTCTTCGGGCTGAACGCGCAGCTCGCGGATTGCGCCATCCTTCAGCTCTACGACGGTGTTGCCCGTGGCCAGCGAGAACTCGTCCAGTCCATCGTCGGAGTGCACCAGCAGCACGTGCCGGCTGCCGAGCCGCCGCAGCACCTCGGCCATCGGCAGCAGCCATGCACGATTGAATACGCCAATCACCTGGTTCGGTGCAGCGGCGGGATTGGTCATAGGCCCCATGACGTTGAACAGCGTGCGAATGCCCAGTTCGCGGCGCGGCCCTACGACGTGTCTGGTCGCGCTGTGATGCGCAGGCGCAAACATGAAGCCCACGCCCACGTCTTTGATGCACAGCGCAATCTGTGCAGGCGTGAGATCGAGCTGGATGCCGGCGGCTTCAAGCAGGTCTGCAGCACCGAACGCGCTGCTCATGCCGCGATTGCCGTGCTTGGCCACGTGAGCGCCGGCAGCGGCGGTAACAAATGCGGCAGCACTGGAAACGTTGAACAGCTTTTTGCCGCTGCCACCCGTGCCGCACGTGTCCACCAGGTAGGGCGCATCCACCACCACCTTGGCACACAGCGCGCGCATTGCGGACACGGCGCCGGTCACCTCGTCGATGGTTTCGCCCTTGCAGCGCAGGCCCATGAGCAATGCGCCGATCTGTGCCGGCGTTGCTGCGCCCTGCATGAGCGACAGCATGAGCGAGTGGGTGTCGGCCTCACTCAGTGAGCGACCCTCGGCCAGTGTTGCCAGCGCCTGCGTGATCTGGTTCTGAGGTTCCATCTCAACCGTCCAGGAAGTTCTTCAGCAGGTGATGGCCGTGTTCGGTCAGGATCGACTCCGGATGGAACTGCGCGCCTTCAACCGGCAGCGTGCGGTGCCGCAGACCCATGATCTCGTCGATGCTGCCGTCCTCGTGGGCGGTCCAGGCAGTCACTTCCAGACAGTCCGGCAGGCTTGCACGGTCCACGACCAGAGAGTGATAGCGGGTTGCAATGAATGGCGACGGCAGGTCGCGGAATACCCCCACACCGAGATGATGAATCGGCGAGGTCTTGCCGTGCATGACCTGGCGCGCGCGCACCACTTTGCCGCCGAACACCTGGCCGAGGCTCTGGTGCCCCAGGCAGATGCCGAGGATCGGGATGCGTCCCGCGTAGGTACGGATGGCAGCCATGGATATGCCGGCCTCGAAGGGCGTGCACGGGCCAGGCGAAACGACGATCTGCTCGGGTGCGAGCTGTTCGATGTCGTCGAGCGTGATCTCGTCGTTGCGGAATACCTGCACGTCGGCACCCAGCTCAGCCAGATATTGCACAACGTTGAAAGTGAAGGAGTCGTAGTTATCGATCATGAGCAGCATGGCGGAACCTGTTTCGGCTGGCGTACGGTCAGATGGCATGCAGCCGCGCGTTGGGCGGGCCCTGCGTCAGTGCGGCTTCTCAGCGGCGCCAACGATGCCAATGACAGTGCTTCGGGTTCATCGCGATTGCGCTCAATGCAGTGGATCGTGCGGGCCGTGAGTTTATACCAGCGTTCCTGCGCCGCGCACCGTCGGCGATT
>CAMAVY010000178.1 GCA_945861675.1 Klebsiella pneumoniae | reverse complement strand
TCATCTGGCCGGAAGCGCCGAGATGTAGTGCCATACGCGCCGCAATACAGACATAAGCGGTTGATTCAGCAGGCGGTGCCCGGGGCAAGTGACAAACTTGGGTTAACAAGGGGCCAACACGCTAGCATCAGCATCGCCAGCAGGCGCATTGCCCGCAGCACATGGCCAGCAGCCACAACATCAGGACGCACCCGCATGAGTGACGGAGAGAAGTTTCGCATCAGCCGCGTTGTGACCCGTACAGGGGATGGCGGCGATACCGGTCTCGCCGACGGCAGCCGCGTACGCAAGACCCACGCGCGCATTCAGGCGCTCGGCAGTGTCGATGAATTGAATGCCCACATCGGCATGATCGGCGCGCATCTGCAGGCGAGTGCGGCGGCCGGTGCACTGGCAGACAAACAACCCGCAGGCATGCACGAACATCTGCGCTGGCTGCAGAACCGCCTGTTCGATCTGGGCGCTGCGCTGGCCGTGGGCGCGCCGGCTCGCTCGCTTGCAACGTTTGTCGCGCAGTTGGAGGAGATCACAGCGCGGCGTGGCACCGCATTGCCACCGCTGCAGGAGTTCGTGCTGCCGGCGGGCGTGCTTGCCGGTGTGCAGGCACACGTTGCGCGAACCGTCTGCCGCCGCGCAGAGCGCGACCTTGTGGCGCTCGCCGATCTGGACGGCGTCGGCACTGATCCGACCTGGCAGCAGTTTCTCAACCGCCTCTCAGACCTGCTGTTCAACATTGCGCGCGAACTCACACGCGCGGGCGGCGCAGAAGTGGGTTGGCAGCCCGCGGCGAAAAACAGCTGACGGGCTGCGTGCTACAGAGTTTCCCCGAACAAGCCGCAGGAGCGGCTTGGTCAGAGGATCCCTAAAGCAACAACCGCCGCATGTCGGCCAGCAAGCCGATCAGATGGGTTGTGAAGCGCGCCGCATCAGCGCCGTTGATGACGCGGTGATCGTAGGACAGCGATAGCGGCAACATTTCCCGCGGCACGAACTGGCTGCCATCCCAGACCGGTTTGGTCGCGAGTTTGGCCACGCCCAGAATTGCGACTTCCGGCGCATTGATGATGGGCGTGAAGCCCGTGCCGCCCAGCACACCGAGACTGGTGATGCTGAATGTGCCGCCGCTCATCTCATCAGGCTTCAGCTTGCCGGCGCGGGCGCGGTCGGACAGATCCACCAGTTCCTTCGCGAGCGCGTACACGCCTTTCTTGTCGGCATCGCGCACCACGGGCACGACCAGACCATTGTCCGTGTCCACGGCGATGCCGATGTTGCAGTAGTGCTTCAGCACCAGCGTGTCTTTGTTGGGGCCCAACGAACAGTTGAACTTCGGGAAGTCTGCCAGCGCCTGCGCGCAGGCCTTGATCAGAAACGCCAACGGCGTAACGCGGGCGCCGGCCTTCTGCGCCTCATCCTTGATGCGCTTGCGGAACAGCTCGAGATCGGTGATGTCGGCTTCGTCGAAATGTGTGACATGCGGCAGATTCAGCCAGCTGCGGTGCAGGTTCACACCACCGGCACGCTGGATGCGCGGCAGCTTCACTTCCTCGACCGGGCCGAACTTCGCAAAATCCACCCATGGAATTGGCGGGATGCCGCCGGTACCTTCGGGCGCAGCGCCCGCCGTAACAGGCGGTGCAGTGAGACGACGCTTCACGTACGCCGACACATCGTCCTTGACGATGCGGCCACGTGGACCCGATGCAGAAACTTGCGCAAGGTCGACGCCCAGTTCGCGCGCCATCTTGCGCACGGCAGGTCCGGCGTAGACGTTCGCTGTGGCAGATGCCGCGGATGCCACTGCATCCGTTGACGCAGCGCTTGTCGCCACAGGCGTGGGCTCAACCTGCGCTGGGCCAGCAGACGCCGCCGCCTGCACTGCGACCGGCGCTTGCGGTGCGGGCGCTGCTGCAGGCGCAGGCGCACTCGCCGCCTGCGCCGGAACGGCAGAAGCGCCGCCACTCAGCACCGCGATCACCGCCCCCATCAGCACTTCGTCACCCGGCGCAACGCCGAAGCGCAGCAGCACACCATCGACAGTCGCCTCGATTTCCATCGACGACTTGTCGGACTCAAGCACCACGAGGGCCTGCCCCTTGCTGACGTGCGCGCCTGCCGCAACAAGCAGCTCGGACACGACCACATTCTTGGCGTCGCCGATGTCTGGCACCAGCACACTGACTTCGGCTGTTGCTGCACTTTCCGCGGTTGCGCTCACGGGTGTTGCGACCGGTGTGGCCACAGCTGTCGGAACGGATGCCGCCACCGGTGTAGCAACTACGGTTGGCGGTTGGGCTGCAGTGGGCTCTGTGGCAGCCGGCGGTGGCGCAGCTGCAGCCGCGGCAGTCTCGATTCGGACGAGCACCTGACCCTGCCCGACCTTCGCACCCGGCGCGACCATGAACGACGCCACCGTGCCGGCAACGTCAGCCGTGACTTCGACAGACGCCTTGTCCGACTCCAATACGAGCAACGCATCCCCCACGGCCACAACAGCGCCGGCAGCGACCAGCAACTCACTGACTTCCACGTCCTTGGAATCGCCAATGTCGGGCACAACGACTTCGTGAATACTCAACGTCTGTTCCTCATCACATCTGCTCCGTATTGGGGCCGCTCGGCATCGTTCACTTCTGCCATCGCTGCTGCATCTCGATCATCAAAATCTGCGCAGAGCTGCATTCAGCTTGTCACCGGGTCGGCCTTCTCCGGATCAATGCCCAGCCGTTTCATTGCTGCCACAACATCGGCCACGGGCAATACCTGCTGGTCCGCAAGTTCCCGCAATGCCGCAAACGCAACAAAGTTGCGGTCGACTTCAAAATGCCAACGTAATTTCTCACGCGTGTCGCTGCGGCCGAATCCGTCCGTCCCAAGCACCCGGTAGCTTGCAGGAATCCACTCGCGAACCTGATCCGCATGCACCTTCATGTAGTCGGTGGCCACAATCACCGGCGCTTCACTGGTGCCCAGCACTGCGCTGACGTAGGGCAGCTTCGGTGTCTGTTCCGGGTGCAGAAGATTCCAACGCTCGACTTCCAGGCCGTCGCGGCGCAACTCGGTGAAGCTGGTCACGCTGAACACTTCGCTGGTCACACCGAACTCGCTGGCCAGCAGGTCTGCCGCAGCCAGCACTTCGCGCAGGATGGTGCCACTGCCAAGCAAGCGAACATGCTTGCCGCGCTTCTTCGTGCTGGCTTTTGTTCCGGCCTGGCCAATCCCTGCCGCTGCGTCGCCACGCAGTCGGTAGATGCCACGGCGAATGCCCTCTTCAACGCCCTCGGGCATGGGTGGATGAACGTAGTTCTCGTTCATGACCGTGATGTAGAAGTACAGGTTTTCGTCTGCTACGAACATGCGCTGAAGCCCGTGATGCAGGATGACCGCCAGCTCGTACGCGTAGGCCGGGTCGTAACACACACAGTTCGGGATGGTGCTGGCCAACACGTGGCTGTGACCGTCCTGGTGTTGCAGACCCTCACCATTCAGCGTCGTCCGACCGGCGGTTCCGCCTAACAGAAAACCACGGGCGCGCGAGTCGCCTGCGGCCCAGGCAAGGTCGCCGATGCGCTGGAAGCCGAACATCGAGTAGTAGATGTAGAACGGAATCAGCGTGAAGTTGTTCGTACTGTACGAGGTGGCAGCGGCAAGCCATGCCGCGAAGGCGCCCGCCTCGTTGATGCCTTCCTCGAGCACCTGACCATCCTTGCGTTCCTTGTACGAAGACAGCTGCCCGGCATCCACCGGTTCGTACAACTGACCTTCGCTCGAATAAATGCCGAGCTGGCTGAACATGCCTTCCATACCAAACGTACGCGCTTCATCGGGCACGATGGGCACCACGCGTTTGCCGATCTCCTTGTCGCGCAGCAATGTCGCAAGAATACGAACGAACGCCATGGTCGTTGAGATTTCGCGGTCGCCTGTGCCGGCCAGCTGCGTGCGGAACGTTTCCAGCGGCGGAATTGGAATGGGCGCAGCGTGTGATCGGCGTTGCGGTAGCGACCCGCCAAGCTTCTGCGAGCGGCGGTGCATGTAGGCCATTTCCGGGGAATTCTCTGCCGGACGGAAGTACGGCAGCCCCTCGAGCACATCGTCAGCAATGGGCACGTCGAAACGATCTCGGAATCCACGCAGGCTCTCAAGGTCGAGCTTCTTCACGGAGTGCGTGATGTTCTCCGATTCGCCGGCATCGCCCATGCCATAGCCCTTCACGGTCTTGGCCAGGATGACGGTGGGCTGGCCCTTGTGGCTGAAGGCAGACTGATAGGCCGCGAAGACCTTCTGCGGGTCATGGCCACCGCGATTCAGGCGCGCGATGTCATCGTCAGACAACGACTCGACCATCTTCAGTGTCTGCGGATACTTGCCGAAGAACTTCTCGCGCGTGTATGCGCCGCCGCGGGCTTTGAAGTTCTGATACTCGCCATCGACGGTTTCATTCATCAGCTGCTGCAGAATGCCGTCCGTGTCCTTCTCAAGCAGGGAGTCCCACAGGCCGCCCCACACCAGCTTGATGACATTCCAGCCGGCACCTTTGAAGACGCCTTCCAGTTCCTGAATGATCTTGCCGTTGCCGCGCACCGGACCATCGAGCCGCTGCAGGTTGCAGTTGACGACGAACAACAGATTGTCCAATCGCTCGCGACCGGCCAGCGCGATAACGCCCAGCGATTCCGGTTCGTCGGTCTCACCGTCGCCCAGGAACGCCACGACTTTTCGATCGCCCATGGGGACCAGACTGCGCGAGTCGAGGTACTTCATGACATGGGCCTGATAGATGGCCTGCAACGGCCCAAGCCCCATTGAAACTGTCGGGAACTGCCAGAAGTCCGGCATCAACCATGGATGCGGATACGACGAGAGGCCTTTGCCATCGACCTCCCGACGGAAGTTGTCGAGCTGCGCTTCATCCAGTCGACGCTCAAGGTAGGCGCGCGCGTAGATGCCCGGTGCGCTGTGACCCTGGATGTACACCAGGTCGCCATCGCGCTCGGGTGAGGGTGCGTGGAAGAAGTAGTCGAAACCAACGTCGTACAACGTCGCACTGGAAGAAAAACTGGCGATGTGACCGCCAAGTGACGCGTCCCGTTGATTTGCCCGCATGACCGTTGCCAAGGCGTTCCAGCGCACCAACGAGCGAATGCGCCGGTCCATGAACAGGTCGCCGGGAATGCGCGCTTCCTGCGCCGAGGGAATGGTGTTGCGGTAGGGCGTCGTGATTGTGTACGGCAGCCGTGCGCCCGCCTGCGACAACCGTGACGACAGGCGCTCGAGCAGGAAACTGGCGCGCGCCGGGCCCTCACGCTGAATGATCGCGTCGAGTGCTTCCAGCCACTCCCGCGTTTCCTCTGCGTCAACGTCCTGCAATGCCCGCGGATACGACATTTTTATCTCCTGTGCCTTCGCCCGTCATTCTTGCTGAGCTCGACCGGGGCGCGCCACGAATGGCGCGGTGCCGAACATTCAGCACAACCTTAGCAGCAGCGCACCCGCTACTGCGCCTGCTTGCGCGCTCGAATAGACAGTGCCGCAACAGGTTCGCCTTCGCGATCGATCAGTGCAGCGCCAGCCTGCGCCAATCGAATGCGGGCCCCGGATCTGTCTTGCGCCCTGGTGCCACATGCTCGTGTCCAACCACTGCGTCACGCGCAAGACCGGGATAGCGTTGCCAGAGCGCCGCCAGCACACGCCGCAGGGTCGTGTATTGCGCACCCTCGTAAGGCACCTGATCCATGCCCTCTATCTCAATGCCAATCGAATAGTCGTTGCAGCCCGAGTTTCCTTTCCAACTGGAACGCCCGGCATGCCACGCCCGCCTGTCGAAAGACACGAACTGAACGATCGCGCCACTGCGCTGAACGAACAAATGCGCAGAAACCCGCAGCCCTTCCAGGTCGGGATGGGACGCGCGCAAACCATGTGAGAGTTCGCCGGTGAACAGACCCTCCACCGCCCCAGTGCCGAACTGCCCGGGCGGCAGGCTGATGCCATGCAGCACGACAAGGCTGATCACCGTTCCATCCGGCCGTTCGTCGGCAAACGGGCTGGGCACACAGCGGATGCCCTGCAGCCAGTGCGATCCAGGCTCGATGAGCAACGGTGCCGCACTCGAAACTTCCGAACCCATGGCCGACATGACTGGCTCCACGTTGTTTGCCCTACTGCTTGCTGGGGCCGCGCAACTGCGGGCCGCGCAAAGCCACACACTAGCCGACTTCATTGCGGCCTCGCACCTGCCAGCCCAGTTGGCCGAACTCGGATTGAAGAAGCGCTTAACATGCAAAAAAACACGGACCGCTGACACGATGCCGCCACCCGAAATCGCACCCCGGCGAGGCAGCCAGGCGACCTACTGGGTGGTCGCACTGCTGGCGCTCGGCGGCCTGACACTGTTCTTCAAGAACCTGATCGACGAGCGCAACAACCCGAATCAGCAGGTCAGCACACGCATGACCACCGACGGTCGGGCGGAAATTGTTCTGCAACAGAATCGCGGCGGCCACTACGTCACCAGCGGCACCATCAATGACGTGCCAGTGGAGTTTCTGCTCGATACAGGCGCGACCGATGTCTCTGTACCCGCAGACGTCGCCAAGCGCGCAGGTCTGATTGCCGGTGAGGCGCAACAGGCTTCAACCGCCAACGGGACCATTGAGGTGTTCAGCACCCGCATCGAGCGCATCGACATCGGCGAACTTCGCCTGCGCAATGTCGCCGCCAGCATCAACGCCAACATCGATGGCGACGGAGTATTGCTGGGCATGAGCGCGTTGCGCGAGCTGCACATGACACAGACGGACGGTACGCTCACCATCCGTACACCATGAGTGAGCGAACAGCACGTGAACCGCCAGAACAACGCCCCACTCACCACCTTGTTTGCGGACATCGAAGCCACGGTCACACGCGCGCTGGATGAGGATATCGGCGACGGTGACGTCACCGCGATGCTGGTGCCCGAGACTCAATTCGCCCTGGCGCGCGTGATTACCCGCGAACAAGCTGTGATCTGCGGCCGTGCCTGGGTCGATGAGGTGGCGCGGCAGATCGACAAGGACATCGAAATCGAGTGGCACGTGGCCGACGGTCAGGAAGTCCAGCCCGACACGCTGTTGTTTACCGCCCAGGGCCGCGCACGCAGCCTGCTGACAGCCGAGCGCAGCATGCTCAACTTCCTGCAGATGCTGTCGGGCACTGCAACTGCCACCGCGCAACTGGTGCGCCTGCTCGAGGGCACCAGAACGCGACTGCTGGATACACGGAAGACCATCCCAGGTCTGCGCACCGCGCAAAAGTACGCGGTGCTGGCCGGCGGCGGCGAAAACCACCGCCTGGGGCTGTTCGACGCCTACTTGATCAAGGAAAACCATATTGCGGCGGCGGGCGGTATTGAACTCGCCGTCGCGGCGGCCCGCAGATTGCGTCCGGGTCTGAAAGTGGAAGTTGAAGTGGAGAACCTGCAACAGCTCGATCAGGCAATCGCCGCCGGTGCAGAGATGATCATGCTCGACAACTTCAATCTGGCAGTGATGCGCGAAGCCGTCGTGCGCACGGCGGGCCGCGCCTCGTTGGAGGCGTCAGGTGGCCTTGACGCGGGGCAGCTTCGTGCAGTTGCCGAGACGGGCGTGGACTTCATCTCTGTTGGCGCGCTGACCAAACACGTGCGCGCTATCGATTTGTCGATGCGTCTGCAGGCGATCGATACGAACCGCTGAACGGTCAAGCCGCAGCCCACAGCCCGCGCGGTTATCACTCTCGCCAGCCGAGCACCTTCTCAAAACGAACGGCTTCCTGCACACGATGCGCGCGCGCAAGCCGCGCATCAATCTCAGCCAATGACGGCCCAGCTCCGTATCTCACGGACCACGTGCGTAGTTGCAACAGCAGCTGCTCGGCGTCGTTTGCGCGCGTAGACGCACCGAGAAATGCCCACGGAAAGAAGCCTTTCCGCAGGATGTCATACGCCGCCCGTTCGTTGCCGCGGCGCAGCTCTATCTGGGCTGCGTAGCTGTACACCCGAATGTCGGTCGGATCGATCGCCGCAGCGAGACGCGAAAGTTCGGCGGCCCTGTCCAGGTCCAGCGCCCATGGCTGCATGCTGAGACCCGCCCAGGCGAGGTAGGCGCGGTGGTTCAACGGCAGCCGCTCGATGGCCAGCGCATAGAAATAGCCTGCACGGCGAGCAAGCTCCTTTTGCTGCTCACCCTTCGCTCGATTCGCCAGGCCCTCAAAGTAAGTCGCGACCCCGAAGGCCGGCAGGCCGCGGACAGGGCCCATGGCATCGAGCTGCTCGGCAAACTTCAGATACAACGCACCGTCAGCGCCAATGGTGCGCGCAAACGGCATGCCCTTCTGCTCAAGAATGACGGCGTAGGCCATCGCATCCTGAGTCAATACGCGAAATGGCAGCAGCAGCGCCACCAGCGCCAGCACCACTGTGAGCCGTTGCGTGCGCCTTGGCACCGCAGCGCTTACGTCGTCGACGCTGGGACTCGCTGGCTGCTCGCGCTTGTCGAATGGCAGTGCAAACAGCAATCCGACGATGCAGCCCAGCAGAAACTGCAGGCTCAATGTAATGGTCACGAAGTTCACGAAGGCGTGCGTCAAGAGCGCACCGGCAGCAAGTGCGAGCCCGGCGTTGGATAGCAGGCGCTGCACATGTTCACGCGCCGTCGAACCTGCGATGAGCTGACGAGCCAGCGACAGACCGCGCCACACAACAGCAGCCGCCAGGAACAGATACAAGGCCAGCAGCAAGGGCCCCCCTTCCGCCAATCCCAACAGGTAATCGTTGTGCGGCGAGTTGCCGGCGGTCACCTGATCCGCCACCAATCGGTAGCTCGGATACAGAATTCGAAAGGTTCCGATGCCGGCGCCCAACAAAGGGTGGTCATGCCACATGTTGATCGTCGACTGCCACATCGCCTGCCGCACATCGAGCGTCGTCTGCAGATCGCCGGTACCGGTCACGCGCGCACCCAAGCCCGGGGCCAAGGAAATGGCAAGAAGATAGCAGCAGGCACCCAGCCCTATGTATGCCAGCAGGTTGCCGCGGCCGGAATTCGATCGCCACGCAAGCGCCGTGAAGCCGAGCACACCGATCAACCAGATCAGGCTGATGGCACGTGAGAATGCACAGAAGAGTGCGAACGTCAGCAGCGTGAAGCCAATCCAGCAGGCGAATCGGCGCGGAGCGGCATCGCCATTGCGCACAAGTTCAGGCAACAACAGCATGATGCCGACCACGCACACCAGCGCGAAATTGTTGGGATCCATGAATGGGCCAGTCGCACGGCGCGGATTGTCGACGAATTCGATCAGCCCCCAGATCGCACATGCGCCACAGCTTGCGGCAAGCATGGCCCGGACAAGGCCCGCAGTCGGAACGCGGATGCCGAGATAAACGAACGATAGACACCCTGCGACAAAGGCCAGTCGCAGCCACCAGTGCACGGCGCTGACCTCGGGCACCACGCTGACAAACCAGCTGAAACTGCAGACTCCGAGGTACAGCCCCAGCGCGATGAAGACGTTCCTGCGAGAAGCTCTGACGCCGCTACTGCCATCGCGCAACAGACCGGTAATTGCCGTAGGGACCAGTACAAGCAGCCCCAAAGCAAAATAGAACAACACAGGTAGATTGATCGCGTTGCCCTGGTACACCCACGCGACCGGCATGAGTAAGGCAGTCAGCAGCAGCAGACATGCTGCGCGAGTGCCGCCAACGGCATCCAGCACCGA
>CAMAVY010000177.1 GCA_945861675.1 Klebsiella pneumoniae | reverse complement strand
CAAGCACTATCAGAAGCGCAACGAGTCAATCGCCCAGATGATGCGCAGGCTCAGCTTCCGCACCCGCACCCGCACCGTATTCGACTATCTGCGCATGACCGAAAACTCATGCCCCACAGCACTATGCGCTTGAGAACAAATTTGCCGTGGTCAATAGGTACGGTTGCGCTATTCCCGAGTACAAATCCCGAATACAAAAGCCAACCCGTTGCATGGCCGTACGCGGAGCACCGTGCGCCCGCCAGACGCCTGCCTGGGGCGACGGCGCGGCGCTTGCCAACAGTACAGAGGACCTTCCTCGCCTTACATGCACATGCTGGCGTCGCGCTGTTGCTCAGCAGCATCTGCGTACACCCTTACGAAACTGGCGATCGCGCAGCCAGTCGTCGCCGCGTGTTCGCAAGCACGGCCGCACTTCGATTCCGTCCAACCGCATGCCCGGCAGATGCTCTGCCGATGAACGAACCCATCACCGAAGACGCGGCGCTGGCAGGATCGCGGGCACTTTCTGGCCATGGCGGCGCGCGTGATGCGGCAGGTGTTGATCGACGACAGCCGTCGGGACCTTGCGCAGAAACGCGGTGGATTGCGCGTACACACCACGTGGATGGATGAGCGCGGCATGCCTGAGACGGCTGGCGCGCTTGCACAGGATGACGGCGTGGACCTGGAACGTCTGGACGCCGCAATGCGCGATCTCAGCACGTTGTCGCCTGCACGCGCACACGTCGTCGAGCTGCGCTTCTTCGCCGGGCTGACACTCAGCGAGACCGCGCTCGCCATGGCAGTGTCGGACAGCACGGTCAAGCGACAGTGGCGCGCCGCGGGCGCATGCGTACGCGGGCACAACGTTCGCCCACGTTCCGCAACTGCATGACGTCAACCTACAAGCGTCACGCAGAGAGCCTGCGCTATGCGGGCAGAGCAAGGCAGACAGCGCCGTTTCATGAACGATCGATCCAGATTGCCATGCAGGCAATCCAGGACAAGCCCGGACGCGTACGCCCATTCAAGTCTGCCAGTTGAAGTCTGCCCATTGAAGTCTGCCAGTTGAAGTCTGCCAGTTGAAGTCTGCCAGCATCAACGAGTGGTCCTGCGGACAATCGTTGATGGACGTTCGGTTGCCGGCCATCGCGTTGCGCCATTTAGATGCGGCCATTGCACTGAACGAATCGGCCATGCGACTCGACAACGATCAACTGCGGCGCACCGACATGATCAACCGATCGGACCAGGCGCTGGCGTTGACGACGCCTGGTCGCCATCAGGAGGCGCTTCTCGCCTGCGAGTACGTGTTGGCGACGGAGCGAACATGCGCAGCGGCGGGACCCCTCGACGCCAGTCGCACGCGCGACCTGTGGGAACAACAACAGGACTTCGCTGCGATCGCGCTGGACGCCGGGAAGACAGACACCGCGCGAGCACCTGGCAGGCACTGCTGCCGACGCTGCTGCGCGCACGACAGCGCGGCGCACTGACCGACTACGATGCGCAGGCCATGCTGGGCGGCATCCAGACCAAGCTCAACAGCAACTGCAGATAGGTCAGTGCAGCACGCGCCCGGACCGAAGGCAATCTTCCCCACTACGATCTTCCACGCTGTGATTGGAGCGCCCGAACACATGATCAAGCGACCAGTACACGACACCGACGTAGCGTGGCAGACCTGGTACGCAGGCACGCACAGGGAGATTCGCGGGCGCGCCCTGTCGGACGTTGGCGGCAAGGCAAAGATCGGCTTTGGCGTGCTGGAACTTCCACCAGGCTCGAACACCGAGCCGGGCCACTGGCACAGCCACGAGGAAGAGCATGTGTATGTGCTGTCCGGCAATGCCACGCTGCACCTCGGCGACGAACGCATCGCGCTGACCGCGGGCAGCTACGTCTGCTTCCCTGCCGCACAGGCAATACCGCATCACCTGCACAACAGCGGCGCCGAGACGTTCCGCTACATCATCGCGGGCGAGCGAATCGCCGACGATGTGGTCACATACGCCAGCAGCGGGTAGACGACAGAGGTCGGTTCTGCGCAGCCACCGGCAATAGAGCCGCAGGAGCAGTGCACCGGCGGCAGCCAGAAGGCGAAAGCCGCCGGCAAACATGTTGGCAATGCAACCCCGGGCTCAGCCCACCCGCTGCAGATATCGCGCAGCAACGGCGCCGACGTTGCCCGAAACCCTGCAGACACACAGACATGGAACTACCCCGCCGCACGCTCGTCTCAGGCGTTCTTCTCGTATGCGACGTCGAGCCCGCGCAGCGTGCCGTCCGCGCGCCAGTCGGCCAGCAGCTTGAAGAATGCCACCGGACCGTAGCCGTAGTTCGTATTGCGCATTGCGCGCGGATTTGGACGGCCTTCATTGTTGTAGTAGCCAGGCGTGCAGGATTCCTGGAACTTCTCGTTCAGCCGCGCCGACCTGATGATGGTATCGACCCACTCGGCTTCTGCTTCCGCGCTTGCATCGATCGTGGCGATGCCGCGCTGCTTCATCTGCGCCAGAAGCCATGCAATGTGCTGGCTCTGCTCATCCAGCGCATGCGGATAGTTGGCGGTGAAGCCCGACTGGCCGCCGCCCATGATGAAGCAGTTTGGAAAACCACGGCTGTGCAGTCCGTAGAACGAAGACAACCCTTGCGACCACTTGTCGGACAGCGTGACCCCATCGCGTCCGACCAGATCGTAACCAGAGCGGCGCGTGTAGCTGGTGCCGACCTCGAAACCGGTAGCGAACACGATGCAGTCCACTTCGTACTCGACACCGTCGTACACGATGCCGCGCTCAGTGACCGCATCGACGCCCATGCCTTGCGTGTCCACGAGTTTCACATTGGGGCGATTGAAGGTCGGCAGATAGTCGTCGTGGAAACACGGGCGTTTGCAGAACTGCCGATACCAGGGCTTCAGCGATTCTGCCGTCGCCTTGTCGTTCACGACGGCGTCCACGCGCGCACGGATCTGATTCATCTTCTGAAAGTCAGCCAGTTCCATGGTGGCCGCGATGGCTTCCGGCGAGCCCAGCGCCGCGCGGTCCTCCTGCGCAAGGATGAGCAGGTTACGGATGATCTCGGTCCATCCGTCGTTGACCAGGTCCTGCTCGGCAATACCGCCGGAGACGAGAACGTTGAAGTTCTCCATGCGCGCCTTCTGCCAGCCCGACTCAAGCGACGCAACCCACGCGGGATCCGTATCGCGATCCGCGCGCACATCGATTGACGACGGCGTGCGCTGAAACACGTACAGCTGCTTTGCACCTTCACCGAGATGCGGAATGCACTGCACTGCTGTCGCGCCCGTGCCGATGATGCCCACGCGCTTGTCTTTCAGGCCACTCAACCCACCTTCCGGATTGCCACCGGTATAGGCGTAGTCCCAGCGGCTGGTGTGAAACGAGTGCCCTTTGTAGGTTTCGATACCGGGAATGCCGGGCAGCTTCGGCCGGTTGAGCGGCCCGTTCGACATGATGACGAAACGCGCCTTCATGCGGTCGTTGCGATTCGTCTCGACGATCCAGTGCGCGATTGTGTCGTCCCAGTGCATGCGCGTGATCTGGGTCTGGAAGCAGGCATCGCGATACAGATCATAGTGCCGCGCCAGCATCTGGCTGTGCTCGAGCATCTCCAACGCCGTGGTGTACTTCTTCTTCGGCATGAAGCCGATCTCTTCGAGCAGCGGCAGGTAGATGTACGACTCGATGTCGCAGGCCGCGCCGGGATAACGGTTCCAGTACCAGGTGCCACCGAAGTCGCCACCCTTCTCGATCATGCGGATGCTCGTCACACCCGCCGCGCGCAGCCGGGCGCCCGCAAGCAGACCGCCATAGCCGCCACCGATGACCACAACTTCAACGTAGTCGTGCAGCGCTGGGCGCTCGAAGCCGGGCTCAACGTACGGGTCGTCGACGTAGCGCGCGAAGTCGCCCTGCACTTCCTGATACTGGTCGTTGCCGTCCGGGCGCAGGCGCATGTCGCGCTCGATGCGGTACCTGGTGCGCAAGGCATCGGGGTCGAAACCCAGATTGTGGTTCGGATTCGGATGCGGGGACTGGACGGGTTTGGAAGTGGCGTTGCTCACGGGGTTTCTCGCGTCGTTGATGCTGCGCGCCGCCCGTCGTGCAGGCGGCAATCCCGACGACGCTAACTCAGGACACGCCGCTTGCCCATCAACGCAATGCGCTGCAGTTGATCCAGATCATTGACCCGCGTACGCACGCATCCAGCCGCACTGTCAGCCTTCAGCGGCTGCCCGGCAGCAACGCAAACACGTCGAGTTCAAGCGTCATCGCCGAATGGCGCGCAACCATTTGCGACATCCAGGCAAAGCCGCGGGCGTTGCCGGCATCCAGCGTGCCAGCGACCACGGCCACGTACGCCCAGTTGTACAACTGCGCCAGCCGATAGTGCTGCCATGCCATGTCGAAGACGTAGTTGCCTACACCATGTTCCGCCAACCGATCGACGTAACGCCGCACCAGCTGCCGCTCGTGGGCGCGGCGAACCTCGTGTTGCGTGCTCTGGCCCAGCATCAAGCCCACATCGACCATGCCGCGACCACGCAGCGGCCCCTGCCAGTCAATGATCGCAATGGGACGATGCTGCGGTTGCGTGCCGAAGAACACGTTCTCCATGCGGAAGTCGCCGTGCAGCAGCGTGATGGGTGGCGTATCCATGACCGCCTGCAGCGCCGGCAGTGCAGCCATGAACTCCGCGCCGCGGCTGGCGAGGCCTGGATCGAGAAAGTCAGAGAAATTGCTCACCATCTTTGGCCACGCGGCGACAAGCAACGCCTGCATGTTGTCAGCGTGATAGCTGCTTGCGATGTGCGGCACCCAATCCAGATTGTCCACCCGGTTCCAGAAGCTGGCGTGCAAGCCCGCCAGCTCATCGATCATGAGTTCGCTCTCGTGCAGGTCGGCGCCGATCACCTGATCACCGACGCGGTAGTCCGCCATGTCCTCCATGAGGATGAGGAAGTTGTCGCCGTCCAAGCCGCTGAACCAGGTCTGTGGCGAGTACGCCGTGCTGCTTGCGGCCAGCTCGGTGAAGTAACGCGTCTCGCGTTCGTACAGCCGATACGCCATGGCTACGCCGCGGTTGTTTGCGTTGCGTGAAGGGAACTTCGCGACCAGTGTCGCAGGCAGATCGGCAGCGCCGCCGGCATAGGTGAGGTGAATGCGCGCAAGGTCCGACATCATGCCCGCGCCCTCGCCGATCTGTGTCTGCTGCACATCGGCAATGCGCACACCTCCGCGAAGCAGGCCCACCTGCGTCAGCAGCGTGGTCAGCCAATCGGCGGTGAGCCCTTCGGGCATGGGCGGCAGGGAGATTTCCACGCTCAATTTCCTGGTCCTGGGGTACTCACGATCTGCTGGTGCATCATGCGTCGCCAGGGCACGACGCCCCGCGCACGGCGCCCCGCGCCACCCTATGTGGATTGGTGCCACGCAGGAAGTCCAGACAGCCGCAATTGTTGAGTACGCACGGCCGTTGCGCAGCAAGCAACTGGCCGACCGATAGATCGATCGCGAATCCGCACGCAGAGTGCAGCGGCCACAGGAGCCTCGTTTCATGCAGTTCATCTTTCCGACTGGCTGGCAGCACTACCTCCTGGGCGGTCTATGCATCGGCTTGGGCACCGCGCTGCTGTTTTGCGCAACTGGCCGGCTTGCAGGCATGAGTTCGGTCTTCACATCGAGCTGGTCGTTCATCTCGTCGCGACCCTACTTCGTACAGCCACGCTGGCGCGCAAGTCGCACGTGGCGGCTGCAGCTGGCGTTCGGCCTGGTGCTTGGCGCGGCCATCTGGTGGGTATGGCTCGGCCCATCTGCGCCCTTGACCACCGCCATCTCCGACTGGCGTCTGTTGTTGGGTGGCGTTCTGGCGGGCTTCGGCGCGCGCATGTCTGGCGGCTGCACTTCGGGGCACGGCATCTGCGGCATGGCGTCCTTGAAGCTGCCATCGTTGCTGGCGGTCCTGACCTTCATGGGCACGGGCATCGCCACCGCGTTGACGATGCGCGCGCTCGGGGCCTACTCATGAATGAGACAGCCATGAATGAGTCAGTCATGAATGCCGCTGTCGTAGTTCTGGCCGGCACGCTGTTTGGTTTTGGCCTGGCACTATCGGGCATGGTCCGCCCTGAGGTTGTGCTGTCGTTTCTGACGCTGCGCGACTTTGGTCTGGTGCTGGTGATGGCAGGCGGCATGACGGTGGCTTTGATTGCCTATCAGTGGCTGCCAAGAACACACGCAGCGCCTTGGCTGGGCGGCAGCTTCGAAGCGCACACCGCTCGCATGCACCGCGAAACCTTCATCGGCGCCGCGATCTTCGGCATCGGCTGGGGCATGAACGGTGTATGTCCCGGACCGGCAATCGCAGGATTGGGCACCGGCAATTGGCAGATGCTGTGGGTGCTGCTTGGCCTGTTCGCCGGCGCCGGATTGCAGGGACTGCTTGCGGACCAGCAAGCGCCAGAAGCACTACCGCAGGAAGGTTAGGGAAACTCCGATTTATCGGAGTTTCCCGTGCGGCACATGGATGTGCCGCCATTTTTCATGCATGAAGTGCAGGAAAAATGCGAGGAGCGCTCCGCGCTCTGACCCCTGAACAAGCCGCAGGAGCGGCTTGTTCAGAGGAAGGTCAAGACGCCACCGCGATCGGCAACTCGACCTCTATCAGACCATCAGCTGCGGTGTTCTTCGGGCTTCTTCGGCGGAAACGGATACGAACTCGTCGCTGCACCCTTCGGCGGAATACGCAGGCTCAGCAGCATCGTGGCCACCAGGATCGTAAAGGTGACGCCCAGCGACCATGAGACCGGGATCTTGTAGATATCGATCAGCAGCATCTTCGTGCCAATGAAGACCAGCACGAGGGCAAGCCCGTAGCTCAGCAGATGGAATTTCTCCTGCATATTCGCAAGCAGGAAGTACATTGCGCGGAGGCCCAGGATCGCGAACACGTTCGACGTGAGCACCACGAACGGGTCGGTCGTGATTGCGAATACCGCCGGGATCGAATCCACCGCGAACACAATGTCGACGATGCCGATCAGCAGGATCACGACAAACAAGGGCGTTGCCATGCGCACGCCGTTCACCATCGTGAAGAACTTCTCGCCATCGAAGGCAGGCGCAATCTTCATGTGCGCGCGAATCCACTTCAGCGCCGGGTTCGCCTCGAGATCCGGTTCCTGCCCCGACGCCCACCACATCTTCACGCCGGTGAACACGAGGAACGCGCCGAATACATAGAGCACCCAATGGAACTGGGTGATCAACCACGCGCCGATCAGGATCATGATGGCGCGCAATAAGAGCGCGCCGAGAATGCCGTACATCAACACCCGCTTCTGGTACTCGTTCGGCACCGCGAAATAGGTGAACACCATCAGGAAAACGAAGATGTTGTCGACCGCGAGCGCTTTCTCGACCAGATAGCCGGTGATGAACTCCAGCGACTTCGCGTTTGCGAGTTCACGCGCGGCCGCATCGGTGCCCGTGCCGCCGAGGTACCACCACAGCCACGCCACGAAGACGAACGACACACCCACCCAGATCAGCGACCAGATGGCAGCTTCGCGGGTGGCGACCTTGTGCGCGCCTTGCTTGCTCATGGCGAAGAAGTCGACCAGCAGGGCGACGAAGACAAAGGCGGCGAACAACGACCACGTGAGTGGCGTACCGATGGACATCATGCTGGGGCTTCCTTCTGGCATTGCCACCGACCGAATTGCGAGCGTTGGCGAGCCGCAACTTCAGCCGTCTCGCGATCCTCTGTCCAGCCGATGTTTCGGTACGCCCAGTTCGATCCAGCCGATGTTTCGCGACGGCGTCCACTGGCCGCTCACAGCCCGCCCGCAACGGTAAGGATCTGGCCCGTCACCCAGCTGCCTGCATCGCTGGCCAGATAGATTGCCGCGCCCGCCATGTCGTCCGGCGTGCCCAGGCGCTTCAGCGGTATGCGCGACTGCGCCATCTTCTCGAGCGCCGGCACGTCCATCTGCAGCGCGGTCATCATGACCTCGGTCGGCACGAAACCCGGCGCAATGCCATTCACGCGCACTGCAGGCGCAAGTTCGACCGACATCGTCAGCGTGAGCGCATTCACGCCCGCTTTGGCCACCGAGTAGTGGCCGCTGCCTGGCACCGCGCGCGTGGCCGCAGGCGACGTCACATTGATGATGCTGCCGCCCGCGCTCATGCGTTCAGCTGCGATCACGGAAGCGAACCAGACCGCCGATAGATTCACGCGCAGACAGGCCTCCCAGTCGGCCTCGCTGAGTTCACGCAACGGTGTGCGAATCGACGAGCCGCCGGCGTTGTTGACCCAGATGTGCAAGCCGCCGAAGTTCTGCACGGCCGCATCTGCAAGCGCGGTGACGGCCGCGCGATCGGTGACGTCGGTCGTCACAGCAAGTGCCTTGCCGCCTGCGGCCCTGATCTCCTCGGCGACTCGGCCGATGCGGTCAGCATGACGCGCCGCCACGACGACGGCTGCACCGGCAAGTGCGAATGCCTTGGCGATGCCTTCGCCGATACCTTGGCCACCGCCGGTGACAACGGCAACTTTGCCGCTCAGATCGAAACTGGGCATGTGTTCATCCTCGTGCGTAGTGATGTCTCGCGGTTCATCGCGCCTGCGTGCGAATGACACGTTCGCCGAACTCGGCCAGGCGGTCGAGCCCGCCTGGGCCTGCAAAAAAGAACGCCGGCAACATGGCGCGGTTCACACCGAGTTCTGCCAGCTGTTCTGCGCCAGCCACCGGGTCGGCCATCTGCTGGCCGAACATCGCGTTGATCTCAATGCTTGCCGGGTCGCGTCCGGCACGTTCTGCTGCTTCACGGACCCGACGAATCAATGCGCCAAGCCGCTGTGCGTCGCCCTCGCCCGGGAAGTAGCCATCTGCAATGCGCACCACGCGCTGGATTGCAGCCTCGCTGTCGCCACCGACCACGATGGGAATTGACCCGCGCACTGGACGCGGGCTGCAGGTGACGGGTTCGAAGTTGACGAATTCGCCGTGGAACGACGCATGCGGGCCGGCCCAGAGCGCGCGCATGGCAGCGATGTACTCGTCGTTGCGTGCACCGCGACGCGCCCACGGCACGCCGAGGGCGTCGAACTCCTCCTTCATCCAACCGACGCCCAATCCCAGTTCAACCCGCCCGCCCGACAGGCGGTCGAGCGTCGCAAGCTCCTTGGCCAGCACCAGTGGATTGCGCTGCGGCACGATGAGAATGCACGTGCCGAGCCGCAGCGTCGGCGCAGCCGCCGCCGCAAACGCGAGCCAGATCAACGGATCGGGAATGGGCGTATCAGGATCTGCCGGAATCTTGCCGTCAGCAGTGTACGGGTACTTCGACTCGATGGTGGTCGGCAGGATGACGTGCTCGCCGCCCCACAACGACTCGAAGCCGGCCGCCTCGGCCGCCCGACAGACGTTGAGCGCATCCGCGCCTTCGATACCGATACTGCTGGCAAACGCCAGACCAAACTTCATCTTCGATGCTCCGTAAGCTTGCGCGTGTATTCGAGGTCCGTTGCCAGCGGATGGTGGAAGCCAAACGCCGTCAAAGCCAGTCTGGATGTGCGGCATTTCGATAGCGCCGCGGGTCAGGCATGTGCGCGCCGCCGCCGCTGACACAGCCTTCCGTGGATCGGCAGCGATCCTCCGGCCGATTCTCCGCTAGCATCGTCAACCTTCAGGACGTGATCCTCGTGCACCTACCGTTTCTCCTCTGCCGAACGTTGTGTAAATGGTCCGTGCCGACAGTTCATTGGCTCTTGCGTTCGGCGCGGCTGGCTGCGCTCCTGTTAGGCGTCGGGTTCGCTGTGC
>CAMAVY010000176.1 GCA_945861675.1 Klebsiella pneumoniae | reverse complement strand
AGCGAGTTGCGCGCCTGGAACATCGAGCCTGAGCAGTTCAAAGGGCGCCCCGAAGACACCCGCGAAGCCCTGCAGCACGCGCGGCGCACGCTTGGGCCCGCGCGCGGCTACACGCATTACGCGAAGGTGCCCGACGAGCAACTGACAGACGCGTTCCACTACACCGTGTTCCCCAACTTCGCGGTGTCGGTGTGGTCCGACGGCTTCCATTTCCTGCGCGCGCGCCCGCATCGCGACGACCCGGAGCAGTGCCTGTTCGACAACTGGTGGTACTCGAGCCCGGGATCGATCGCCGCAGGCGAGAAGGCGCGCGGCGCCAATCTTGGCAGCAACGAGCTTGCAGACGGCAAAGAAGCGGAAGTTGTGATGATCGACCATCGCACGGAGTCCATCGGGCCAGGCATCGAAGACGACATGTCGGTGTTCATCTCGCAACAACGCGGCTTCCGCTCACGCGGCTTCAAGGGCGTGTATCTGTCCAGCCAGGAGAAGCGCATTCGCCGCTACCACGAGTTGATCGACGCATACATCGCTGGCGATCTGCCCAAGCGAGCGTCTTCCGCGGCGACGTAGCAGACCGCCATGTCGTCAGCCGCATGCGCGGCTGACCACGCAAGGGGCGGTCGCCTTGACCGCCCTGCGTTTCCATCATCGCTCCGGTCGCATCCACAGCCACGACGCGACCGCAACAAGCACAACCGGGACCGCGCATTTCACGTAGATCGACACCGGTGACAGCAGCAGCACGCCAAGACTCACCAGCATCATCACCGTCGCAGCCCACTTTGCCCGCCGCGGCACCGAGCGATACGCGCGCCAGTTGCGAATTGTCGGGCCGAAACGCGGATGCGCCAGCAGCCAGGCCTCGAAGCGCGGCCAGCCCTTGCCCGCCGCCCATGCCGCAAGAATCAGGAACGGAACCGTTGGCAAGCCGGGCAGCAGCAGACCAATAAGTGCAAGCGCCACGCTGGCCAGCGCCAGCGCGCGCCAGAGAATCAGGGCCGTGTAACGCAACATCATGGATTGAGGCTCACTGCCAGTTGGCATGGCGCGACCTTGGGCACGCGTGCCCTTCGGCACGCTGCACGCTTTTACACGGCGCACAGCCCCTGGGCAGCGCAAAGGATGACAGGCAAAGTCGGCCAATACATGGCAACTTGGTGCCAGCGAGCCCCCTTCATTCGCGGGCCGCAGCCAAGCTGCAAAGTGTGTGGACCCCGGAGACTTGATGGACCCAGAAGACAAAGCGGCCGAACCGCAAGCCGAACAGAAGAAGTCGCGCCCGTTGATCGCCAGGATTCTGGTCTGGGTGATCACCATCGGTTGCTTTCTGGTGCTGTTCAATCGCCTTGATGGCGCAGCCGCGCGGCAGGGACAGGAACTCATTCCGTACTTGCTGGCCATCTTCCAGAAGGTGAACTGGCTGGCCCTGGTGGCACTGCTGATTCCCTACTCGCTCACCTTTTTCCTGTTGGACTCTGTCGCCCTGTGGCGCGTCATCAACTGGTTCAACGCCCGTGTGCGCTACCTCGACATCCTGCCGGTGCGGGCCAGCACCTACATTCTCTCCATTCTCAACGAACAACTCGGCAAAGGCGCCATCGCGCTGTACCTGCAGCGGCGCGAAGGTGTGCCGGGCTGGAAGCTTGCATCGAGCATGCTGTTTCTCATGTTCTGCGAGTTCTACTACCTGCTCGGTTGGGCCACGCTGGGCTGGTGGCTGAATGGCGATAGCCTGCCCGCTGAGTTCAAGGCGATCCCTGTCATCGCAGGGGTCGCCATAATCTTTTTCGCGGCGTTCTACTTGTTCTTCCGCAGTGGCATGTTCAACGCCGTTGCGTTTCGCGATCGGCAGATACTGCACGCGTTCCGCGAAGCGCGGCTCTGGCAATACCTGACCATCATTGCCATCAAGACGCCAGCGCTGCTGACGGCCGTACTCGTGTACGACTACGCACTCGGACTGTTCGGCGTAGAACTATCGCTGGTGCAGATGCTCGGTTACCTGCCGGTCATCTTCTTTGGTGCCGGCGTACCCGGCCCGATGCGCGCGGTGGCCATTACGCTGTGGGTACTGCTGCTGCCGGATCACGCAGGCGAAATGGCCGCATTCGCGCTGGTGATGCACAACTTCTTTATCTTCTTCAATGCCGCCATCGGGCTGATCTTCCTGCGCCGCACACAACGGGAACTGTTTGGTACGGCAAAACAGTGAGCGTTGATCAAGAAATGTCGGACGGGCGCATCGAGCAGATCGATGAACTCCGCACATGCCGCAGAGGGCGATCTGCAATTGAATCGATTGAGCAATCGACGTTGGCACCGCAAGATGGCATCCCGGCACACCAGTTGCACACGGGCGCGCCGGGTCCCTGCCACCTGTAGACCCGGAACAATCGAGTGCGCTACGTCCAACTTCTGACCTTTGCCCTGGCGGCGATCCTGTTCGCGGCTGCAGGCGACTCCGCCACTGCCGAACACAGATCGGCCGCGACCAGAACGTTCAACGTGACCGGTTACGACAGCGTCCGCGTCGCTACCGGGCTGAACGTAGTGCTGCGACAAGGTGCGTTCGCAACGTCTGCAACGGGCGCACAGCGCGACCTTGATCGCCTGGACATCAGCACAGATGGCAGCGTGCTGCGCATCTCGCGCAAGTCATCATGGTTCTGGAACTGGAACTTCGGGCGCGTGGAGATCGCCGTCACCGCGCCCGTGTTTCGCGCCATCGCTGTTTCGTCTGGCGCGGCGGTGGACGGCGCCGCATTGAAGATGCCCACGGCTGACATCGCAATCTCCAGCGGCGCGCAGGTCACGCTGACCAACCTGACGTTGGACACAGGCAAAGTTGACGTCGCGCGCGGTTCGCACATCCATGCGAGCGGTCGCTGCGGCTCAATTGTGATTGCCGTGTCCTCTGGCGCGAGCTTCCGCGGCGCGGATCTGCGTTGCCAGAACGCCGATGCAACCGCAGCCAGCGGTGCAGACATCGACATCGCGGCATCGGGCTCCGTCAAAGGTCGGGCATCGTCAGGCGGTCAAGTCACCTTCCATGGCAACCCCGCGCATCGCGATGTCGACAGCAGCAGCAGCGGCGACGTCAACTTCAAGTAGGCGCTTCAAACAGGCAGCCGCGCGCCTGGGCTCACGCGCTGCCTGCACGCTGCCTGCACGCTGCCTGCACGCTGCCTGCACGCTGCCTGCACGTTGATAGACGTCAGGCCTTCGGGCCATCGAACGACTTCAACAGCTCATACCAGCCCGAGCCAACCACCTTGAGGGGCATGCCGTTCATGCTGGCCGCCGTGTCCAGATGCTTCTGCCGTCCGGACCACGCGTTCGGATTGGCCTGCCAATTGTTGAGCACGCGCTCTGCCTCTTCATAGCTGGGCGCCTCGACTTCATACACCGAGATGTAGTTCGAAACCGTCTGCCCATCGAGATGCGGGCCCGCGAGCTTGTACACACGGCCACGAATGAAGTTCGGGCAATGGGCCGTGTCTTCAATGTGCTGGTTGACGAACCATTCGTCGAAGGCCGCCTGTTTGTCGGCACTCGGCGGCTCGCACAGGCCAATCAACAGAAACTGGGGCATGGGATGTCCTCTGTATTGAGTTCGCTGGGGACCACAACTGCACGCGGTCATCCGCCTGAAGACGGATGAGATGCAGTTGCTGCCGAGTATCGCGCGCTGGCCGCCAGGACGGGAGCAGCCAGTCAGTTAACGTCCACGAGATTGTCTTCGGGCCTGCGGTCGATCAGTACATTCAGCGGGTCGATGCCCGCTTGCCCTGGCATTTCTGGCGCAATGAACCGCACGCTGTTCTGACCGCTGCGCACACGCACGCGCTGCAGCGCCAGCATGCGCGGCAGATCATCGTGAATCTTCGGCGCATCAGTGCCGAACACACCCGCAGCCATGACCAGAGCCAATGGCACCTCACGTTCTTCGCCATTGCCCGTGGCCTCGAACTTGTGTGCCTCGAACTTCAACAGCACGTCGAAGCGCCCATCCGCACGCTTCGTGGCGGTCGCGCCCGTGGCTTTCAGGTCATACAGCACGATTTTCTGAAACAGATCGGTCAGCAACGGCTGCAGGCTGGCAGGCGCTTCCCGACGGAACTCGGCAATCAGGTCAGATGTTGTGGCGAACGGCGGCGGCGCATCGCGCCAGCGCAGCAGAAAGCGCGACAACGCTCGGTTGACGGCGTCCTCGCCGAGATAGTCACACAATGCATACAACGCCAGGCTGCCCTTTGCGTAATGGATGTAGTCCTGATCCTCAACCAGCGCCAGCGGCAGCTCTTCCAACAGTTCTCCACCGCGCCGGCGCAGGTAGCGATCGAGTTCGTACTTCAGGAAGCGCCGCATCCTGGCGCGGCCGAAGCGCCGCTCCATCATCATCAACGACGAGTACTGCGCCAGACTCTCGACAATCATGCTCTGGCCCTGCACGCCTGCAGGCGCCAGCTGATGACCCCACCACTGATGCGCCGCCTCGTGCGCGGTCACGTAGTACACATAGTCGATGTGTTCATCGTCCGTCAGATCCGCAACGAAGCCGATGCCCTCGGAGAACGGAATGGTGTTCGGAAATGATTGTGCAAACGTCCGGTACGACGGGAATTCAAGAATGCGGAACTGCCGGTACTGGTATGGCGCGAACACTTTGGAAAAGTACGCCAATGCGTCCCGGCTACCTGCAAGCATGCCGTTGATGTTCCAGTCGTGCGGCGCGTGGTAGTAGACCTCAAGCGGCACGCCACTCCAGTCGCCCTTGCGCATGCTGTAGCGCGCAGACGAGAACGAAAAGAACGGCCAGATCGGCTTGTCCATGCGGTACTCGAAGAACCGCCGACCCTCCTTCTGCCAGGTGCGCTGCAGATAGCCGGGTGCAATGGCGGTCTGATCGCTGCGGGTGCTCAGCACAACGTGGAACTGCGAACGCTGTGTGGTGCCGAAGAACGTGTGCCGCAATGCCCGTGCATCGTCAATCCTGGCCATGCGCTGCGGCGGCGGAAGGCCATGCTCACGGCGCTTGGCGTTGTCCAGCAGAATCCGCGTCCGATCGAAACCCAGGTAAGGCAACACCGCGATTGAATCGAAGAACGTGCCGTTCTCAACGATCAGGTTGTTGGGCGAAACGAAATTGAAGCCCGGATTACGCCAGTCGAAATCGAACCGCACGCGCAGCGACTGGCCGGGCAACAGCGGACGCTGCAGGTTGTAGATGTGGTAGCCCAGACGGCGATCGATGCTGTGCGGCGAGGCGCCGGGAATATCCAGCTGCAGCACGCGGAGATCGGCCGGCACGTTGACGTAGAGCGTGCGCACTGGCGCAGGTCCTGCGTTGGTCCACTGCAAGGTGCCGCGCGTGCGCACTGCGCGATCGGTGGGATCGATATCCACCTGCAGGTCTGCATCGGTCATCGCTGGCTGCGGCGCCCACTCGAAGCGCGCGAACTGCTTTTCGTAGTCGGCCTGCCGCAGCTGGACCTCGTCGCGATCGACGTACTGCGTGACGATGTTCGTGTTGTAGAAGATGTAGCCGCCAAGCCCGATGAATGCGGCCGTGCATGCCATTGCGGCCCAGCGCACGCCACCACGCAGCCGCGCACGCGCCTCACCCACACGCGCACGAAACGACCCCGCAAGACCGCGCGGCCAACCCAGATGGGCGCCGATACCCAACAACCCGGCAAAGCAGAGCCAGTAGGCGAACAGAACGAGAAACGGCCTGATGTAGTGGCCGAAGCCGTTCATGTCCGAGTACGGCAGCTGCGGCATGCCATAGCTGTACAGCACATGCTGATAGCCAAGGCTGCTGAGCACAGCCAGGCCAAAGAACACCACCACAAAGGCCAACATGCCCACGAACTTGTTGTTCGTGAGCACCTGCAGAAACACGGCCAGCACTGCCCACAGCATGAATTCCAGGGCGAAGCCCAAGCTGAGCCCGATCAAATACACATCGAGCTGCAGCCGCGTGTAGCCGTGCGCAAGCTGCACGGCGATGCCAATCAACATGCCAACGCCAACCAGCGCAGCAATCACCACGATGAGTGTTGCGATCTTCGACAACACGATGGCGCCTGCTGGCGCCGGACTGGCATCGACGATGTCGCGAATCCGATGCACCCGTTCGCGATGCACAAGTTCGCCCGCGTAATAGCTGATGACCAGCAGCAGCGAAATGGACGTGCTGCCACGCAGTGCATCGACGATCGGCCCTGTGATGGGATGCACAGGCGTGCCGAACGCCTGTGCCAACGTGCCCGTGATACTGCCAAGCGCATTGACGATCGCGAACAACGTCAGAATCAGAAACGGCGGTGACGCAAACACATAGCGCAGGTCGATTGCGACCTGCGAGCGGAACGCGCCCCAGGCGATTGCCATGCGGCCAGTACGCGCGCCATGCGCTCCGATCGGCCGAACGAATCGACGCGCCGGCATGGGCGCAGGACTGACTGGCGACACCTCCGCAGCCACGACACCGCGCCGCGCGAACATGCGCAAGCGCGCGCCGGTCAATGCAGGACGGGCGCGCAGATCAAAGCGCAGGCAGACCGCAGCAAGCAACGCGGCCGCCAGACCGACCCACACAAAGCGGCTCCACAGCACTGCGGCCGTCAACGCCGGAATCGAGGTGTTCTTCTCGAACACTGTCAGATAGCGCGATGCAAGGTCGAACCCGGCCGCGCCGAACGGATCGAACAACGCCATGGTGTGCAGATTGGCGGGATCCGTGTACGCGCCGACCACTGCGTAGAACATGACGAGCGCCAGCGCGCCCATGTAGGCCGCCATGTTGCTGCGCAGCCACGCAACCAACGAAAAGAACAAGGCGCATTGCATGAACACGTTCGGCACCATGACGGTGAACAGCGCGTGCACATAGGGCTCAGCATTGAACGCACCAAGCCGCTCGGCGTCGAGCCATGGCATGAAAGCGCCAACCAGCGTGCCGGCGATCGCCATGCTGGCCGCACCGAGCGCCGCCAGATAGCTGGCCACGAAGCGCCCGAGAAAGAACGGCAGCGAGCGCACGCGCGTCGACAGCAGCACTTCCTGCATGCGGAAGTCTGCATCACGGATCATCGGTGTGCCTGCAAAGGCGACCGCCGCAAACATGGCGACGATGCTGAACACATACTGCGTGGTCAGAATTGAATGGCTGGCGTTCAGCCACAGGCTGGCGTCGCGCTCACCGACCTGCACCGACTCGCTGGCCATGGCAAAGAACGCCAGCACGAAGAACACAGCCGCAACGCCCGCGAACAAGGGCGAACGCAGTTGATAACGCACCTCGAAGCCGAATACTGAGCGGAACAGATCCCATGCCTGCGGCGCTGAATGCGGGCGTGCACTCACGCCACAGCAGCCTCGCTGCCGTGGGCAATCAGGCTGTGCTGGCTGAGCGTGTCGAAGTACACGTCTTCCAGGATCGGCTCCGCCGCAGCGAAGCCTGCATCAGGTGCCGCATCCGCACGCACGCGAACCCATCTGCGGCCTGAAATCAGACGCGTGGACAGCACCCGATGCGCCGCCGCAAGTGCCGGATACTCGGCTTCAGTGATCGCGCGCGTCCACACCAGGCCCTGCAGCGCAGCAATGAGTTCACCCGGCTCACTGCTGACCAGCATGCGGCCCTGCCCGAGGATGGCCATGCGCGGACACAGGTCGGCCACGTCCTCGACGATGTGTGTCGAGAGAATCACGATGACCTGCTCACCGATGCGTGAAAGCAGATTGTGAAAACGCTGTCGCTCGCTCGGATCAAGACCCGCGGTGGGCTCGTCGACGATGATCAGACGCGGATCACCCAGCAACGCCTGCGCGATGCCGAAGCGTTGGCGCATGCCACCCGAGAACGTATCGATGCGGCGCTTGCGCACGTCACACAGGTTGGTCTCGTGCAGCAGACCGTCCACCATGTCGCGCCGCACGCCAGCCGGTCCGATGCCTTTCAGGATCGCGAGGTGATCGAGCAGATCCAGCGGCGAGATGCGCGGATAGGTACCGAAATCCTGTGGCAGATATCCAAGCACGGCGCGCAACGCATCGGGGTCCGCCAGCGCGTCGATGACGCCGCTGTCTGGGTCGAGCGTGATGGCGCCGCTGTCCGGCTGTTGCAGCGTGGCAATGGTGCGCATCAGCGACGACTTGCCCGCGCCATTCGGACCGAGCAACCCGAACATGCCTGTTGGGATGTCGAGGCTGACATCGTCCAGCGCCAGCACGCCTTCTGTTCCGCGGGCGCCCGGGTAACGCTTGCTGAGATTGCGGATCTTCAACATGCCTGCGGCCTGCTCCATAGGCTCTGACTGAACCTCATGATGGCTTGCGCGCATGCAGCGGACAATGCACCGTCGCCGCTGCTGAACAAGACGCCTCTACTACTCCCTCGCCTCTACTACTCCCTCGCTTCTACTGCTCCCCGCGCTTCTACTGCTCCCCGCGCTTCTACTGCTCCCCGCGCGGCATGGCCCTTCGAACTTCTGGATCAAACCCACTCGCCACCCACTCGCCTTGCGCGGTATTCCAGTGCGAGAAGAACAAGCGCGTCGCCGGATCGGCGTGCAGCGCCAGCCGCTCGGGAAACAGATTCCAATCCGTGAGCACAGGTGACGGTGCACGCACATAACGATCGGTGACCGGCAGCGCGCTGCGCAGCCAGCCACCCCGGGCGTAGTACTGGTGCCAGGTTCTGCGCATGCGCACGCCGTCGCCATCCAGACGGGTGTGGAACGTGGCGGTGTCATACAACACGCAGGTGCCGGCTTTGCCGTACAGGGGCACTTCGCGATAGTCGGCGCCAAGCGCCTTGAACGCTTCTGCAAGCGTCTCGAAGCGATTGCTGCCAGGCACAACACAGAACGATGGCGTGCCAGACTCAACGTCGGTCAGATAGTGAATGGCACACAGCCAGTCGCAGGGCATGTATGGGATGCGTGTGAGTCGGTCTTCCACCACTGCGTCGTGATGGAAGTTCATGGTGCCAAGACCACCGCCCTCCGGGGTTTCGCGCAGATTGAACTCAGAGAAGCGCACACGCTCGACACCACCCAGCAGCGCAGCGACTACCGGAGATGAACGCGGGTGCCGCGTGTAGACATCGAGCTCCAGATAGTCGAGCAGCGGCTGCGAGAAGATCATTCCCTGGTTACGGTGGTGCGGCTTCTGTTTGCCCGTCAGGCCCCAGGCTGCGGGCCGTTCAGTCTGCGTGCGCTCACAGAACGCATTCAGATGCTGAAGCTCATCAGAGTTGAGGCAGTCCGCGAGCACCACGTAGCCATGTGCGTTGAAGAACGTGCATGCCTCGTCAGCCTGCACATGCGGATCGAAGCTGGGCGGCGCTTGTTTGCTGACGCGCCCGAACCCCTGGCGCGCCCGCTTCGGATCGCCGCTCTTGTTCTCCTGTTGGGTCAACTTCACGAATTTCGCCCCCTGCAGCCTGTCGGTCCCCGTTCAGCCGAGTGTATCGCTGGGTGGTGACTGCGCGCCCAGGTCATCAAGCAGTTGCCGCGCGCGAACGAGGTCCGCCGTGGTGAAGCCCTCGCTGAACGCGCCATACAAAGGCGTCAGCAGATCAAGCGCCCGCTGGCCCTGCCCAGCGCGTGCCCACAGCTGTGCCAGTTCTGTTGCGGCACGAAGCGCCAGCGCGCGGGCGCCCTGCTGCTGCGCCAGTTCAAGCGCGGACAGGAAGCTCCGCTCAGCTCGAACACGCGCGGCAGGCTGCCAGAAGCTGCGACGTCGGCCCGGCCCAGCAGTAGCAGCCCCTGCAGACGCAACGCCTCGGCAGCATACAACGCGTTGTCTGGCGTTGCGCTGGCACCCGCTGCCGCAAGCGTCGCATCGGCATCGTCATGGCGCGCTGCACGCAGTTCAACTTCTGCCAGGCCGCAGTGCAGATAAGCCAGACCAACGCGTGCGCCGCCTGACCGCATTGAGCCGATCGCGCC
>CAMAVY010000175.1 GCA_945861675.1 Klebsiella pneumoniae | reverse complement strand
TGGGGGGCACAGCCATCTGGCTGTGCTGCGTCGGCTGGCCATGCGCCCCATCGACGGCCTTCGTGTGCTGCTGGTCGCCCGTGAAGCACACGCGCCGTACTCCGGCATGCTGCCTGGCCTGCTGCGCGGGTGGTACGGCTTCGATGAATGCCATTTTGATCTGCGGCGGATTGCCGCCGCTGCCGGTGCGGGCCTGATCACGGCCAGCGCAACAGGTCTCGATCTGCGCGCACGCGAATTGTTCACCAGCGCCGGGCATCAGTTGCCCTACGACCTGCTGTCGATCAACTGCGGTGCCGAGCCACAACTGCCGGCGCACGTTGCTGCAGGTGCGCGCGTTGTCCCCGTGAAACCAATCTCGGCACTGTTGCCGCACTGGCATGCCGCGGAAGGGCGCATTCGCACGCGCCATCTGACGGGCGCACACAGTCGCGTAGCCGTGGTTGGCGCTGGCGCGGGTGGTTGTGAACTTGCTTTGGCGCTGGCGGACCGATTGCGCAAGCTCTCGGTCGAGATTGTGCTGGTTGATTCGGGTACGTCGGTGGGCAAAGGGCTCGCGCCCGGCGCGCGCGTACGGCTCGCTGAAGTGCTGGCGAGCGAAGGTGTCCGGGTGTTGCTGGGCGTGCGCGTCGAAGGCATCGACACAGGCGGACTGCAATGTGTTGACGGCGGGTTCATCGACGCCGATGAAGTGTTGTGGGCCACCGCAGCGACAGGGCCCGCGTGGCTGCGCGACGCCGGGCTGACGTGTGTGGAGGGCGGATATCTTTCCGTGGACCGCCAGCTGCGCTGCATCGGCCGCAGCGATGTGTTTGCCGCGGGCGATGTCGCGATGGTGCAGGACAATGTGCGCCCGCGCGCCGGCGTGTTTGCGGTGCGTCAGGGGCCGGTGCTTGCAGATAATCTGGAGCGCACGCTGTTCGGTCGGCCATTGCGCACCTATCGCGCTCAACGTCGCTATCTGTCGGTGCTTGCACTGCCAGGACGTACGGCCATCGCATCGCGCGGTCATCTGTGGTGGAGCGGAACGCGTGTCTGGCAGCTGAAAGACGCAATAGATCGGCGCTTCATGGAACGCTTCGCGCTGACGGTGCCAACCGATTCCGCTATGGCGCGGCCGCAGCGGCTTCTGTTGCCGCACCTGCCGGGCGATGCGACTGAATCTGATGTGCCGTATTGCGCCGGTTGCGCAGCCAAACTTGGGCCGGATGTGCTGTCGCACGCGCTTGCCGAGCTGCGCCCGGGTACGCAGTCGCCTGCCAATGTGCTTGTGGGTCTTGACCAGCCAGACGATGCGGCTGTGCTGGCACCTACCACTGCCTCGACCGTTGTCACGATGGATGGATTGCGCGCCATCGACGGTGACGCGCAACTGGCCGCTGCGCTCGCGGTGAATCACGCGCTGGGCGATTGCTTTGCGATGGGCGCGGCACCTGCGGGCGTGTTGGTGTGGGCGACCGTTGCCCAGGCCACGAGCCATATTCAACGCGCGGATCTGCGCGCCAGCATGCAGGGCGTGATGAGCGTGCTGCGGCCACTGGCCATACCACTGCTGGGTGGTCACTCCAGCACGGGCCTTGAAGCTTCGATGGGAGTGACCGTACTTGGCCAATTGCCCGACGGCCGGTGGCTGAGCAAAGCGGGGCTGCGGGCGGGCGACGCGCTGCTGCTGAGCAAGCCACTGGGCGTAGCCAGCCTGTATGCCGCACCGATGCGCGGCGCCGGTCGCGCGCGCTGGCTGCAGGCTGCAATCGCATCGATGCTGGTGTCACTCAAGTGCCATGCAGAGGACGCTGTCGCTGCGGGTGCTGTTGCGGCGACAGATGTCACCGGGTTCGGTCTGCTTGGACACCTTGCGGAAATGCTGCGCGCATCCGGCGTTGCCGTTGAGTTGTACTGCGACACGGTGCCGGCATACGACGGTGCACTGGCCTTGCTGGCCCAGGGCATTGAAAGCTCGCTCGCACCGGACAATGTGCGGGTGCTCGCAGACTTCGTGTTGCGCGATGGCCTGCGCGCCGATGATCCGCGGGTCCGGCTGCTGGTGGACCCGCAAACCTGTGGTGGATTGCTGGTCGGTGTGGCGCCCGAGGCGGTCAACGCCGTGCTGGCGAGCTGGCGGCAGCACGGCACTGCGGGTGTGTGCATCGGTCGCGTGGTTCAGCCACACGACGATGGCACCTTGGGTCAGCTGGGCATCCTGCGTTCAGCGCGCTCGCGTGCGTGTGCCGATCGGCTCGCAAGCACCGGAAGCTAATTGAAGAACGCGGCAATGACCGGGCGGAAGCGATCCATGTCCACGAGAAATGAGTCGTGCCCTTGAATGGAAGACAAGGCGTGAAATGCGACCTGCCGATCCGAACGCGCAAGGCCCTGCGCGAGCTCCTGCTGCTGATGTAGCGGAAACAGGAAATCGGTATCTACGCCGATGACCAGGGCGCGTTCGACCTGAATGCGCGCGAGTCCGCTGGCGACCGATCCGCCGTGGTCTGCGACATCGAACAGGTCCATCGCGCGTGACAGATACAGGTAGCAGTTCGCGTCGAATGCGCCGATGAATTTGTCGGCGTGTGCTTCCAGATAGGCCTCGACCTCGAAGTCGATGCAGAACGGATCGCCCGAATCGCTTTGATCCGTTGCGCGCTCGCGGCCAAAGCGCAGGTCCCACTCGCGCGCCGAACGGTAGGTGATCATGCCCAGCTTGCGCGCCATCCGCATGCCGTTCACCGGCGGGCGGTTCGGATGGTAGTAGCCATCCTTCCACGCCGCATCGCGACGGATCATCTCGCGCTGCAGCGAACGCAGTGCAATCGAGAATGGCGAGCTGCGCGTGGCCGACGAAATGGAGACCAACGACTGCACGCTGTCCGGATGCAGCAACGCGTAGGCCAGCGCCGTCATGCCGCCCATCGACGCGCCGACAACTGCGTGCAGGTGCGCAACGCCCAGGTGCTGCACGACGGCATGTGCCGAGGCTGCGATGTCTTCCACATGCAGCACGGGAAACGTCATGCGATAGGGCGCGTCAGTCCGCGCGTCGATCGAGGCGGGGCCCGTCGAGCCAAAGCAACTGCCCAACGAATTCACACAGATGACGAAGAAGCGATTCGTGTCGATCGGCTTTTCCGGGCCGACCATTTCTTCCCACCAGCCCGGGCTCGGGTCGGCGGCAGACGAGCAGATGTGTGCAGACGGTGACAGACCGGTGAACACCAGAATGGCGTTGTCGCCGCGGTCATTCAGTGTGCCAACGGTTTCGTAGGCGAGTACCGGCGCATCGAGTGCACCCTGCTGCATGGCAAAGCGCCCCGTGAGACGTAGTGACTGGCGCGCCGACGGTCGGCGGTTTTCACGAAGCATGGTGCTCTCCAGAAACAGGTGGGAATCGGCGCATGGGCGGTTCCTCTGATGATGCTCAGCGCCGGGCGGACCAACCAACCGGCCTACCCCCGTTCATGGTGGACGTCTGCTGGTGGACGTCCGCGGGCGGGCGTGCGACGGCGGGCGCACGGTACAGAAATCCCGAACAAAAGTGTCGCTTCGAACGGTAGCGCGCGCGTGGGGTGCATGGAATCGCGCTTTGGGGACGTGCTTGCCCGTGCCTTGGTGATCGATCTGCATTCCCATGGCGAGTAGGGCTGGGTAATACTCAGGCAGACGCCGTTCGGGGGCCGCGCTGGGGGCGTGGTATGCGGCGCGCAACTCTGCCGCCGTATGCGCGGCAGGCGGTTCGACCCGACAGGACACCAATCGCTACTCGCTACGGCTCGCACATGGGGCGAGCGACGGCGCAGCACAAGAACATCGGGAGTACGAGCCTTGGCGAACGCCGCGGATGGGTCACTGACGACGCGCCAGCTGTGGAGCTATGCGTTAACGGAAATGCCGTTGCAGATGGCGATGACGCCCATCGCTCTGTTCATCATCCCGTACTACACGCGCGACCTGGCACTTTCGCTGTTCACCATCGGCTTGTTCAACATGCTGGCGCGCATGACCGATGTGGTCTTCGATCCAATGATCGGCCAGCTGAGCGATCGCACCCGCACGAAGTTCGGGCGGCGCAAACCCTGGATCATGCTTGGCGTGCCGGTGATGGTGCTTTCGGTGTGGATGCTGTTCGTGCCCGCGCCGAACGTCACCGAGTGGTACTTCCTGTTCTGGCTGGTCATGTTCTGGCTTGGCTGGACGCTCATCAATATTCCGTATTACGCATGGGGCGCCGAGATATCCAGCTCGTATCACGAGCGCACCCGTATCGCGAGTCTGCGTACATCGTTCGGGCTTGCAGGCACGCTGACGGGCATGCTGCTGCCGCTGATCAGCGGATGGCTGTGGGGCTACGGCTACGCACTGGGTGAATCGCTGCACATCATCGGCGGCATGGCGGTGGGGCTGTTGTTGGTGGCAAGCGTGATGCTGTGGCGTTTGCCGGAGGCGGCGCCTGTCGAGACACGCCGCATATCGCTGTGGACCGGCGTGCGGGTCATGTGGGGCAACGGACCGTTCAAGCGCTTGATGCTGGGTTTCACCATTGCGGCCATCGGGCCGGCCATTGGCGGGCCGCTGTATCTGCTGTTCGTCATCTATGTATTGAAAGAACCGAATCTCACCATCAACACTGTGTTGCTGGTGTTCTATGCCTCGAACCTGCTGGCCGTGATGTTCTGGCGCGTTGTTGCGCGCCGCGTCGGCAAGCGCAATGCGTGGCTCATGGGCATGTGTGTCGCGCTGATTGCGCAGCCGGGCTACTTGTTGCTTGGTCCCGGCGACGTGAACCTGATGCTGGGTGTGTTGGCACTGCTGGGTGTTGGCATCGGCAGCTTCGCTGCCATTCCGGCCGCCATGAAGGCCGATGTGGTCGATCTCGATCGGCTGCGCAGCGGCGAAGATCGCACCGGCCTGTTCTTTTCTGTGTGGTCGTCGGCCAACAAGCTGGCTGTTGCGGTAGGCGGTTTCGTTGCGACGACGCTGGTGAGCTGGTCGGGCTTCAAGGGCTATAGCGCCAACACGCCGGAGCAGATCGAAGTGCTGCGCATGGTGTTCTGCGTGCTGCCGATGTTCTTCTACATCGCGGCGTTTGCGGTGATCTGGAAGTATCCGATCAGCGAGGCGCGGCACCTGCGGTTGATTGGCTTGCTGCAGCGGCGCGTGGCGCGTAAGGCGCGTGCAGCCAGCGCCGCCGATGCCACGAAGGTGTTCGGTGCGGCGGGCGAGTCTGGCCGCGTCGCGTAGCCGCGTGCGGTACTACCGCATCGAGGACTCATCCGGCGCAGGTTTGCGCAACAGCAGATACAGCAGCGGGCCGAACGAGCCGATGGACAGTGTGATCACAAGCCACGGCCACGGATTGCGCCCGGTCGCTTTCGCGTCGTTCCACATCCAGACCAGGAACAACGCAAGCGCAATCACCAGATCGAAGAACAGCTGCATGCCAGCCGTGTTGGCGAACGCGTGCGTGAAGATGCCCATGGGGCCGCCGTGTTCGATGATCGCAACGCCCGTGAGCGCGCTGAAGCCGATGAGGACAATGATGAGCAAGGCACGTTGCATGGCGTGATTCTCCGGGTGAATGGTGCTGTTGGCGGTGCTGCCGACGGCGCTGATTGTTCAGCGTGAGTGAGCCACAGGAAATTACCTCGGAGGTCGTTTCCGTGCCTGCCTGCCTGCTGCCGGCCTGGTGCCTGCGTGGCTTGAACTGCTGTGTGACGGCGTACATTGGATGCAGCCTCGCTGATCTGAGTCGGCCTGATCTGAGTCAACGCGCCGATCTGCGTGCAGCGCTAGCGTGCGCAGCCTGTTCAGCTCTCGACCGCATCTCTCTACTGAATCACTCGACTGCACCACTCGAAGAAGGAGCGCTCACCATGACAGACCCGGTTCACGTTGCTGGCCCGATCGCGAAGCCTGGTTTGGCGGGTGCGCTTGTCGCGCGCAATCTGCTGGCGAGCGACCTGGTGATGAGCGAATTCGTTGCGGCAACCTCAATGAACGAGCAGGTGGGCGAGGTGTTCGACGATGTCGGGCGAATGGGCGAGCTGCTTCGCGAACACGGCAAACGTCAGATCGCCATTGGCCAGCGTTATTTGAACGACCTGGTGTCGGTGCGCTCAGTGCCGCAGCTGCTTGCCGCGCAACTGCACGCCGGGCGTACCACTGCGGACAACCAGCTGGCGCTGCTTGTGGATGCGGCGCGCCTGCAGGCGGACGCGATCGCGCGAACCCGGCACATGCTGGCGATCGGCTTTGCCGCCCTGGAGCGGGCAATCTCCGGACGGCCCGCTGCGCAGGACCACCCCCCGCGGCACTGACGGACGGGACATCGGTGCGCGCCGATCAACCAGTCACTCGCGCGAGTGCGGCGTTTCGATCCAGCGCTTCCACCAGCAGCACGTGGCCGCGATCACCACTGCGCCGCGCTGACTCGAGTTGCGCAGCGTTGCCGCCGGAATGCTGCGCTTTCGCGCGCGCAACAGCGTCGACGTGTGTGCGCGCTGCAGCGGCAGCTGCTGCCGTCGGCGCGCGTGGCAGCTACACGCTGAAGGCGAATGTCGATCCGACCCCGGGCGCACTTGTCACGCCGATCACACCGCCCATCAACGTGACGAGTTCCCTGGCGATGGCCAGCCCGAGGCCGCTACCGCCGAATTGCCGCGTCGTCGAGCCATCTGCTTGAGAGAACGCCTTGAACAATCGCGTCTGCGCAGCTTCGGCAATGTCAATGCCGGTGTCGCGCACCTCGAACAGCAGTGTCTGCCCCGGCATTTCGCCGTGCGTGTGCGAAGGCGCGGCGTCCTGCGGCTCCACTGCCACGCGAAGCAGCACTTCGCCCTGCTCCGTGAATTTCAATGCGTTGCCCAGCAGGTTGATCAGTATCTGCCGCAGGCGTGTCGGGTCGCCCAGCAGCGCCGGCGCAATCGCCGGATCGATCATGCTGCGCAACGCAATGCCCTGGCGGGCCGCGGTGCCTGCAAACAGTGCAAGCACCTCGCCTGCGAGTTGCCGAACGTCCACCGCGACAGCCTCCAGTTCGAGCCGGCCCGCTTCGACCTTCGAGAAGTCCGGGATGTCGTTGATGATCGTCAACAGCTGCACGTCGCTGCGCTGCACCGTATCGGCAAAGTGGCGTTGCCGCGCGTTGAGTTCCGTGCGCAGCAACAGTTCACTTCGGCGGCTTCGCGCGCCGCTGTCACCTGTTCGAGCAGTGCTTCCTTGTCGAAGCGCTGGGTCAGCATGTCTACGGTCGACGCCTGCGCGCGGCCGCCCATCACCCAGGGTACGACGCCATAGACGAGCGTCGCGAGCGCAACTGCCACGTGAATACGATCGCCGGCGCGCAGCAGCGCGATGGCCATCGCCATCAGCATGGGCAGCACGAACAGACCGAAGGCGATGCGGTGTCCACCCAGTGCAGGAATCGACAGCGCCGGGATGACCGCAAGGATGGTCAGCAATCCGAACCGCGCGCTGATGTTGTCGGTGCTCAGGAAGGCCGCGCCGCCGATGCCCCACAGCACGCTTGTTGCGCTGAGGCCAATGCAGAAGTCGCGCAGCCAGACTTGTGCAGAGCGGCCCTGTCCACCGGCTGTGCGATAGCGGGCAATGGTCAGCCCGCGGGCCATGGTCGAGACCAGCATGGCCGCGGCCCACGTGAGCGTTTGCGCCAGCGGCGCGGCGCCGTACAGCAGCATCACGATCAGCAGCGTCGCGATGGCGGTCGTGATCAGCGACAGCGAAAAATTCCGGTGCAGGATCGCGACCTGCTCGGCGAGCACCTGAGCGTCCATGTTGGCGTTGTCGTGCATGACCTGGCTCTGGACCGGTGGGTTGCCGAGCGCGCCGCGACTCAGCTGTGCAGCAGCTTCGAGCCAAGCCCAGATCGCGAGCGCCCCGCGAGGAGCGCAATGCGCTCCGATCCGAACAGGCCGCAGGAGCGCAATGCGCTCCGATCCGAACAAGCCGCGAGGAGCGCAATGCGCTCCGACCCGAACAAGCCGCGAGGAGCGCAATGCGCTCCGACCCGAACAAGCCGCTGAAGCGGCTTGTTCCGGGGATCGTCAGCTCACCATTTTTCGTTCCACGGCCGCAGCACGACCTCGAACGACCAGGCGGAGCGGTGCTGACGATGCAACTGCAGGTAGGTCTCGGCAATGTGCTCGGGATCGAGCATGTTGTCGTCGACTGCCGCGCCGGCCAGCCAATGTGCGCGCGTGCCATCGTCCTGGGTCCAGCCGATTGCGCCGTCAATGGGCACGTTGACCACGTGAACGCCTTGCGGCATCAACTCGCGCGCCATGCTCTGCGCGAGCCCGGCTTTGGCCTGGCATGCCATCGCAAACGCGCCGCTGTTCGGAAACCCCTTCAATGCGGCGCTGGCGTTCGTGAAGACGATGGTGCCCTTCGCGCCGCGCGCATTGGCCGTGTGGGTGAGCATGCGTTTTGCGGCCTGCTGCCCGACCAGGAACGCGCTGTAGGCGCCGTTGTGCATGGTGGCGAGCACCATGGCCGGGTCGACCTCCTCGATGCGCTTGCGGAAGATGCCCTGCACGCGGCCATCGATGTTGTGCACGACCAGCGTGGGCGAGCCAAGCTCGCGGGTGACGTCGAAGAAGAGTTGTTCAACTGCGGCGGGCGCGCTGGCATCGCAGGTGTAGCGGCGCACCCCGAACTCAGTTTCCAGGCGCACCAGCGCGGGCTTGTCGGCATTGCGCGCGGCGATGGCGACACGTATGCCTTCGCGCGCAAACAGGCGCGCGCAACTGGCACTGACGCTTGGGCCGCCGCCAACAATGAGTGCTACGTCGTGGTTGCGGGCGGGGGTGTTTTTCGCGGTTGTTTCGCCGGCGTCGTCACGGCTGGCGGGCGTTGCATGGGGTTCCTGCATGGCTTGAGGCTCGGACGCTGAAGTCCGGCCAATCTAGTTGCGTGATGCAACGAACACAATCGCGCTGCAAGCGTGCGCCTGTCGCGATGAATGCGCGTCGGTGCTGACGCGTACGCCGCCGGACCCATGCGCTTCCGGACCCATTTGATTGTTCAAGTGCCGCCCGAAAGCCCTGTCAGCCGCCGCGGGCTGCCACAACAGCGATCTCGACTTTGTACGCCGGTGCGGCAAGTTTGGCCTCCACGGTGGCGCGTGCCGGGGTGTGGCCGGCCGGAACCCACTGGTCCCATTCCGCATTCATCTGCGCGAACGTACCGATGTCGGTCAGATAGATCGTGGCGCTCAGGATCTTCGTCTTGTCGCTGCCCGCGGCGGCCAGCAGGCGGTCGATGGCGGCAAGGATCTGGCGGGTCTGGCCACCCACGTCCTGCTTGTTGTCTGCGGCGACCTGCCCGGCAAGGTACACGGTGTTGCCGTAGGCCACGGCCTGCGACATGCGCGGTCCGACTTCAATGCGCTCAATCATGCTGTGCTCCAGTTCGGATGCCGCGTGCGCGGCGGTAGGGGCGGCGATGTTCGCATGTTGGCGCCTGTCTCTGGCAGCGCGGCTGCATGCCCGGTTGCGATGCTGTGCCGCTGCACCGCTCAGCCAATCGGCCCGGTCTGCTCGCGCTGCTAGCGCGGCTCAAATGGCACGTAGCGGTCCTCGTCATTTGGGTTGCCTACCGACGAATCAGCGCGGGTGCGCAGCAGCAGACCGCCCGGGGTGGTGATCACCTCCAGCAGTGCAGCCGTTTCCGCGTCGGGCTGGCCGTCGTAGCGCGCCGGCCTGAAGCGCATTTGAAACACCGCGAGCACACGGCGTGTCTCAGCGTCGAGCACAGCCGTGTCGGGCACGTGGTACCCGTGCGCGCGGAGGCGCGCCTGGAACCACGCGATTGATGGCAGTGTTTCGCTGTAGTTCTGCAGCGACGCCTGCACGCGCGCTGCGTCGGGCCAGGGCACCAGACCGGCCTCTGCGAGCGCGGGCCAGGGAAACTGTGGCCCCGGGTCGGTGCGCGTCTGCGGCTGTACTTCGGCGTGGCCGAGAATGCGATCACCGCGTATCTGGTGGCGTTGCTGGATGTCGCGCACCAGTGCGATGACCTGGTCTATCTGCGGCTGCGTGAATGGTTGGTACGGCTGTGCTGCATCACCGCGATT
>CAMAVY010000174.1 GCA_945861675.1 Klebsiella pneumoniae | reverse complement strand
AGCGACGCTTGAATGCGCAACTGACCCTTTGCTTTCTCGCGAATCGCAATGACGTCGTTCGGCGTAACCTGAAACGACGCAATGTTGACCACGCGACCGTTGACCAGAATCGCCTTGTGCGAAACCAGCTGCCGGGATTCGGCACGCGTTGAGCCGAAGCCCATGCGATAGACCACGGTATCCAGACGCCGCTCCAGCAGACGCAGCAGGTTTTCGCCCGTTGCGCCCTTCTGGCGATCTGCATCCTTGTAGTAGTTGCGGAACTGCCGCTCCAGCACACCGTAGATACGGCGGACCTTCTGCTTCTGCCGCAACTGCAATGCGTAGTCCGAAGCACGGCCACGGCGAGCGCCGTGCTGGCCGGGCGCCGTTTCTACATTGCACTTCGATTCAATCGGCCGGACGCCGCTCTTCAGCATCAAGTCCGTGCCTTCGCGGCGGGACAGCCGAAGCTTGGGTCCTAAATAGCGCGCCATGATCTGTTCTCCTGGCTCTGCCGGCGACTACACGCGACGCCGCTTGGGCGGGCGGCATCCGTTGTGCGGAATGGGTGTGACGTCTGTGATGCTGTTGATGCGGAAGCCAACACCGTTGAGTGCCCGGACCGCCGACTCACGACCGGGACCCGGACCCTTGACGAACACGTCAAGACTGCGGACACCATGCTCATGCGCTTTCTCGCCAACCTTTTCCGCTGCAACCTGGGCAGCAAAGGGCGTGCTTTTGCGCGAACCGCGAAAGCCTGAGCCGCCTGAAGTTGCCCAGCAGAGCACGTTGCCCTGGCGGTCAGTGATGGAAATGATCGTATTGTTGAAGGAGGCCTGAATGTGGGCCACGGCATCGCCAACGATGCGCTTTCCTTTCTTCCGGATGGGTTCCGCCATACGCGACTCGTGTTCCGCTGCTGAATGCCCCAAGGGGCATGGTGTTCTATGTTCTGTTCACACCCAGCGGGCCCTTTGGGACCTGCCTGCGGTGCTACCTATCGGCGCTCATGGCCGCTCTTTTCATACCGCGCAGCTGACTGCGCATCGGTTCAAGCAAGCTGCTGCCTGAGCCTTCCCGAACCAGGCAGTCGTTCCTGAACGGGGCAACCGCTGCTGCGCCCTGCGCAAAAGCGGCTTGCGTCTCAGGAATGATCTACTTACGGATCGGACGCTTCGGTCCCTTGCGCGTACGCGCATTGGTCTGCGTGCGTTGACCCCGGACCGGCAGGCCGCGGCGATGACGAAGGCCGCGATAGCAGCCCAGGTCCATCAACCGCTTGATGCTCATCTGTACTTCCCGGCGCAGATCACCCTCTACAGGGCGCTTTGCGATTTCGGCACGGATGGCATCGAGCTGGGCTTCCGACAGGCTGTCCAGCCGTGCGGAAGGCACCACGCCCACGATTTCACAAATGCGCAATGCACTCGTTCGACCGATGCCGTAGATATAGGTGAGCGACACGCACGCGTGCTTGTCGTCGGGAATATTGACGCCTGCGATCCGCGCCATATCAGACAGGCTCCTGCAAACAAATACTGGAAAACTGCGACTCGCTGTCACACCGCCCGGGGGCTGTGTTGAACGGTGTCGCGATGTGTTGGACTTTTGCTGGCATGCACACGTCTGCTGGATTGCAAAGAGCGCGCGCGCAAAGGGCGCGCATTCTATCCATGCAGACAGGCCGGATCAATCTCAACCTTGCCGCTGCTTGTGCTTTAGGTCCTTGCAGATGATGCGAACAACACCATTGCGACGTACCACTTTGCAGTTGCGGCAGAGTTTTTTCACCGACGCTCGTACTTTCATCTCGATTCTCCGACTGCCCCAGGCCATGCCGCCCCGACGGACGTCGCCGGGACTCGCGAACTGGGGGAATTGACCTCAACGGGGCCGCCGACCGCTGCTGTTGCCCGTAAGGTTCGCTTTTTCCATCAATTTTGCGTACTGGCTCGACTGCAGGTGGTTCTGCATCTGCGACATGAAATCCATGCCGACCACCACCACGATGAGCAGCGCAGTGCCACCCAGCTGGAAGGTCACGTTGCTGGCCATCACCATGAAATCCGGCAGTAGACACACCAGTGCCACGTAGAACGCTCCGAACATCGTGAGCCGCGTGACCACGTCATCGATGTATTTGGACGTTGCGTGTCCCGGACGAATGCCGGGGAGATAGGCGCCCTGGCGGCGCAGGTTGTCAGCGACATCCCGCGGATTGAACACCAACGCCGTATAGAAAAAGCTGAAGAAGATTATTCCGCCCCCAAACAGCACCACGTACAACGGTTGCCCGGGTCCCATCGCCAGCGCGATCTCCTGAAACCACGACGTTCCCTCGGATTGACCCAGCCATTGCGCAATGCTGGCTGGGGCGAGCAACAGACTCGAGGCAAAGATCGCCGGGATAACGCCAGCCATATTGATCTTGAGTGGCAGATGGCTCGACTGTGGTTGCACCGCCTGCCGCCCCTGCTGCCGCTTCGCGTAGTTCACCGTGATCCTGCGCTGCGCCTTCTCGATGTAGACGACTGCCGCGACGACAACCACCGCCATGAACAATGCCACCAGCAGCCCAACCAGTTCACCGACGCCGCCTTGCCGTGCGGTTTCGAAGCTGCCGGCCAACTGGCCAGGAAACCCTGCAACGATGCCCGCGAAAATGATCATCGAGATGCCGTTGCCAACGCCGCGCTCCGTGATCTGCTCACCAAGCCACATCAGGAACATGGTGCCGGTGAGAAAGCAGAGTGTCGCGACGACATAGAACGACAGGCCGCCGAAGTAGGTGATGCCTTGATTGACCAACGTGGCCGACAGCGCCATGCCCTGCACCAGACCGATCGCGACTGCGCCGTAGCGCGTGTACTGCATGATCTTGCGCCGCCCGGCTTCGCCGTCGTTCTTGCGCATCTTCTCCAGTTCGGGCGTCATGACCGTCAGCAGGTTCATGACGATGGACGACGTGATGTACGGCATTACCCCGAGCGCAAGCACGCTCATACGCTCCAGCGCACCGCCGGAGAACATGTTGACCATGTCCAACACGCCGCCCTGGTTACGATTGAACATCGCCTGCAGTTGATTAGGGTCGATCCCCGGTACCGGCACGTGCGTACCAACGCGATAGGCCAGCAACGCAATCGCCAGAAACATCAATCGGCTGAGAAGCTCGCGCATCCCTGCCTGATTGCCTGCCAGCGCTTGTGGGTTTGCAGCCATGGGACCGAGTCTGCGTGTCAGGCTTCGACGCGGCCGCCGGCAGCTTCAATCGCTGCCCGCGCGCCTTTGGTCGCCACGACGCCTTTAAGCACCACAGCCCGATTGATCGTGCCGCGCAGCATTACGCGACCGCGCTTCATGTTGCGTTGAACTACGCCTGCAGCCTGCAGCGCGGCAAAGTCGATGACCTCAGCCGTCACCTTGTTCAGTTCGTCCAAGCGCACTTCGGCAGTGAGCTGCCCGACGCGCGAGCGGAAACCAAACTTCGGCAGCCGACGCTGCATCTGGGTCTGGCCGCCTTCGAAGCCCGGACGCACTTTGCCGCCAGTACGCGCGTGCTGCCCTTTGTGGCCCTTGCCGGATGTTTTGCCGAGACCGCTGCCGATACCACGACCCAGACGCTTGCGCGGTGGACGGGTTCCTGGTGCGGACTTGATGGAATTCAGACGCATCACTCGCCCTCCACTCGCAGCATGTAATGCACACGATTGACCATTCCGCGGTTGCTTGGTGTGTCCAGCACCTCTACGGTGTGCCGGATTCGACGCAAACCCAGGCCCGCCAGACACGCCTTATGCGCCTTCAGACGACCCGACGAGCTTTTGATCTGTGTGATCTTGATGGTCTTCACGGCCGCCTGTTCACTCATGACTGCTTCTCTTCACCTTTGCAGGCTGCCCCTCTGGAGCACGCGCTGCATTTCTGTTCTTCGCTTCAATTCGATGTTTGGTCGCGCGTCACGCGCGGCCCAGCACCTCAGGAGACGATTTCTGCCACCGACTTGCCGCGCTTCTCCGCCACCGTGTGCGGCGAACCCATCGAAATCAGCCCTTTGAACGTAGCGCGTACGACGTTGACCGGATTGGTCGACCCGTAGCACTTCGCCAGCACGTTGTACACGCCAGCTGCTTCAAGCAACGCACGCATGGTGCTACCTGCAATGATGCCGGTACCGTCCGATGCAGGCTGCATGTAGATCTTCGACGCGCCGTGGCGCGCGGTGATCGGGTAATGCAGCGTGGTGCCGGCCAGATCAACATTGATCATGTTGCGACGCGCAGCTTCCATGGCCTTCTGAATCGCCGCGGGCACTTCACGCGCCTTGCCGCGGCCGAAACCGACGCGACCTTTGCCGTCACCGACTACCGTCAGTGCTGTGAACGCGAAGATGCGGCCACCTTGGACCACCTTGGCCACGCGGTTGACCTGAACCAGTTTCTCAACCAGTCCTTCTTCTTTGATTTCTTCGGTGTAGGCCATGCGTGCCCCTATGACTCAAGTCAGGCAGATTCGTGTAATGCAAATTCGCTATCGGTACTGCTCGAGTGTCAGAACTCGAGACCACCTGCGCGCGCGCTATCAGCCAGCGCCTTGACGCGACCGTGATACTTGAAGCCGCTGCGATCGAAAGCGACCTTGCTGATGCCAAGCGCCTTTGCACGCTCAGCAATCAGGCCGCCTACTTTTTCAGCCGCCGCAACATTTCCCTTAGCTCCATCGCCCAGCACCGTTTCCAATGTCGAGGCAGCAGCAATCACGCGATCACCTGCAGGGCTGATGATCTGTGCGTAGATGTGCTGGGGCGTACGATGCACCGTCAGCCGGATTGCGCCGTTCTCGCGCATGCGCGAGCGACCGCGCTTGGCGCGTCGGATTCGTGATTCTTTCTTCGGACTCATGATTCGTATCTACCCGTATCCACTGCTCTATCCGGTTTGACCGGTCTACTCGGTTCAACTGCCGCTGCGCGGTCGGACAACATGGCCCCAATGCGGAGGGTTCGTTATCGTTGCTGGTGCTTGGTTGCCTGATGCTTGCTACGTGTGACCTGCTACTTCTTCTTGGCTTCCTTGCGGCGAACTTCCTCGCCCTTGTAGCGCACGCCTTTGCCTTTGTAGGGCTCAGGTGGGCGGTAGCCTCGAATCTCTGCGCAAACCTGAGACACGAGCTGCTTGTCGCACCCGCGTACCACGATCTCTGTCTGGGTCGGTGTTTCAGCCGTCACGCCAGCAGGCAGGCGGTATTCAACGGGATGCGAAAAGCCCAACGTCAGACCAAGGACTTCACCACGAGCCTGCGCACGATAGCCAACGCCAACCAGCTCCAGGCGGCGTTCGAAGCCATCTGAAACCCCTTTGATGAGGTTGAACAACAGCGCCCGCGTTGTGCCTGACATGGATGCCGAGGCCTTGCTGTCGCCCTGGCGGCGGACAAGAAGATTTGATCCTTCCTGCACCACTTCGATCTCATTGGCCAGCGTCATCTCTGCGCTGCCCTTCGAGCCTTTCACTGCGACTCGGCGGTCTTGAAGTTGGACTTCAACACCGTGTGGAATGACGACAGGATTTTTAGCGACGCGTGACATCAGAACACCGTGCAGAGAACTTCGCCGCCCAGCCCAGCTTGGCGGGCAGCGCGATCAGTCATGACACCGCGGCTCGTACTCACGATCGCGATTCCCAGGCCGGCTTTCACACGCGGCAATTCATCCATGGCCCGATACACCCGCAGACCGGGACGGCTGATGCGCGAGACTTCCTCGATCACCGGCTGGCCGCGGTAGTACTTCAGGCGGATGTTCAATTCTTTCTTGGCATCGCCCGTGACATCGAAGTCCTGAACGTAGCCTTCGTCGCGCAGAACGGTCGCGACCGATACCTTCAATGTCGACGACGGCATGGTTACCTTCGTCTGACGACGCATCTGCGCATTGCGCACGCGCGTCAACATGTCGGCAATGGGATCCTGCATGCTCATTTATTGCGACCTCACCAGCTGGCCTTGACCAGGCCCGGCACATCACCGCGGACCATTGCTTCTCTAAGTTTGTTTCGCGACAAACCGAACTTGCGGTACACGGCACGCGGCCGCCCGGTGATCCGGCACCGGCGCTGAATTCGCACCGGCATGCCATCGCGCGGCATCTTCTGCAGCTTCTGCTGCGCTTCCCAACGCTCTTCATCAGAGGCGCTGCGATCATTGATGATGGTCTTCAGCTTCGTGCGCTTCGGCGCAAGCTTCGCCACCAGTTTGATACGGCGCTTCTCGCGCTCAACCATCGAAGTCTTGGCCATCAGGTTCGCTCTTCAGGAGCCAGTAGTGTTGCGGAACGGGAAGCTGAACGCGCGTAGCAGCGCGAGACCTTCCACATTGTTCTTTGCCGTCGTCGTGATGCAGATATCCATCCCACGCACCATGTCGACTTTGTCGTATTCGATTTCAGGAAAGATGATCTGCTCGGTAATGCCCATGCTGAAGTTGCCACGACCATCGAACGAGCGGGGCGAGATGCCTCGGAAGTCACGCATCCGGGGGATTGCCACGCTGATCAGACGATCGATGAACTCGTACATGCGGTCGCGGCGAAGCGTGACTTTGCAGCCGATCGGGTAGCCGTCACGAATCTTGAACGTTGCAATGGACTTGCGCGCAACCGTAACGACCGGCTTCTGGCCCGCGATCCGGGTCATGTCACTAACCGCGTGTTCCATGACTTTGCGGTCAGCGACGGTCTCGCCAACACCCATATTGATCGTCACCTTTGTCAGGCGCGGAATCGCCATTGCGTTGGTGATCCCGAGTTCTGCCGAAAGCTTCGACCGAATCTCTTTTTCGTAGACTTCCTGCAAGCGTGCCATTTCGTCGATCCGCAGCTCAGCCGTCGATGGGCTTTTTGGTGGATTTGAAGATGCGAATCTTCTTCGCTTTGCCATCTTCGGAAACCACAGAGAAGCCCACTCGATCGGCCTTCCCGGTTTCGCGATTGAAGATCGCAACGTTCGAGATTTCGATCGGGCCAGCCCGGTCGATGATTCCACCCGTCGCCCCGGTCTGCGGGTTCGGGCGCTCGTAATGTTTCATGATGCGGACGCCCGCCACCACCACACGACCATCGCCCAGGACCTGCATGACTTCGCCACGCTTGCCCTTGTCCTTGCCGGTGATGACGATGATCTCGTCTTTGCTTTTGATCTTGCGCATGGTTTGCCCTACAGGACCTCTGGCGCCAATTGGATGATCCGCATGAAGCTCTCGTTACGGAGTTCGCGCGTCACCGGCCCGAAAATACGTGTGCCAATCGGCTGGTTCTGCGCATTGAGCAGAACCGCAGCATTGCCGTCGAAACGGATTACCGAGCCATCAGGGCGGCGCACACCTTTACGGGTACGCACCACCACGGCGTTCACAACCTGCCCCTTCTTCACGCGGCCACGAGGAATTGCTTCCTTCACCGTGACTTTGATGACATCGCCAATGTTGGCGTAGCGGCGCTTGGAACCTCCGAGCACTTTGATACACATCACACGTCTGGCACCGCTGTTGTCTGCGATGTCGAGCATGCTCTCCGTCTGGATCATCTCGGCGTCCTCAAGATCAGCGGGCGCCCGCGCGCTCGACGATATTCGTCAGCACCCAGGTCTTGGTTTTCGATAGCGGTCGGCATTCACGGATGGCGACCAGGTCGCCCACGTTGCATTCATTCTTTTCGTCATGCGCGTGCAGCCGCGTCGATCGACGAATGATCTTGCCGTAGAGCGGATGCTGGACCCTGCGCTCGACAAGTACGGTAATGGTCTTGTGCATCTTGTCGCTCACGACGACACCGGTCACGGTGCGCGCTGCAGCCGCCGTAGTCCCAGCCGCGGTGTTGGCTGCACCCGCTGTTTTTGCTTCAGACATGGCTTGTACTTCAGACATGGCTGCTCTTCTCCGTCATAACCGTCTTGACTCGGGCGATCGCGCGCCGGGTCTCGCGAATCAGATTGGTTTGCCCAAGCTGGCCGCTCGCCTCTTGCATGCGATGCGTGAATTGATCTTTGCGCAGGCGCAGCAGCTCTTCCCGCAATTCAGCGACGGACTTGCCCCGCAACCCAACCAGCTCTTTATCCAACTTCATTACATGACCGTCCGTTTCACAAAGGACGTGGCAATCGGCAGTTTTGCGGCAGCCAAGGCAAAAGCCTCGCGCGCGATCTGCTCGGTTACCCCTTCCATTTCGTACAACACGCGTCCCGGCTGAATCTGGCAGACCCAGTACTCAACAGACCCTTTGCCCTTACCCTGCCGAACTTCAAGCGGCTTCTTGGTAATGGGCTTGTCCGGAAACACACGAATCCAAACCTTGCCACCCCGTTTGACATGGCGCGTCATTGCACGGCGAGCCGCTTCGATCTGACGCGCAGTCAGCCGGCCGCGGCCGATGGCCTTTAGGCCAAACTCGCCGAAACTCACACGGCTGCCACGCAGCGCCAGGCCGCGATTGCGCCCTTTGAATTGCTTGCGGAACTTGGTTCGTTTCGGCTGTAACACGACTTGTCTTTCCCGGTTCTACTCAATCAGTTCGGAGATTCACGTTCCGACGTTGCATCCACCCACACACCCACACACCCACACACCCACACTCACAGGGCGACACGCATTGCGTGCGCGCCGCGTCTACATCTACGCACTCCGACCCTGGGGCTGGGGATCCGCGCGATGCCCGAGGATCTCACCCTTGAAGATCCAGACTTTGACGCCAAGGATCCCGTAGGTCGTCAAAGCTTCTGCGGTCGAGTAGTCGATGTCGGCACGAAGCGTATGCAGCGGCACCCGGCCCTCGTGATAGACCTCGGTACGCGCAATGTCTGCACCGCCGAGCCGACCAGCAACACGCACCTTGATGCCCTTGGCACCCGCGCGCATTGCGTTCTGAATCACACGACGCATGGCGCGGCGGAACTGCACGCGTCGCTCAAGCTGCTGAGCAACGTTCTGTGCCACCAGGAACGCATCCAGCTCGGGCTTGCGCACTTCCTCGATGTTGATGTGCACCGGGACCTTGATGATCTTGTGCACTTCCTGACGCAGCCGCTCGACGTCTTCGCCTTTCTTGCCGATCACAATTCCAGGGCGCGCAGTGTGAATGGTAATCCGCGCAGTTTGCGCCGGCCGCGCAATCTCAATGGCGCTGACAGACGCGTGCGCAAGTTTCTTGTGCAGAAATTTGCGCACAGCGAGATCGCTGTTCAAATAGTCAGCGTACTGCCGGCTATTCGCGTACCAGATTGAATTGTGGTCGCGAATGATGCCAAGACGCATGCCGACCGGATTGACCTTCTGCCCCATACCTGACCTGCTCCGACTATTCGTCGCTCACCGCCACAGTGATGTGGCAGGTGCGTTTAACAATACGGTCCGCACGCCCTTTGGCCCGCGCCTGGATTCGCTTCAACTTGACGCCTTCACCAACGTAGATCTCGGAGATCCGCAGCTCGTCGATGTCCGCGCCCTCGTTGTTCTCTGCGTTGTCGATCGCCGACTGCAGAACCTTTTTGACCAGCACCGCGCCCTTCTTCGGCGTGAATGCAAGAATTTCAAGCGCCTGGGACACGTGCTTACCTCGCACCATGTCCACAACCAATCGCGCCTTCTGCGGCGACAGGCGTAGGCGGCTCGCTTTTGCCATGACCCTCATCATCTACTCCTGCGACCCAAGCACGTGCGCGTCGCGCCCATCGAGCGCGTCACACATGCATGTGTTTGATCCAATCACTTGCGCGTGACCTTACGGTCCGCGGCATGACCACGAAATGTTCGGGTCGCTGCAAATTCACCGAGCTTGTGCCCAACCATGTCTTCGTTGACGAGGACCGGCACGTGCTGCTTGCCGTTGTGCACGGCGATTGTCAGACCGACCATGTCGGGCAGGATCATCGAGCGACGCGACCAGGTCTTGATCGGGCGACGATCGTTGGCGTCTGCAGCTTTCTGCACCTTCTTGAGGAGGTGCAGATCGATGAAGGGCCCTTTGCGCAAGGAACGAGGCACGGTCTTTTCCTCTTACTTACGATGACGCGAGCGCACGATGAGCTTCTGCGTACGCTTGTTGTTTCTTGTCTTATATCCCTTGGTCGGCGTGCCCCAAGGCGAGACGGGATGGCGACCACCGGAAGTCCGACCTTCACCACCACCATGTGGGTGATCGACCG
>CAMAVY010000173.1 GCA_945861675.1 Klebsiella pneumoniae | reverse complement strand
GAAAACCGCCTGATCGCCCTGGCAAGGCTTGACGATCGTCTGCGGACGATCAACCTTCCACCACCCGCTCGCATGTACCGACATGCGCCGGAACGGCGTACCGACATGAATCGGAATGACGTACCGACATGGCCGGAATACGCAGTCATTCATCGATAGGCGCTTCGCGTTACTCTGCGTCGCGCTGTTCGAGCAGCGTGCGTATTGCGTGTACTCGTGTGCTGGCTGCGAGAAACAGAATGTGTTCTGTTTTTATCTCGTGCGATCCACAGGCCGCCCTGCAGATGCGGTTGTTCGACGGGCGACTGCGCAACGAACACATGCCCGTTGCGCTATCTAGACTTCGCAAATGCCTGACGAACTCCGACCACTGCAATCCGTTTATGTGATGACCTGACACATGCCGACCTATTCCCCGCCGCTGCGCGATCTCAATTTTGTGTTGTTCGACGTGTTCAACGCCGAACGTGACTGGGCGCGAATCGATGCGTACAAAGATGTCGATCGCGGTTTTGCGGTTGGCCTGCTGGCGGAAGCCGGCAAGGTGCTGGTGCAGGAATGGTTACCTGTGAATCGCAGCGGCGATGAGCAAGGCGCCAAGTGGAGCGACGGCGTTGTTACGGCGCCGGCCGGCTTCAAGCAGGCCTACGACGCATGGGCCGAGGGCGGCTGGGTTGGCTTGTCCGGCGATCCGAGTTTCGGTGGGCAGGGCCTGCCGCGCGCGATGACTGTCGGCATTGACGAGATGCAGTACGCCTGCAACAGCAGCCTGAACCTGTACTTCACCTTGTCGGTGGGCGCTTGCGTCCTTCTGGCGGCACATGCGGACGATGCGATCCGCGCGCGCTATCTGCCGCGCATGTACTCAGGTGAGTGGGCCGGTGTGATGGCCTTGACGGAAGGACATGCCGGCACCGACCTTGGCTTGATCCGCACGCGCGCGGAGCAGGGCGATGATGGCACCTACAAAGTCACGGGCACCAAGATCTTCATCACGGCAGGCGAACACGACCTGTGCCCGAACATCGTGCATCTGGTGCTGGCCAAGCTGCCGGATGCTCCGGCGGGCAGTGGCGGCATCTCGTTGTTTCTAGTGCCTAAGGTGCATGTGCTCGAAGATGGCAGCCTTGGCGCGCGCAACGGCGTTTCGAGCTTGAGCGTTGAACACAAGATGGGCATCCACGGCAGTGCTACCAACGTCATGCAGTACGACGGCGCAACCGGCTACCTCATCGGCGAGCCGCACAAAGGTCTTGCCTGCATGTTCACGATGATGAACTACGAGCGCCTGTCGGTCGGTATGCAGGGTCTGGGTCTGGGCGAGATCGCCTATCAGAATGCCCGCACCTACGCGCTCGAGCGCCGTCAGGGTCGCGCAGACAACCGCACGGGTCGAAGCGGCCAGGCCGATCCGATCATTGCCCATGGCGACGTGCGCAGGATGTTGCTCACGCAGCGCGCACTGAATGAGGGCGGCCGCGCCTTTGCGATGTTGGTCGGGAGTTATCTGGATCTTGCCAAGCACGCCAGCGATGCCGAGGAACGTGCATTGGCTGATCGTCGTGTTGCGCTGTTTACGCCACTGGCGAAAGCCTTCTTCACCGATCGCGGCTTCGAATGCTGCGTGCTGGCACAACAGGTATTGGGTGGGCACGGCTACATCCGTGAGTGGGGCATGGAACAGTTCGTGCGAGACGCGCGCATTGCGCAGATCTACGAGGGCACCAACGGTGTGCAGGCCACCGATCTGCTTGGGCGGAAGATCGTCCGTGACGGTGGGCGTGGTCTGCGCGAATGGCTGCTTGAAGCGCGCGCGCATGTTGAACATGCGCCTGCTGAGTTCGCTGCAGCCTTGGCTGACGCGTTGGCGCTGCTTGGCGACGTGAGTGAGAGCGTGCTGGTGGACGCGCGCTCCGATGCCGACCTGGTCAGCTCGGTCGCCGCCGAGTTCCTGGACCTGATGGGCTATGTCACCTACGCCTGGCTGTGGTCGCGGATGGCTGCAGCTTCGATCGCGCGCATATCTGCAGGCGATGATGCCGATGGCTTTCATGCAGACAAGGTCGCGCTGGCGCGTTTCTATTTTCAGCGTGTGCTGCCGCGCATTCAGGGCCTGGCTGGGAGTATCGCTGCTGGCGCTGCGAGCATCGGCGGCTGGGCAGACGAGCGAATCTAGGTCTACAGAGTGGGCCTACGAATCTGGGCCTACGAATCCAGATCGACCGGGCCAATCGGCCGCGGAAGGTGCAGGGCTATACTCCAACGTGCGTCCAGATCTGCGTTTTTTTCGCCGCAGCTAGGCCCCCTCATTCCGCATTTCAGGAAACTGCACAGCCATGGCCGCCAAAGCCAGCCCCACATCGCATTCGTATTTCTCGCAGCGCCTGCGTCTGCACTACCTCGACTGGGGCAATGAAGGGGCGCCACCGCTGCTGCTGATTCACGGCAATCGCGACCACTGCCACAACTGGGATTGGGTGGCGCAGACCCTGCGCGACGACTACCACATCATTGCTCCGGATCTACGCGGCCATGGCGACTCGCAGTGGAGCCTCGGATCAACCTACGGCAGCGTGGAGTTCGTCTACGACATTGCACAGCTCGTGCATCAGACCAAACTCGCGCCGCTGAACATCATTGCCCATTCGCTGGGTGGCAATGTGGCGCTGAAGTACGCGGGCATCTTTCCGGAGAACGTTGCGAAGCTGGTGGTGATCGAAGGTCTTGGCGGCCCGTGGTGGATGCAGACCAATCGACCGGTGCATGAGCGTTTGCGCGACTGGATCGAAAACACCCGCAAGATGTCGGGCCGCGCACCGCGCAAGTACGAGTCGCTGGAAGTTGCCTACGAGCGCATGCACGAAACCAACCCGCACCTGAACCAGGAACAGGCGCGGCACCTGACGGTGCATGGCAGCAATCAGAACGAGGATGGCACGTACACCTGGAAGTTCGACAACTACACCCATGCTTCCACGCCCTATGACATGGGGCTGAAACAAACGCAGGAGCTGTGGCGCAACATCAGTTGCCCTGTGCTGCTGATGAGTGGTTCAGAGAGTTGGGGCCGCCGCATCATGGACATGGGCGATCCGCTACAGAACTTCCAGAACGCCCGGCATGAAGTCATCGACAACGCCGGGCACTGGGTGCATCACGATCAGCTGGCGAAGTTTCTCGAACTCACCCAGGCGTTCCTGAAGAACTGATGGGTCAGGCGTTGCGCGTGGGCTGTGGGTCCGATTTCTCGGATCGCGCGGTTCATCCGGGCGCGCCATTCAGGCAAGCTGCACTGGTCGTCTGTCGCCGTTTCCTGTGGCCAGCTGTGCCGAGGGTATCTTTCTGTCGCAAGTTGATTCCGAACTCCGCGACGCCCAGGGCCGCGCGCAAAGGCGGGTGCAGCGGCGCAACTGGCTCGCAAAACGATGGCTGGGTGAATGGCCATTGCTGCTGGCGTGTCTGCTGCTTGTCGGTGGCGTCTGGCTGGCTGATTGGGCACAGACGAACGGCCAGCGAATCACGCTTCGCGATGTCCGTTTTGCAGGCGCCGATGGGCAACTGCTGGCGGGCTATCTGTATCTGCCACCAGGTGTCACCGCGCAGCATCCGGCGCCTGCTGTGCTCGCGGTGCATGGCTACATCAACACGCGGGAGACGCAGGACGGTTTCGCCATCGAACTGGCCCGCCGCGGCATCGTGGTGCTTGCAATCGATCAACGCGGGCACGGTCATTCGGCGTCGCCGGCGTTTGCGGCAGGTTTCGGGGGTCCAGACGCCCTTGCCTGGCTGCGCGTGCAGCCGGAGGTTGATCCGGAACGCATCGGGCTGATCGGTCACTCGATGGGTGGCTGGGCCATTCTGGCCGCCGCGGCCGCACACCCGGACGCGTATCGCGCCATGGCGTTGGTCGGCAGCGCTCCCGGTGCATTCGGTGCACCCGCTGGGACCACGGAGTTCCCACGCAATCTTGCAGTGGTGTTCAGCCGTTGGGATGAGTTTGCGGATCTGATGTGGTCCGTGCCCACGGGACAGGATCTGGCGCGCTCGCCCAAGCTGGCTGAGGTCTTTGGCACGGGCGACACGGGCGTCATGCAGGACCGCCTGTACGGCAGCTTCAGCGACGGGACTGCGCGCACCTATGTTGTTCCACAGACGACCCATCCGGGCGATCACCTTTCTCCTTACACCATCGAAGCGGTGGTGCGTTGGATGCAGCTTGGTCTCGGTTTGAAGCTGACCGAGAACTTCGCCCAGAACTGGCATTGGAAGGAACTGGGGACTTTGCTTGCGATGTTGGGCGGCGTGCTGCTGCTTGCGGCATTGCCGCGGGCGCTGATCAAGACCCGACTGTTCATGGGCCTGCGCGGAGAACCCGAGGTCGCGTCGGCCGGGATGGGCACAGTTGCCTTTACGGCGCTGCTGCCGGTGCTGCTGTACTTCCCGCTGTTCAAACTCGCCGACACACTCATCCCACTCACAGCACGGTTCCCACAACAACTCACGAACGGTCTACTGCTGTGGGTCATCGTGGTCGGGCTGATCACGATGGTGGCGCTGCTGGTGCAGCGGGCACGTGGTGCGCGTCGCCAGGGACTTGGTTGGGAGCACCAGCAGATCGCGCGGACGCTCGGCGCCATCCTGCTGGCGGTCATCACGGTAGCGATCTGGCTCGGTGTGCTCATGCTGTGCGAGCGCTGGTTCCAGGTGGACTTCCGCTTCTGGGTGGTGGCCATGAAGTCGCCCGCGCTATGGCACTGGCCCATGCTGCTCGCCTACGGGCCGGCGTTGATTGCGTTTTTTCTGCTGTCGCATGCGGCCACAAGCGCACTGATCGATGGCCGCTTCTGGCTCATCGACGCGTGGCTGCGCCAAGCCATGGCCTATTGCGGTGGCTTCGTCCTGCTGCTGGCGATTCAGTACGGCGCGTTGTTCCTGGATCAGCCGCTGCTGCTGGGCGAGCCGCTACTCACCATCGTCGCCATTCAGTTTCTGGTGTTGCTGGCATTTGCGGCTCTGGTGCACGCCAGTTGCTATCGCGCTACGGGCACGGTGTGGCTGGGCGCGTTCATCAATGGCTTGTGGATCACGACCGTCGTCGTCAGCGGGCAGGCGACCCAGTTTGCGGTGAGTTGATCGGGAAGCACACTTTTCACCCGGGAGCTCTTCACCGGGAAGCACGCGACGATCGGGAAGGTCAGATGGCACGCGAGTTCGACATCATCGTCTGGGGCGCCACCGGATTCACCGGGGCGCTGGTTGCCGAGTATCTCTTCCAGCGCCACGGTGCACGCAGCAATGTGCGATGGGCGATCGGTGGGCGCAACGCCGCCAGGCTGAACGCGCTGCGCGGCCAACTGGCCGGCGCGCAAGGGTCGGGCGCTGCAGACGAGCTTCCGGTCGTCACTGCGGATGCGGGCGATGCCACCGCGTTGCGTGCACTGGCCGCACGCACGAAGGTGTTCTGCACAACGGTCGGCCCCTATGCAAGGTACGGCACGGCGCTGGTTGCAGCCTGTGCTGCCGAAGGCACGCACTACTGCGATCTCACCGGCGAAGTGCAGTGGATGCAGCAGATGATCGAGCGCTTTCAGGATGACGCGGAGGGCAGCGGCGCACGCATCGTGCACACCTGCGGATTCGACAGCATTCCATCGGACCTCGGTGTGTTCTTCGTGCAGCGCGAGATGCGCGCACGCTATGGCGTTGCCGCAAAGCAGGTGAAGTATCGCGCGCGCGGCTTCAGCGGCGGTTTCAGTGGCGGCACGGTGGCCAGCATGCTGAACATGCTGGACGAGGCAGAGCGCGACCCGCGTATTCGCCAGACCATCGCCGATCCCTACGCGCTGAATCCGCAAGGACAACGCACGGGACCGGACGCCAATGACGGCACCAGCGCGGTGTACGACCCCGATTTCGCAAGTTGGACCGCGCCGTTCGTGATGGCCGGCATCAATACGCGCGTCGTACGGCGCACCAATGCACTGCTGGCTTTCCCCTACGGCCGGGACTTCAGATATGACGAAGCGACCCTGGTACCGGGCGGTTTTCTCGCGGCCTCGGCGATGAGCCTCGGCATGGGTGCGTTTCAGGGCATTGCTGCGATTGCGCCCTTGCGCCGCCTGCTGTCCGGCGTACTGCCAAAACCGGGCGACGGGCCAAGTGCGGTGCAGCGTGAACGCGGCTACTTCGACATTGCGCTGCTGGCGTTGCATCCCGGTGATCCGAGCATGAGCGCCAGCAAGCACATTCGAGCAACGGTCAAGGGTGATCGTGATCCGGGCTACGGCTCAACCTCGAAGATGCTTGCAGAGGCGGCGCTGTGCCTCGCGCACGACGATCTGTCGGTCGGGGGTGGCTTCTGGACACCCGCGTCTGCGATGGGCGATGCGTTGCTGAACCGGCTCATCGAACATGCCGGCGTGTCGTTCAGTCTCGACAACTGACCGTACGCATGCGCCCGACGCTCGTGCGTTCATCCACCCGATTGCTGCCTGCAGAAGCAGCTTCATCTGGCAGCCGTTGATGCGCGAACGCGCACTGACGTCTGATGGGCTGGGTTGATCATCCGCAGCACCTTTTCGTTGTGAGATCGTGCTGCCGCCGTGATTGGGAGGGCCGTGCATGAAGTACCTGCCGTTGATCTGGGCTGGCCTGTGGCGCAAGCCCGTTCGGACAGCACTGACCGTGCTGTCCATCGTTGTGGCGTTTCTGCTGTTCGGCATGCTGCACGGCATCATGGTCAGCTTCGACGGCACGCTGGCGAAGATGAGCGACGTGCGGCTGCGCGTGATCAGCCGCGCCAACATGCTCGAGCCGCTGCCGTTTGCCTACGGCGATCGCATCGCGCGCATTCCGGGCGTTGAGCGTGTGTCGCAGTTCAGCCTGATGCTGGGCTACTACCAGGATCCGGCCAACGTCATTCCTGTGCCCGGCGTCGACTTCAGAAACGCCGGCGCGATCTTTCCTGAAATCCACGTGCCGGCCGCGCAGCTTGAGACGCTGCTGCGAACACGCGATGGCGCACTGGCCGGCGTTGAGCTGGCACGCGAGCGCGGCTGGAAGATCGGCGATCGCATTCCCATTCACACGTCTGTGCCGCAGAAAAACGGCTCGGATGTCTGGACGTTCGAGCTGGTCGGCATCGTCAATGGCGAACCCGGCGATGACCGGACATTCGCGCATGAGTTGTGGGCCAACTACGTGTACCTGGACGAAGCCCGCGCGACGGGTAACGGGTTGGTCAATCAGTTCGTGGTGAAGATCAGTGACCCCGCACGGGCGGCGGCGATCGGCACCAGCATCGATGCGATGTTCGCGAACTCGCCGTACGAGACACGCACCATGAACGAGAAGGACTATCTGGCCGACCAGATTCGGCAGATCGGCGATGTCGGCACGTTTGTCTACGCAGTGCTGGGTGCAGTGCTGTTCACGCTGTTGTTCCTGACGGGCAACACCATGATGCAGTCCGTGCGTGATCGCATTCCGGAGCTTGGCGTGTTGAAGGCGATGGGCTTTGGCGGCGCAACGATTGTGTCGATGGTGGCGGCGGAATCCATGTTGTTGTGTGTGGCCGCTGCAGCGCTTGGACTCGGCCTTGCGGCGACGCTGTTCCCGTTCGTTGTTGCCGGTCTTGGTGTGCCGTTGGCGCCTGTGCCATCGCGCGTGTTTGCGTTGGGTCTGGCCGTGGCAGCCGGGTTGGGTTTGCTCATTGCGCTGCTGCCTGCGCGCCGCGCGATGCGTCTGACGATCGTCGATGCAATTGCCGGCCGCTGACAACAGAACAACAGAACAACAGAACAGACCAATCGATACGCCGAGGTGAACATGCCGCTGCTGACTCAGATCGGATCCATCACCCTGTGGAATCTGCGTGCGATTCCAGCGCGGCTTGGTACTTCACTGGTGATCTGTGTCGGCATCGCGGGTGTCGTCGCCGTACTCATCACTGTGCTGGCGATGGCGACGGGGCTGGAGAAGGCGATGGGTAGCGCGGGGCGATCAGATCGAGCGTTGGTGCTGCGCAGCGGTGCGATCAGCGAGGCTGTGAGCGCACTCGATCGTGAGATCGAATTCGCGCTGGACTCGGCGCCTGGTGTGGCGCGGTTGGCGAACGGCAAGCCGGCGATTTCACAGGAAGTCGTACTGTCTGCAACGCTGACCGACAAGGCCGGTGAAGTATCCGGCGTGGGCGTGCGCGGCATTACGCCATCGGCCTGGCAAGTGCGTCCGGAACTTCGCATTACGGCCGGTCGCGCGTTTCGCACCGGACTGCAGGAAGTCATCGTCGGTCGCAACGCAGCAGGGCATCTGCGCGATGTGCAGATCGGCAGCAGCGTGCCCATGTACGGCATGCGCTGGACCGTAGTCGGCGAATTCAGCAGCGCAGGCGATGTGCACGAGTCGGAAATTCTGGCGGATGCGGGCGCATTGATGTCGGCGGCACAACGCACGGTGTTCAGCGCTGCGACCGTTGTACTGGCTGAGCCCGCACAACTCGATCGCTTCAGCGCCAGGCTGCGTGCAGATCCGCGCATGAAGGTAGAAGTACAACGCGAGACAGACTTCTACGCCAGGCAGTCCGAGGGTATCGCCAAGCTGCTGTTCGTCATCGCGTATGTGGTAGGTGGCGTGATGGCGCTGGGTGCGTTGTTCGGCGCGCTGAACACCATGTACTCGGCGGTGAGTTCGCGCGCCGTGGAAATCGCAACGTTGCGCGCCATCGGCTTCGGTGCCACCCCGGTCGTGATCTCCGTGCTTGTGGAAGCCATGCTGCTGGCCTGTCTTGGCGCATTGGCCGGCGCCGCAATTGCCTGGCTGTTGTTCAACGGCAAACTGTTCGCGACACAGGGTGGCGCGTTCACACAGGTCGCACTGCGGCTTTCAATAGATGCTGGCCTCGTGGGTGTGGGCATGCTGTGGGGCGCCATCATCGGCTTGTTGGGTGGGTTGGCGCCGGCGGTGCGCGCGGCGCGCACTTCGGTGGCGGTGGCACTGCGCGCTGTCTAGGCGCAAGCTTGCCCGAAAATTCTTCTGAGGAAGCGAATATTCGCTCGGGTGTACCCGCTGCCATCGGCGCTGCGATGCTGTTCGGGCTCAGCACGCCACTGGCCAAGTTGCTTGTCGGCAGTGTGTCGCCGCTGCTGCTTTCGGGGTTGCTTTACCTTGGATCCGGTTTGGGGCTTGCGGTCCTTCTGCTTGTGCGCGGTGCGCGTGGCAGACGTGCCGGCATCACCTTTCCGCGTGGCACAGAGGTGCTCTGGCTGCTCGGTGCAATTGCAGCCGGCGGCGTGCTTGGCCCCTATCTGCAGATGTTCGGGCTCGCCCGTACAGACGCGGCGACAGCGTCGCTCATCCTCAATCTTGAAGGCGTGTTTACTGCGTTGCTGGCGTGGTTCGTGTTCAAGGAGAACTTCGACCGACGCATTGCGCTCGGCATGGCGCTGATTCTGGGCGGTGGCGTGCTGCTGGCGTTGGGTGGGCCACTGTCGGCGACGAGTCTCATCGGGCCGTTGGCCATTGCCGGTGCCTGTCTTGCCTGGGGCCTCGACAACAATCTCACGCGCAAGGTGGCGGTCAATGACGCCATGTTCATCGCGTGCACCAAGGGGCTGGTGGCGGGTTGCGTCAGTGTGGGGCTGGCGTTGCTTGGCGGAGCACAGCTGCCAGGCATCGACATCGTTCTGGCAGCGGGCGCACTCGGCTTTTTTGGCTATGGCCTGAGCCTGATGTTGTTTGTTCTGGCGCTGCGCAACCTGGGCACGGCGCGCACGGGCGCGTACTTCTCGCTGGCACCGTTTGCAGGTGCGGCATTCGCGTTGTTGTTGGGTGCCCCGATGACGTTGGCGCTTGGCATGGCCGGTGTGCTGATGGCCATTGGTGTCTGGTTACACCTCAGTGAAGACCACAGCCATACGCACGTGCACCCCTACCTCGCGCACATGCATCCACACACGCATGACGCGCATCATCAACACGCGCATCCGGCAGGTTGGGACGGCGAGGAACCACACTCGCATGAGCATGAGCATCTGCCGCTTGAGCACGCGCATGCGCACTACCCCGACATCCATCATCGCCATGCGCACTGAGATTGGCGCCAACAGTGCGGCAGTGGGGCAGGGCCCACCTGCGTCAGCACCAACCGCGGTGGGATTCTGGGAGGCGTTCAGCTATTGGCTGAAGCTGGGCTGCATCAGCTTTGGTGGCCCGGCCGGGCAGATCGCGATCATGCATGACGAACTGGTGGTGCGCCGACGCTGGATTTCCGAGCGGCGTTTCCTGCATGCGTTGAACTACTGCATG
>CAMAVY010000172.1 GCA_945861675.1 Klebsiella pneumoniae | reverse complement strand
AATTGATCGAAAAGCGCGGCCAGCCCATACGGTTCAACTGCGCAGAAAGCGATAGCCGCGACCGCGCAATGTTTCGATGACCTCTGGTGCCCCGGCATCTTTCAACTTGCGCCGCAGCCGACCCACAAATACCTCGATCGTATTGCTGTCGCGATCGAAGTCCTGTTCGTAGATGTGCTCGGTCAACTCAGTCTTCGACACCACCGCGTCCTGATGCAGCATCAGATACTCGAGTACCTTGAACTCGAAGGCCGTGAGATCGATGGCCGTTTCGCCAGCGCGCAGCTCCTGCCGCACGGTGTCCAGCACCAGTCCTGACGCTTCGATCAACGGGCTTGCGTGGCCGGCCGCACGGCGCAGCAAGGCCTGCAGTCGCGCCAGCACTTCCTCCATGTGGAATGGCTTGGTGACGTAGTCGTCAGCGCCCGCGTTGAGACCTTCCACCTTCTCCTGCCAGCCATCACGCGCCGTCAGCACGAGCACCGGCACCTTGCGCTGACGCGCCCTGAGCGACTTGATCAGCGCCACACCATCCAGCAGTGGCAAACCCAGGTCGATGACCGCAGCGTCGTACTCGTACTCGCTACCGAAGTGCAGCCCATCGCGTCCGTTGTGTGCCACGTCTACGGCATAGCCTTCACGAACCAGCCGCGCGCGAAGCTGTTCGGCCAATGGCAGTTCGTCTTCGACGATCAACAACTTCACAATAGGTCACTCCTGCGCACGAACACGAACACGGTTTCACGCCAACGGCAGACGATCGAAGCGTGCGTCAGCCCATCGGCCGCATCGCGCGTGAATCGGCGTCGACGAACACAGTGATGACACGACCATCGTCAAGCAGCACGCGGATGCGGAATCCTTCATGACCGCCTGCACGCACGGGCTGGGCAGCCACCACCCGCCCGCCATACGCGCCTTGCACGCGATCAGCGGCTTCTTCAAGCGAGAGCATGCTCGATTGCACCCAGAACTGTGCGCTGCTGTCAGCCATGCCGGGCGCCGCGCTGCAAGCCAATGCGCACACACACATCGCCGCCGCGATCGCCCTTCGGGCCAGCTTGCCTGTGGCGCGCGCGCGGTGCACCAGCCCTGCGCCGGAAGCACAGCCCGATCGAACCGGACGCATGTGTTCAAGGTGTTTCATTACGCAACGTCACTCATCTTCTGGGGCTCGTCCGCAGACGTAATTGCAAATCGCGCGGCGCTGCCGCCGCCGGCAGCGGCCCTGCAATCCAACCGTTAGGGAAGCTCTGATCAAGCAGAGCTTCCCGTGTAGCGCCCCCCTTCGGATTGGCCGGATACGCCACCATTTTTCATGCGTGAAACGCAGGGCCTCTTAACCATGAAAGAGGGCGAGGAGAGTGTAGCGCTCCGACCTGATCGAGCCGCAGGAGCGGCTTGATCAGGGAATACTCAGCGGCGCCAGTCGCGATTGTAGTCGTCGTTGACAGGTGTCACGGCCACGCGCACCCGGATGCGGCGGCCGGGATCACGATCCATGAAGGTCGTGTAGGTTTCGCCCGCGTAGCGATAGGTGACTTCGTAGCCGGTCAACCGATCCTCCTCCTGGTACTCAGTTTCAACGCTGCATTGCCGGCGCGACTCGTAGTCGTAACCACCGTCACGCGCCTCGTTGCGCCGCGAGATGTCGTGGCCGACTGCACCGCCCAGCAGCGCGCCAACGACCGCGCCAACCCGCTTGTTGGTCTTGCCATGGCCAACGGCGTTGCCGATTGCACCGCCGACCACCGCGCCCAGCACCGGCCCCGTGGCCGAGTACTCGCCGCGACGACGCGGCACATCACGCTCGCTGCACACCTCACGCGGCACTTCCACGCGCACGGTCTCGTATTGCGGCACGCTGCGAATGACCTCGGCCTGGGCGATGCCACGACCGTCACGGCCGCGCTCGCCATAGCCGCTGCCATTCGACCGGTAGTCAGAATCCGCAAGAGCCACCACGGGCAGCAGCGCTGCCAGCGCGACAACCAACACCTTCACCCGGAATTTCGACTTGCTCATTGCCTCTTCTCCACTGCCGCGTTGCGGCTGTTGCTGAACACGCAGGGCCAATGTAGGACCGTGCAACTGAACCGAGCATGAACGCCTGAAGTTCATCAGAAAAAGAAGGCAGCGCCGTGCACAAGCCACCGTGCAACAGCGCGAGTTGCAGAAGACAGCGCCGTCCCGTCAGCCGGCATCGCGCCGGCGTCAGGCCAGGGCGGTGCCCGCGCTACCCCGCCGGGTGATCCGCTCGATGCGGTGGTCGGGCGCCAACCAGACGCACCAATCTGCCTGCTGCGGCCAGGTTGCCAGCCCCTGGCGCGTCAGGCGTTCGTAGTGCGCGATGAAACGCGCCAACGCGGCGCTGTGCATGCGGCGCTCGGCCGGCAGATTCAGCTCCTGCGCGGCGCGCCAGCGCAACACGGCCTCGAAGTCCGGTGGCAACAACGCGACCAGCGCATCGAAACGGGCAAAAAAAGTCTGATAGTCGGCAGCCAGATGCGCGTTGACCCAGCCCCGCCAGCGCCCGTCAGCGTCTTCATCGTGTTCGAGCTGATTGACAGGCGATTGCAACGCTTGCGCAGTCTCCGGCGGCATGGAAAGGCACCAGCCTTCGACAATTACCAGCGCCACAGGCCAGCGCTGCAAGCGCCATTGCGAAACTGGCAGGCGGTCATCCAGCCCTTTATCGAAACGCGGCATGGCGATTGTGTGATCACCCACCGCAACGCTGAGCTGCGGGGCGGGGCGTTCACTCAACGCAGACAGGATGCTCATGCCCAAGCCCACATCATGCGTGCCCGGCACACCGCGTGTGCGCAACAGCGGGTGCACCTCGGCGGCCAACGCGACCCGGTCCGCGAGCGGCAGATAGAGATCGTCCAGGCTGAGAACGGCCGCTTCGCCGCCCAGTGCTGCGACCAGCGCCTGCAGATGCGCAGCGAGCGTGCTTTTGCCCGTGCCCTGAGCGCCCGCCACGCCCAGGACAACCACATCCCCCGCCGTGTCGGGCAGCGCCGACAGCAGACGCACCGACAGGCGTGCGTAGTCCGGCTGCCAGACGGCGCCCAGCAGGCGCTGCGTGTTGGCCAGGACTTCCGCCGATGGCATTGAACGTAATGGCAGTTGCAACATCAAAGCGCGGGTCCGATTAGCAAGCGCGTGGGGCCGCACATTAACGTACCGCCAGGCGGCCACCCCATCGACACCTGCAGACACAGGTGCAAAGTCGCGCAGAAAGCACGGACAATCCGCCGCGCAGTCCGACTGGCATCGCGTACCCGCCATTCGAGCAAGCCACGCGCCTGAGCAACCCGGAAAGAGAAAGGAGCACCCGCTTGATCGCCAGCCAGAGCCACGCCAACGCGCAATCTTCAACGCATGGTGTGCAACGCGCCCAGCACTCATCCGCACGCGCCGTGAATGGCCTGGGGTTCGCGCTGGTATGGCTGCTGGCACTGGCAACACCCGCACTGGCCGACGCGCCTGCGCAGACGCAGACAAGCACGTCTGCAGCAGCAGCCGCGGCGCAGTCGGACATCGTCGTACCGGCGATCGACACTCGCGGCTACCGCGCGCTGACGCTGCCGAACGGCATCCGCGTTGTGCTGGTGTCCGATCCGCAAACCGACAAGTCCGCTGCTTCGCTGGCGGTCGAGCGCGGCAGCTTCGACGAGCCGGCAAGCATTCCCGGGCTCGCACATTTCCTTGAGCACATGCTGTTCCTCGGCACAGACAAACACCCGGCGGCCGATGAGTACCAGGCTTTCATCAGTACCCATGGAGGTACACACAACGCTTACACCGCCGGCGACCACACCAACTACTTTTTCGACATTGCGCCTGAGCAGTTTTCCGAGGGCCTGGACCGCTTCGCACAGTTCTTCATCGCGCCGCGCTTCGACAGTACCTACGTGGCGCGGGAAATGAACGCCGTGAACTCCGAGTATCAACTGCAGGTGAAGGACGACAACTGGCGTTCCAACGCCGTCGAGAAGACTGCGCTGAATCCAGCACACCCCGCGTCGCGTTTCACGATTGGTTCGTTGACCACACTGGCCGACCGCCCTAAGCAGTCCACGCGCGATGCGCTGATTCGTTTCTACAACGAGGCCTACGCGCCACAGAACATGACCCTGACTGTCTACAGCGGCGAGCCGCTCGATGCATTGGAGACGCTGGTGCGCAGCACGTTCGCCGCAGTGCCGGCACGGCGCGCCGTGCCGCGCGCAAAACTTCCGGCCATTGCATTGCCGAAGCAGCTGCCCGCGCGCGTCGAGTACCGTCCCGAACGCAACGAACACAGCATCAGCTTCAGCTTTTTCCTGCCCGGGCTCGACGCCCAATACAAAGAGAATCCGCTCGAGTTTCTGTCCAGCCTGCTCGCACACGAAGGCGAAGGCAGCCTGCACGCGAGCCTGAAGGCGCGCGGCTGGATCGAGTCACTGTCCGCGGGTGGCGGCCGCATGGACGCGCACAACTCGGTGCTCACGGTGCAGATCGCGCTCACACCGGAAGGCATCGCGCACCAGGACGAGATCGGCGACGCGCTGTTTGCGTACCTGAATCTGCTGCGCGGCGCGCCAGGCACCGCGAAGGCAACTGCAGCCGCTGCCAGCGTTTCTGCAGCCGGGGCGCACGCGGGCATGTTGCAGCGTCTGTATGCCGAACAGGCACAGCTGGCGCGACTCGGCTTCGACTACAAGGAGTCCGGACGCGCCATGAGCTATGTCACCTCGCTCAGCGTGAACCAGATGCGCTATCCAATTGCCAACGTACTGCGCGGGCCGTACGCATTCGACCACTTCGACCCGGCGCTGATCAAACGCCAGCTCGACCGCCTGGTGCCCGCCAATGTGCTGGTGACGGTGGCCAACCCGCAGGCCAAAACCACGCGGACCGAAAAGTGGTTTCAGGTGCCTTACAACAGCGAGCGCCTGCCAACACAGCTACGCACGCGCTGGCAGCACCCACACATCGACAGCACATTGTCGCTGCCGCCGCCGAACCCTTTCCTGCCCACATCACTGGCATTGGTTTCCGCCCCCAGCCCTGCCGACAAGCCCGTGCAACTCATCGCGGCAGCCGGCCTGTCACTCTGGCATCTGGCCGATACCGACTTTCGCGCGCCACGCGCGTCGATCCTGCTGCGCCTGCAATCGGACCTGCCCGCCGCAAGCGCGCGCGCCAATGCCAGTGTGGCGCTGCTGGCTGCCCTGCTCAGCGATGAGCTGAACACCTTCGCATATCCGGCCGCCCTGGCCGGTCTTTCCTACGACGTACGCCAGGACGCGCGCGGCCTGTTGATCAGCCTGGGTGGCTACAGCGACAAACAACCCGTGCTCATGCAACGCGTGCTCGACAGCCTGATGACGCTTTCGGTCGACCCGACCAAGTTCGAGCGCTACCGCGAACAGCTTGCACGCGACTGGGACAACGCACGCAAAGCCCGCCCCTACGAGCAGGCGTTGGGCGATCTCAGCGAAACGCTGGTCACCGGGCGCTTCTCACCGGAAGCGCTGAAGGCCGGCATCATGGAACTCGACCCCGCCGCACTGCGCGCCTTCCATGCGCAGCTGCTGCAGGGCGCCCAGGCAGATCTGTTGGTACACGGCAACATCGACGCAGCAGGTGCAACGCGGATCGGCGCGATTGTCAGCAACACACTGCAGTTGTGTGCGAGCTGCGCCGCCAAAGCGCCGCAGGTGCTGTCCATTCGCACCCGGAACGCTGTGCTGCGCCCCGTGCAGCACGACGACGCAGCCATGGTGTTGTACGTGCAGGGCACGAATCGCCAGGCCGCTGAGCGCGCGCGTTACGGCCTGCTTGCGCACATGCTGCAGGGCCCTTACTTCGACGCGCTGCGCACGCAGCAGGCACTGGGCTATGTCGTCCGGGCAGCGCCAGCGGTGGTGGAGCGCGTGCCGGGGATTTCATTCATCGTGCAATCGCCGGTGGCCGGCGTGCCGGCGCTCATCGACGCCACCACGACATTCATGAGCAACTGGCAGCCGATCCTAAGTGCGATGCCCGACGCAGGCTTCGCCGAGCAGAAGGCCGGACTGCTGTCGCGCATTCTTGAACGCGACAGGAATCTGGGTGCACGCACGATCAGACTGTGGCAGGACCTCGCAGATGGCGTGACCACGTTCAACACACGTGAGGCAATTGCGGCCGCCATCGGCAATCTGAATCAGCAGGACTTCACCGCATTCGTGGGCGACTTCGCGCAGCGCATGAGCAGCCAGCGGCTGGTGATCGGTGTGCCGGGCAAGTTCGGCGGCGCCGATCAGCTGGGGGTGTTGCCCAGCGTGCAGACCGACGGCGTTGTGCGGCCCTGAAGGCGCAAGTGCACAGCAGCGCAGTCACACAGCACTGCACGCGCACGGCAACTACCGAGCATTGACCGATGCGGTGGCTGATGGGCTGTCGATGAAGCGCGCGAACGGCGGCAGCGACTCGAGGATCTGCCGGCCGTAGCGTCGACTCACAAGGCGACGATCAAGAATGGTGATGCGACCGCGATCGGTTTCGCTGCGGATCAAGCGCCCACAGGCCTGCACGAGGCGCAGCGCTGCAGCGGGCACGCTCAACGTGTTGAACGGATCCTGCCCATGGTGTGTAAGCCACTCGCAGGTACTCGCAAACAACGGATCATCCGGCACAGGAAACGGCAGTTTGCAGATGACCACGTGTGTGCAGTACACGCCGGGTAGATCGATCCCCTCTGAAAAACTGTTGAGCCCGAAGATGGCACTGCGGTTGCCTGCGTCGATGGCCGCCTTGTGCCGCGCCAGCAGCTCGGTACGTCCGATTTCGCCCTGACACAGCACAATGCGTTCGCTGCGCCTGGGCAACGCGCGGAGGACACCGCGCAGCTGCCGCCAGGAGGTGAACAGCACCAGCGTCGCCTGCTCGGTCTGCAGCAACGCAGGCATCAGTTCAGCGATCTCCTGCGTGTGCGCATCACGTGCACCACCATCAGTGCGCATCGCAGGCACATGCAGGGCGCCCTGATTGGGATAGTCGAACGGGCTCGCCAAGCGCAGCCCGCAGGTGTCTGGCGGTAGACCAGTCTGCGCAAACAGCTGATCGAAGTCGCCCAACGCCGCCAGCGTTGCAGAGGTCAGCAACGCACCCTGGCAACGCATCCACAAGTGTTCACGCAGCACATCGTCTACGGCCACAGGCACGCTGTGCAGTACCAGATCGGCCCACGGGTCCGCGCCTTCAAGTGCAATCCAACGCGCGTTTGGCGCACGTTCAATGGCGGGCCGCGCCGCACCATCCAAGTCACTCATTGCTGCGATTCCGTGCTCGAGCCGACGCAGCGCATTGCCGACGCCGCCGAGCAGGTGTTCGCTGCCGCCTGCGCCAGCGGCCTCGATGCCTTCTTCCGAGTTCAGATAGCGCAGCGCTTCTGCCAACGGCGTTACCAGGGTGCGCAGTGCGTCTGCTGTAGCACCAGCAAGCTCCGCCAGCTCAAGCGGTACGAGGCCATCGGCGAAGCGATGCTGGCTGCGGCCATCCCCATTGGGTTGCAGGTCCAGCAACTGCACCTGTGCTTCGATGGCGCGCGCCAGCGCCAATGCCTCGGGCAGGCCGCCCAGAATGCTGTCGATCGGCGCGACCAGTGCCGCGGGCCGCCCAAGCCGCTGCTGCAGCGTGGCCAGCATGGGATTCAGGCCATCGAGCCACGCCACGCCGCCACGCACACGCCATTCCAGCGCGAAGTGTTGCTGCGCCTTGTCCGCCAGGTGATGCGCCTCGTCGAAGACATACAGGCTCGTGGTTGGATCCGGCAGCACGGCGCCACCGCCCAACGCCAGATCGGCCAGTACGAGATCGTGGTTCGCAACCACCACCTCGGCGTCGGCGATGCGTGCACGGGCCGTGAAGTACGGGCAGTTGCGGAACTCCGGACAGCGGCTGCCCGTGCAACCACGATGATCGGTGGTCAGCGGCCGCCACGCCTGCTCCTCCAGTGCTTCAGGCCAGCTGTCGCGGTGGCCGTCCCAGCGCCGGGTGACGAATGCTTCAAACAACGCTTCCAACTGCGCCGCGTTCAACTCCGCAGCGCCCTCTGCGTCCGCGGCGCCCGCCTGGGTCGCTGCCAGTTCGCCCGCAAACAGGTCGGCGTTTGTATCGCCCGCATCAATCGCGAGCCCTTCTGCCAGACGTGCACGCAGGCGCTGCGGACAGAGATAGCGACCACGGCCCTTCGCCAGTTCGAAGCTGAAACCCAGTCCGCTGCTGGCCGCAAGATCCGGCAGGTCGCGCCCGACCAACTGCTCCTGCAGGGCAAGCGTTGCGGTGCTGATGATCAGCCGCCAGCCGCGCGCGCGTGCCACGGGCAAGGCGGCGAGCAGATAGGCCACTGTCTTGCCGGTGCCCGTGCCTGCCTCGACGGCCAGCATGCGCGCCTGCACGTTGTCGTCGGCAAATGCGCGCGCGATGGCCGCAACCATCTGCCGCTGGCCACGGCGTGGGGTAAAACCCCGGGCAGCCAACCAGCGGCGATACGCCGATTGAATGGTGTCCTTGAGGGCATCGTCGAGCATGCAGAAGAAGGCCCGGGGCTGTTCTCTTAAGGGGAGCGAGACACTCGCATCATCGCGTGGTCTGTGCTGCGCGTGGCACGTCGCCCACATACGTCACGCGCACGCTGGGCCGGCACACTTGCGCGTGCAGGTCCGAGTGTCAATCAGTCGTTGCGCTGACGGCCATGCGCTTACGGCTTCCGCTCACGCGCAGTGGCAGCGCTGCCCGTCAACGCAGGAGCTCGGCAAGCAGCTCGGGCGCCATCGGACGACCAAAGTAGAAGCCCTGCACTTCGCTGCACGCGTTGGCGCGCAGGAACGCCACCTGCTCCGGCGTTTCCACACCCTCGGCTACCACGGTCATGCTGAGCGTGCGACCCATGGCGATGATGGCCTGCGTGATCGCCCTGTCCTCTACGCCGGTCGCAAGCTCTGCGATGAACGACCGATCGACCTTGATGGTGTCGATGGGGAAGTTGCGCAACTGCCCGAGCGATGAGTAGCCGGTGCCAAAGTCATCAATGGCCAGGCGGATGCCACGCGACTTGATGGCAGCCAGCAGCTCACGCGCACGCAGCGGATTGAGCACCACCATGCTCTCGGTGATTTCGAGTTCGAGCAGCTTCGGATCCATCCCCGTGACCCGCAGCGCTTCGTCGATGTCGCGCACCAGCGTTCGGCCGGCGAACTGGCTGGCCGATAGATTCACCGCCATGCAGACATGGCGCAGACCCGCCCGTTGCCAGGCCACGTTCTGCGCGCAGGCCGCATGCAATACCCAACGGCCGATTTCCTCGGTCAGGCCGGTATCCTCCGCGATTGGCAGGAACTCCGCCGGCAGCACCGCACCGAGCTTCGGATTCTGCCAACGCAGCAGTGCTTCCACGCCGGTGACCGTGCCGCTGGCCAGGTCCTGCTTCACCTGATACACCAACGAGAATTCCTGTCGCGCCAACGCACCGCGCAGTTGCGACTCGAGCATCAGTTGATGGGTCGTCGTCTGCCGGGACACAGCGGAGAAGAACTGCACATTGTTCTTACCGTTCTGTTTGGCGCGGTACATCGCGGCGTCTGCATTCGACATCAACGATTGCTCGTCCTGTGCTGCGTCAGGAAAAACACATACGCCAATGCTGGCGCTGACGCGGCAGTCATGGCCATCAAGATCGATCGGCTCGAGCACGGCCGCAAGCACCTTGCGCGCCACGGCCGCCGCTTCAGCGCGTTGCTTGATGCAGGGCAACAGCACCACGAATTCATCACCGCCGATGCGCGCCACGACATCACTGGCACGCAGCGTACGACGCAGTCGCTGACTCATCTGGCGCAGCAGCGTGTCGCCGGCCGCGTGGCCGAGACTGTCATTGATCACCTTGAAACGATCGAGGTCGACGAACATCACTGCGAGGCGCGTCTGCTGGCGGCGCGCCGTGTGCAGCGCCTGCGTCAGCAACTCGTTGAACAATCCACGGTTCGGCAAGCCGGTCAGTGGGTCGTGGGTGGCCAGGTGATTTGCACGCTGTTCTGCGATGTGGCGTTCTTCCTGCGCAGCAATGTTGGCGAGGCCGAAGGCAATGTTGGCGGTCATGCGCGACAGCAGTCCTTTGACCTCAGTGTCGAACGCGTGGCTTTCGGCGCTGCCGATGGCAAGCACACCCACGCAGCGTTCGCCCTGACGCACGGGGAGCGCAGCAAAAGACTTCATGCCCAAACGCTGCAGCCGCAGCCGCTCGTCATCGCTGCGTGCCTCCGCGAGCGCATCCTGCAGAAACACCGGCGCACCCGTGCGGTACGCCTGAGCGATGGTGCCATCGCTGCCGGCACGACCCTTGGCGAAGGTCACCTCCAGGTCGTCGA
>CAMAVY010000171.1 GCA_945861675.1 Klebsiella pneumoniae | reverse complement strand
GCATATGGCCTATGAGCTGATCAACACAGAAGGCTTGCCCATCAAGGCCTGGACTCATGGTGTGCCCTTCGAAGAAGAGGCGCGCCTGCAGCTGCGCAATGTTGCGGCCCTGCCCGTCGTGCACAAATGGATTGCCGCCATGCCCGACGTGCATTGGGGACGCGGCGCCACGGTGGGCAGTGTGATTCCGACGCGCGGGGCCATCATCCCTGCTGCGGTAGGTGTGGACATCGGCTGCGGCATGATGGCCACGCGCACATCGCTTAACGCTGCCGATCTGCCGGACTCCCTGAAGCGCATTCGCAGCGCGATCGAAAAGGCCGTGCCCCACGGTCGAACCGTTGGCAAGGGCGCGCGCAAGCTGGGCTACAAGCACGACGAAGGCGCGTGGCGCGAGATTCCCGACGACGTCCTGCGTGCATGGCGCAGGCTCTCGGACCGCTTCGAACTGTTGGCGAAAAAGCACCGTGTGTTGCGGCAGACCAATAACGTGAATCATCTCGGCACACTGGGCACCGGCAATCACTTCATTGAACTGTGCCTCGATGAAGCCGATCAGGTGTGGGCCATGCTGCACTCTGGCTCACGCGGCGTGGGCAACCGCATCGGCACGCACTTCATTGAGCTGGCGAAGGCTGATATGGGGCGCATGCTGGGGCAACTGCCCGATGCAGAACTGGCCTATCTCACGGAAGGCACCGAGCACTTCGATGCCTATGTGGAAGCGCTGGAGTGGGCGCAGGACTACGCGCATATCAATCGTCAGGTGATGATGCAGCGTGTGCTGGATGCGCTGCGCGAAGTGCTGCGCAGGCCGTTCAAGGACAAGCTGCTGGCGGTGAACTGCCACCACAACTACGTGGCGCGCGAGCAACACTATGGCGAAGAACTGCTGATCACACGCAAAGGCGCGGTGCGCGCGGGCGTGGGCGAACTGGGCATCATCCCTGGCAGCATGGGCGCGCGTTCCTACATCGTGCGTGGCTTGGGCCACCCGGAGAGTTTCGACAGCTGCAGCCACGGGGCCGGGCGCGCCATGTCGCGCACTGAGGCGCGCAAGCGCATCAGCATCGACGATCACGTGCGCGCGACGATGGGCATCGAGTGCCGCAAGGACGATGCCGTGCTCGATGAATCACCGGCCGCCTACAAGTCCATCGATGCGGTGATGGAGGCGCAGCGCGATCTGGTCGAGGTCGTGCACACCTTGCGCCAGGTGTTGTGCGTGAAGGGCTGATGCAACAGCGCCGATGCCGCGCCAGGAAATACCTAGGCCAGCGGCGCGACACCCGCACGTTGTTGCAGCTTGAGTTTGCGCCGCTCGATGCCGGCCCGCAGTCGGGCATGGCGCTGTGGTGTCAGCGGATACGACCATATGTAGTAGAACGCCAGGCTGTAGAAGACGATCGGCCCGAGGCAGTACACCAGTCGCAAGGCCAGTACGCCCGCTTCGCTGCTTGCGCTCACGCCGCCTGCGGCGTCGAAGCCCAGTAGACCAATCAGGTTCAGCGAGAAGCCAGTGCCGAATGCAATGGCGGTTTTCTCTGTGAAACCGATGATTGCGAAATAGGTACCGGCACGCTGACCGCCGCTGCGTGCGGTGTCCACGTCCACCACATCGGCCAGCATCGATACCGGCAGAAACTGCAGACCGCCGAAACAGAACCCTTTGACGATGAACAACAGAAAAAATGGCAGGTAGTCGCCGCTTTCGAGGAACAGGTTGCCGGCACTCACGCACGCGACCACCAGCAACGTGACCATGAAGGCCAGATGCTTGCCGATCCGGCGACCCAGCCATGACCAGAATGGAATGGCAGCCAGACCGGCGACAAAGTAGAAGAAGTAGGCGGCGCCGATGGTCGGAATACCGACGATGTCGCGGATGAAGAACAGCGACACTGCATTGCGGAACGACTCGCCGAATACCACCAGCAACGAAATGATCATGACGCGCTTCATCGGGCCGTTGCGCAGCAGATGTGTGATGCCGTCGCGCAGCGGAACATGGCGTGTGGCAATGAAGCGTGGCTCAGCTACCCGCGTGACCACGATCATGGCAATGATCGGCAGCAGAATCAGAATGGTCCAGGCCAGGCCCGCAAGCACGGGCCCGGTGAGCGCAGCGCGATTGGTAGGCTTCTTGTCCATCAGGTCGCCTGTGAATGCACCGATGGCATCGCTCCACAGCCCCTGCAGCACCGCGAATACGGTGCTGCCACCATCAGCGCGAATCTCGATGATCATCGGTACGGCAGCCGCAACCATCAAACCGATGAGCACGTAGAACTCGCGGGCGGCCGTAACACGTGTGCGTTGGTGATACTCCGCCGACAGTTCGGCGCCCCAGGCGCGGTGCGGCAACGAGATCATGGTGCTGCCAAGAAAGAACACGGTCAGCCAGAACAACAGGTACAGCACACCGGCGCCGGCGGGCGGCATGAACAGGAAGTACACGCCCAGCATCATGACGGGCACACCCAGCAACACCCAGGGTTTGCGCCGCCCCCAGCGCGTGACGTAGCGATCGGAGATTTCACCCATGATCGGGTCGGTGATGACGTCGGTCAGGCGCGCCAGCATCAGGATCGTGCCAACGGCCGCAAGCGAAAGTCCCAGGCTGCCGGCATAGTGCGGCGGTATCCATATGGACAGTGGGTAGCCGATGACGGCCAACGGCAAGCCAAGGCTGCCGTGGGTATAGATGGCGCTCGTCGATACGGGCTTCACGACGGGAGTGGTCATGCGTTCGTGTCCGTGCTGGCAGGTATGTGCTTGTTGGCAGGCAGTTCGTGTGGGGCAACGTTGCTGCGCAGAAGATGCCACACCAGCAGTCCAACGAGCGTCTTATGTCGCTTGCGATGGCCCATTCGTGCGGCTGGTCCAAGACTGCGGGGCTGCATGCAAGTTACAAGCAGAAAACGCCGATGCTTGAGCTCACCCACTCAATTCGGGTGCGCGATCGAGGCATGGGGGTTGTTTGTGTACTACAGGCTGAATGTCGTCCCTGGCTCATGTAGGTTTGCGTTGGATACGGCCACCAGACAAGACACGCACAGATGACGTCGCGCGATCCAGTTGACGATGTTCGCGAGGTACCGCGCACGCAGTACCTGAGCAGGCGCTCCGAACGACAGGCAGCCGTTGCGCGGTACGAGACGTTGCATGCGCGCATTGCCGGCCTGCGCTTCCTGCTGTTGATTGCGGGCCTCTGGGGTGCATGGGCAGTGTTCTTTGCGCACGCTATTGCCGCGTACTGGCTGTTGGCGCTGGCCATCGGCTTTGCGGCCGTTGTGGTCTATCACCACAGCGTGGCGCAGGCGCGAGCGCGCGCCATGCGGGCGGTGCAGTTCTATGAGGCCGGGTTGGCGCGCATCGAAGATCGTTGGCGGATCCCGCGCGGCCCCGTGCCGGGTGCCCACGGCCCTGTGTCCGGAGCAGGTGGATCTGTGTCCGGAGCAGGTGGAGCTATGTCGGGCGCAGGTGGCGAACGCTTCGATGTGCCGCAGCATGTGTACGCTGCGGACCTGGATCTGTTCGGCCCCAACAGTCTTTTCGAGCTGCTCAGTGGCGCGCGTACGCGCATGGGCGAAGACACCCTGGCCAGCTGGCTGCTTGCACCTGCAAGTGCTGGCACGATTCGCGAACGCCACGTCAGCGTGGACGAACTGCGCGACCGGCTCGACCTGCGCGAGGATGTCGCAGCGCTGGGCGAGCGGCCCGGTGTGGGCGTGCAGCCGGATGCGTTGTTGAGCTGGGCTGCGACTGCGAACACGCTGCTGCCAACGGGTGCGGCTGCGCGCAGCCACGTACTGAATTTGATCGCGGTCGTGTTGCCTGTGCTTGCGCTGGGTGGTGTTGTGGTCTGGCAACTGTATGGCGCGGTGGCGCCGTTGCTCCTGGTGCTGGCCGTGGAAGCGGGTGTGCTACGCATTTACCTGCGCCGCATTGCAGCCGTGCTGCGCGGCACTGAAGCCGCATTCGAAGACCTGCGCCTGCTTTCGGCCGTGCTGTTGCGCATGCAGCGCGAACCGGTGGCTTGCGCACCATTGCTGAAGCTGCTGCGGCGATTGTCGTCGCGTGTTCAGACGGGCGGTGCGGCCACTGGCGCGCTGTCTGCATCTAGGACTCTTTCTGCATCCAGGACAGTGGCGCGGCTCAGCACCGTGGTTGGCTTCATGGAGGCGCGCCGCAATCCCATCCTGGCCGTGCTTGAGATTCCACTTCTGTACTCGTTGCACACGGCACTGGCAGCCGAACGCTGGCGCCGCGACCACGGTGCGTCGGTGCGCGAGTGGATTGCTGTCGTGGGCGAGTTCGAGGCGCTGCTGTCACTGGCCGCGTACAGGTTCGAGCATCCAGAGGATCCGCTGCCCGAGATTGTCGATGGCCCTGCGTGCTTCGATGGCACGCAGGTTGGCCATCCGCTGCTGCCGCGAGCTTCGTGCGTGCGCAACGATGTGCAGCTGGGCGGGGCACTGCGGGTGCTGCTGGTCAGCGGCTCGAACATGTCAGGCAAGAGCACGCTGCTGCGCACGGTGGGCATCAACACGGTATTGGCGATGGCGGGTGCGCCGGTGCGCGCACAGCGCCTGCGCATTTCTCCGCTGCAGGTGGGCGCGAGCATCCGCGTGAACGACTCTCTGCATGAGGGCAGTTCAAGGTTTTATGCAGAGATCACGCGGTTGCGGCAGTTGCTCGAGCTGACCAGCGGCAAGCTGACCAGCGGCATTCTAACCAGCGGCATTCTGACCAGCGGCATTCTGACCAGCGGCATTCTGACCAGCGGCAACGTGCCGCTGCTGTTTCTGCTGGATGAACTGCTGCAAGGCACCAACTCCAACGATCGCCGCATCGGTGCGGAGGGCGTGGTGCGTGCATTTGTCGAGAAGCACGCAATCGGGCTGGTGAGTACGCATGATCTGGCGCTGACCGAGATTCGCGGGCTGGCCGATGGCAGCCTGCGCAACGTGCACTTTCAGGACGAGATCGAACACGGGCGCATGAAGTTCGACTTCACACTACGCGACGGGGTAGTCACCAGGAGCAACGGCATTGAGCTGATGCGGTCCGTGGGGTTGGATGTGTAACGAGGGGCATCCGTGCCCCACACGGGAAACGCTGCTTGAACAGCGTTTCCCTAACGGAAGTCCTCTGCACGATCCATGGGTTCAAAACCCAGCACCTGCCGCGCGCGCGCAATGCTGCGATAGCCGTAGCGGTTGTTCGACAGCACAAAGAACTGATCGTAGCGCTCGGGCAGAGATGCCGTCATGGCCAGGCGAATGGCCTGCACCACGTCGCGTTGACTGTTCCACACTGAGAACTGGCGTGCGTCCTTCGGCTGGTCGGCGGCATGCGCATAGCCGATGCGCAGACACACCACCTCAAGACCGTGGTTGTCCGCATAGTGGCGGCCGAGGGCTTCGCCCCAGACCTTCGTGCTTGCATACAGATTGCGTGGGCGGGTTGGCATGGTTTCGTCGATCAGCGGCACGTGGCCAAGACCTTCGTACTGGCCCGCAATGAGTTGTGCATAGGGCGCTTCGAGTTCCCACCCTGCCACGACCGCGCCGCTGCTGGCGAACACCACGCGGCGCACACCGGCTTCGGCGGCGGCTTGAAAAACATTGCGCGTACCGACGACGTTTGTCTCGAGCAGCGCGTCCCAGCCCACGCCGTCGTGAATCTTGGCGGCCAGATGCACTACCACTTCCTGGTTCGTGAACGCGCCGCGAATGGCGGCAAATTCATGCAGGTTGGCCTGGGTGGTGGATACGCCGTCCACCGCGCTTCTGTTCAATGCAGACAGCGTGTGTGTAGAAGCAATTTCCTTCCGTAGTGCCTGGCCAATGAGGCCGCTCAGTCCTGTGACTAGTACTCGCATGGTGGCATCGCTCGTTCGTGGTAGTGACGTGAAGGTTTGCGTTGGGTGGCTCAGCGCACTGCATTCCTATCGGACGGGACGAAAGACCACCATGGCACCGCAGCGGTCGCGCATGTCTGTGCCGCATGCGCGCGGGCTGAGTCCATCGCGTGTCAGGCACACCTGCACCTCTTTCAGGTAGCGTCCAGAACACTGCAGGCGAATTGCGTTCGCCGGCAGGTTCGGATTGGCATCGCTGAAGGCGCGCCGTACCTGCTCGCGGTTCTGGGTGAGATAGATCTCAAGGACGCTGTATTCCGACGGCACCCGAATGCTGCGATAAGCGCGCTCAACGTTTGCGAAATAGGCGCGCGGTGCACTGCCTGCACAGGTGCCGTGCGTACGCCATTCGTGTATCACCAGGCTGCGGCTTGGCATGATCGGCAGCATGCGCTCGATGGTGGCCTCCTCGACGCGCGCGTCCGCGCGGCAGTCGCTTGGATAGCCGCGCTCGTACTGCGGCCAGAGTCCGTGCACAACAAACGCATACGGGCGCGCACATTGCGGCTCGTGACCGCGCGCCTGGGCACAGTACTGCGGTGACCAGCTCAGACTGAGCACGTAGTAGTCGAAGCGGCCGGGCACATCGGCGGCGCTGACACATGCGAGCAGCAGCACGAGCATCGCCAAGCTGGTATTGGTGCACGCTCGGATGTGGATAGGCAAGTGCATGGATCTGCTTCGTGTGTGTTCTGGACGGCGGTGCAACGTGGTTATGCTAGGGCATAGAGGGGTGAGATGGGTGGTCGCATGGCGCGCGCGGCGCTGCGCGCCATGCACATGCCGTTGCGCACATGCTCGCCGCCAACAATCCGAATGACCGCCAGCTGTGAGCACCTGATGTCCGAATCAATCGAAACGCCGTATCCGCGCGCTGCCTATAGCTGGTTCGTGCTCGGGGTACTGGTCGTTGCATCGCTGGTCTCATTCATCGACCGGCAGGTCGTCGCCATCGTGGTGGAGCCCATGAAGGCGGACCTCGGGGCCAGCGACGCGGAGATCGGCTGGCTGTACGGCATTTTCGCGGTGTTCTATGCGGTTGCCGGCTTGCCCATTGCATATCTGGCGGATCGCATGAGCCGTAAGCATCTGATCGCTGCTGGCATCTTCTTCTGGAGCATCATGACCATGCTGTGCGGTCTCTCGCGCAGCTTCTGGCAGGTGCTGTTTGCGCGCATTGGCGTGGGCATCGGCGAGGCGACGCTCACACCCTCGACGATCTCGTTGGTGGGCGACTACTTTCCGCGCAGCAGCATTCCGCTGGCGATGAGCGTCTATCAGACCGGCGCCATCATGGGCTCGGGTCTTGCGTTCATCATCGGTGGGGTGGTGCTGGGTCTGGTAGAGGGCGCAGAACCCTTGGTGTTGCCTGGCGTGGGTGTCCTCAGCGCATGGCAGCAGACCTTCCTGTATGTCGGCGCCCCAGGGTTGTTGTTGGCTGTCCTGCTGTTGGGCATTCGCGAACCGGTGCGGCGTAGCCCGATAACGCAGAAAGCCTCGGCCAATGATGTCGCGCGCTCCTTCGCTGAAGTCTTCGCGCACTACAAGCGGCATCGCTGGACCATGTTCTTTCATCATCTTGGCTTTCTGGCGTTTGGTCTGTTGGGCTATGCATTCGTGTTCTGGACCGTGTCGTACTTCTCGCGCGTGCATGAGGTCGCACCGGCATCGGCGTCGCAGATCTTCGGCTGGATATTTCTGGTCGTGGGGCCCCTGGGGTCGGTATGGGCGGGCTTTCAGGCGCGCTGGTTCAATCAACGTGGCCGCGCCGATGGCAATGTGTTGGTCGGCATGATCGGCGGCTGTCTTGCAGTGGTCGCGATCCTGCTGATTCAAGCCGCGCCGACAGCCACGATTGCCTTTGCGCTCTATGTGCCGGCGCTGTTCTTCGTCAACTCGCCGTTCGGCATCGCCTTGGGCGCGCTGTCGGTCATCACGCCGCCCGCGATCCGTGCGCAGGTCGGTGCGGTGTACATGTTCGTGTCGGCGATGGGCATGTTGCTCGGCCCGCCGATCGCAGGCGCGGTCAGCGAGCATCTGTTTCCTGGGGCGGAAGGTGTGCGCTATTCGGTGGCGACTGTGACGCTGGTGTTCGGCAGCGTTGGCGCGGTCCTACTGTGGTTCGGGCGCGCGCACTACGCGCGGAGTTTGACGGAGGTGGAGGCGTCTGGCGCGCATGCATAGCAGGCCGCGAGCACGCGCCGTGCTCACACCGCCGTCACGCCGCCATCCACCACAAACTCGGTAGCCGTGCAGTACGAGCTGTCGTCGGACGCAAGAAACAACGCCATCTTCGCGACTTCATCGGCCGCCGCGGTGCGGCCCATGGGCACAGAGCGCTCGATGCGTTCGAAGCGCGCGGCGTCGCCGCCTGTGACCTCGTTCATCATGTCGGTGTCGATCATGCCGGGATGAATGGAGTTCACGCGCACGCCGTGTTTGGCCAGTTCTATGCCTGCGGCCTTGGTCATGCCGCGCACCGCCCACTTAGATGCGCCGTAGGCAATGGCGCCGGCTGCGCCCAGGAAGCCGGCAATGGATGAGATGTTCACGATGGAGCCCGACTTCTGCTGCGTCATCGTGGGCGCCACCGCCTGCATGCCAAGAAATACGCCGACCTGATTGATGTCGATCACCTGCCGGTACTCGGCCAGTGTGGTGGTGCGCAGATTGCCGCGGCGGAAGATGCCGGCGTTGTTGATCAGTACATCGATGCGGCCGTGCAGGGCCAGTGTCTGGCGCACGACCTCGACCCACTGCGACTCTTCGGCAACGTTGTGTGCGATGAACGTGCCACCCGTTTCCTGCGCGACGGCCCTACCTTCATCGAGCAGCAGGTCGGTGATGACGACGCGCGCACCTTCGGCGGCAAACAGACGTGCCTCCGCCGCGCCTTGACCGCGGGCGCCGCCGGTGATGATTGCAACTTTGTCTTGAAGACGTGCCATGGGTGTACCTGTTGGATGGAAGTGTGCTGCAGCACGCGGATCGTCACCGCCGAGAGTGTACGAATTCGTCACGCGGCAACAGGCACCGATGCAGTCTGATCTGAGCCGCGTACAACGTCTGGGCGTTGGTTGGCCTGTGCGCAGCTCCGGATGCAAGGTTCCGCTTCCGCACTCCTGGAGCCTCTGCGCATGACCAGCAACATCCTGGTTGGCGGTGTCCCATTCTCCGAGATTCCACCGGACACGCTGTTCGACCCTGTGCGCGGCGTGATCAACCCGTTGATCTATGCCGACCCCGGCATCTACGAGCTGGAACTCGAGCGCGTGTTCGGCCGCAGCTGGCTGTTCATCTGCCACGACTCACACATTCCCAGGTACGGCGACTACTTCAGCACCTACATGGCAGAGGACCCTGTGATCGCGGTGCGACAGCGCGACAACAGCGTGCGTGTGCTGCTGAACCAATGCCGACATCGCGGCATGAAAGTGTGTCGCTCCGATGCCGGCAATGCGCGCGCGTTCACCTGCACCTATCACGGCTGGGCCTACGACCTTGCGGGTAATCTCGTCAGCGTGCCCATGCAGGAGATGAGTTTTCCGCCGGACTTCGATCGCGGTAGTTGGGGTCTTCGGCAGCCGCGTGTGGACAGTTACAAGGGTCTGATCTTCGCCACCTGGAACGCCGATGCGCCGAGCCTGCGCGACTATCTTGGCGACGCCGCGTTCTATCTGGATGGCCTGGTGGATCGTGGCCCCAAAGGCGCGGTGGCCATCGGCGGGATGATGAAGTGGGTCATTCCCTGCAACTGGAAGTTCGCCGCCGAGCAGTTCGCCAGCGACATGTATCACGGCGACATGTCGCACATGTCCGCCATGCTCGGCGCAGTGAAACAGGCCACGGGTGAGTACGAACGGCAGCCGCCGCCGACAGAATTCGGTCGGCAGTTCAGTGACCCCAGCAGCGGTCACGGCACCGGCTTCTTCGTGCTGCCTGAGAGCAACCATCCATTCCGTGCCTTGCAGGCGGGGCAGACCGTGCCGGGCTTCGATTCGGCTGCGATCTATGCGCGCCAACAAGCACACAGTGCCCCACACAGCATGATGATGGCGCAGCACATGACGGTGTTCCCAACGTTTTCGTTCTTCGCCGGCGTGAACACCGTGCGCACCTGGCACCCGCGTGGCCCGAACGAGATCGAGGTGTGGGCGTTCTGCATGGCCGATGCTGACGCCTCGCCCGCCGAACGCGAGCAACTGCGCCAGGCCAGCCTGCGCACCTTTGCACCCTCGGGTACCTGGGAGCAGGACGACGGCGAGAACTGGGTGGAGATTCAGCGCGTGCTGCGTGGTCGCGAGGCACGGCGTACGTTGTTCAACGCGCAGATGGGTATGGGCCGCGACTTCGGTCAGGATGCCGCCTATCCGAACTCTGTGAATCAGGCCTACAACGAAGGCTCCGCGCGTGGCCTGTACACGCGCTGGCGAACGCTCATGACCACGCCGGATGAGCGCCCGGTGCAACTGCAGGGGTTTGCGCATG
>CAMAVY010000170.1 GCA_945861675.1 Klebsiella pneumoniae | reverse complement strand
GATGCGCCAGTTGCGCAGGATGAACTCGTGGATTTCAGCCTTGATCCAATGCACCGCAAAAGACACCAGCCGAACGCCATAGTCCGGATCGAACCGGCGAACTGCCTTCATCAGGCCGACCGTGCCTTCCTGCACCAGGTCCGCTTGTGCCAATCCGTAACCTGAGTAGCTGCGCGCAACATGAACGACAAAGCGCAGGTGCGACAGGACCAGCTGCCGTGCGGCATCGAGGTCCTGTTGGTCGCGGAAGCTGCGCGCCAGTTCCTGCTCCTGCTCCAACGTGAGCATGGGGAATGTGTTGACGGTGTGGACGTAGCGCTCAAGGTCGCGTCCCGGCATCAGGCTGTGCAGGCTCTTTTCTTGCAGATCAATAACAGCGGTAGCGGTCATCTTTGCAGACCCTCCTGGGGTGTCGATGGAGTGCATGCTAGCACTCGAGGTAGGCGACTGCTAAGACCTGGGCCATCGGGCGTCGTTCATTTGCCTGGGCCTTGATCCCTGTCAGGTTCTGCGCGCGTTGCCCAGGGCCGCAAGCCGCGTCCGTGTCAGGCGAACTCCATGCGGGTCGCACGCCATTGGGCAGACACCCAGGCGCCGAGTACTCCGAGCACCGCGCCGCCACCGATCAGCGCCGACAACAAGCGCAGGTCGAAACCGGCGATGTCGAAGTTCGCGCCATAGCTGAGCGACAGTGGGGCCAGGGCGCGCTCAACAATCCCCAGCGAGACGCTCACCGCCAACGCGCCCAACAGCCCACCCCCCAGTCCGTACCACAGACCCAGATAAAGGAACGGCCGCCGGACCTGCGCGTCGGTTGCACCGAACAGCCTCAGCACCTGGATTTCATCCAGCCGCGCGTCGACCGCAAGCCGCACGGCGGCGCCGGCTACAACGGATGAAGTGAGCGCTAACATCGAGCCAAGCAACCAGCCCATCTGGATGACCAAGCCAGTCAGTGCAGCGAAACGCTCACGCCACAGGCGCTCGGACACCACCTGATCAACACCCTCGGTCCGACGGATCCGGGCTTCCAGCGCCTGCAGATCAGTCGCCGGAGCCGCTGCCACACGAAAGCTGTCAGGCAGCGGATTGCCGCCCAGCTCCTGCAGTTCGGACTCGATCGGCAGTTGCCGCGCGAGCTCGGCAAGCGCGGCCGCGGCGGTCACATGCTCGATGCCAACGACACCCGGCAGCCCGGCGATTTCCGTGCGCAGCTGCGCGATGGCCGGCGATGCAAGGCCAACATCGAGATACACATTGAGCGCCGGGCGCGCAGTCCAGTTCGATTCGACCCGAGCGAGGTTCACGCCGAGCAGGTATAGACCTGATGGCAACGCCAGCGACAAGCCAATCATCAGCCAGACCAGCAACGAGCTGATGGACCGTCGGGCAAGGAAGAAATAGGTCTCAGACGCCGCTTCAGCGTGCGCCCGCAGCCCGCGGCGAAAGCGCATGCGCAAGCTCACGAGGCAATCACCTGACCCTGCTGCAGCTCAATCCGGCGCGCATCCATGTCGCCGATGAGCTCAAGGTCGTGGGTGGCAATGACGACCGTGGTGCCGATCTCATGGAAGCGCCGGAACAGCCCGAGAATTTCCAACGACAGGGCTGGATCGAGGTTGCCAGTAGGTTCGTCCGCCAGCAGCAGCCTGGGCCGATTCACCAACGCTCGGGCGATGCCGACACGCTGCTGCTCGCCCAACGAAAGATGGCCGGGCACCGCCTCTTCGCGACCGGCAAGACCCACCAGACTCAAGGCGGCACGCGCCCGCCGCACCATTTCCCGCGCGTTCAGATCGCCGCTGACCTTGAGCGGCAACACGATGTTCTCGAGCACCGTACGCTTGCCCAGCAGGTGATGCTCCTGGAACACCGCGCCAACCTGGCGCCGGTAAAGCGGCACCGCGTTGCCCTGCAGGGCTGCGAGATTCACATTGTCCACCCAGACCTTGCCCTGGCTTGGTGTGTCCAGCCGCAGCAGCATCCGGATCAGCGTGCTCTTGCCAGCGCCGGAGTGGCCCGTCAGAAAGTTGAACGAGCCGGTCTCAAGCTCAAGCGTCACATCGCGCAGCCCTTCGCGACCATCAGCAAAACGTTTGCTGACGTGCTCGAATCGAATCACGCGCGCGCACCCGACGACTCGCCTTCCGCAGGCGCGTGGCCATCGTCACGCTCGATCAAGGCCGCGACGAACTCACGCGCATCGAAAGGTCGCAGGTCCTCTGCCGCCTCGCCCACACCGACGAAGTAGATAGGCAGTTTGGTCGCCAGTGTCAGCGCAAACGCGATGCCGCCTTTGGCCGTGCCATCGAGCTTGGTCAGCACCAATCCGGTGACCGGCACGGCCGACATGAACTCACGCGCCTGGTTCAGCGCGTTCTGGCCCGTGACCGCATCGAGCACCAGCAGCACTTCGTGCGGCGCAGCGCCATCGAAGCGCTTGATGATGCGGCCGATCTTCTCCAGTTCCGACATGAGATTGCTACGGTTGTGCAAACGGCCGGCGGTGTCGGCGATCACTACGTCACTGCCCCGCGACTGGGCCGCCTGCAGCGCATCGAAGATCACCGAGGCCGCGTCCGATCCCTGATCCTGGGCGATCACGGGCACGTCGATTCGCTCGCCCCAGATCTGCAATTGCTGCACCGCAGCCGCGCGGAACGTATCGCCGGCTGCCAGGATGACCTGTGCACCTTGCTGCTTGAGCAGCAGCGCAAGCTTGCCGATGGTGGTGGTCTTGCCGACGCCATTGACGCCAACCACGAGCACAACGAATGGGCGCTTCGATGCGTCGACAGTGAACCGCTTCGGCGCAAGGTCGAGAATCTTGATCAGCTCCACACTCAATGCTGCTTTCAGTCCCTTGCGCTCGACGAGTTCGCGCCGCTGCATGCGCTCGGTCAACGCATCGACAATGCGCCGCGTCGCATCGATGCCGACGTCTGCCAACAGCAGGGTCGTCTCAAGATCCTCCATCGACTCTGCATCGAGTTCCCGTTCGCCGAGGAACAGATTGCCGAGACCCGTAGCAAGGTTGTCGCGGGTCTTGACCAACCGGTCTTTCAGTCGGCCGAAAAAGCCGCGCGGCGCATCCGCCTGCGCATCTGTCTGCGCACCTGTCGCATCGGGGGCCGGAGGTTTGGAACGGAACATGGCGTGCTCTGTATGCGTGGAGGGTATGCGTGGAGGGTGCGGGTGGGCGGCAGGTAGGGATAACGAAGCGCCGGACTGCCCCGGACGATCCGGCTGGCACACACTAGACGACCACCGCCGGGCGGCTTCCGTCGAGCTGCCACCATTGAGCTGACCGCCCCAGCAATGCCGCAGAACAGCCGCCGCAGAACAGGAGAACACTTCGGCAATGGCGAATCAGCGTAACAGCGTCCGCATTATCGGAGGGAAGTGGGGAGGGCGAAAGATTGGTTTCCCCTCATTTCCCGATTTGCGGCCGAGTGGCGATCGTGGCCGCGAGACTCTGTTCAACTGGCTCGCGGCCAGCCTGCTGAACAGTCATTGCCTGGATCTCTTCGCTGGCTCCGGCTGTCTTGGCTTGGAAGCGCTTTCGCGCGGCGCCGCGCATGTCACGTTCGTCGATGTCCGGACGCGCGTGATCGACAGCCTCCGGCAGGAGTCGCAGCGACTGCTGCTGGATGCGCCCGCGCAGCGAACACCCGACAAAGCCAGCAATGCGTCGATGCCAGATGAAACCGTACCTGCTGGCCCACCAGCCGAGTTCGTGCGCGCTGATGCACGCGTCTGGTTGAGCAGACCACCGCAGCAGCGCCGCTTCAGCATCGTCTTCCTCGATCCGCCGTTCGACGCCGACCTGCTGCCGCAACTGTTACCCCTGCTGCAGCCTTGGCTTGTGTCAGGGGCGCTGATCTACATAGAACAGTCTGCGCGCAGGGTGCTGCCCGCATTGCCCGACGGATGGGTGCTGGCGCGGCAATCGCGCGCTGGCGCTGTGCACATGAGCCTGATCGAAACTTCGTCAGGATTGTAACCAGCGCCCCTTTGCCTCAGTGCTGGCTTCCGGCACCATCGCCCCGTCTCCCATACTGAGCATCGACATGCGCACTGTCGTGTATCCCGGCACGTTCAATCCGATCACCAATGGTCATGTCGACCTGGTGCGCCGGGCTCTCAAGCTGTTCGACCGCGTCATTGTCGCCATCGGAACCAGCCCGCAGAAATCACCGGAAATCGATCTGAAGGGCAGGATAGATCTATGCCGCGAGGTGCTTGCAGACGTACCCGGCGCTGAAGTCGAAGGCTTCAACACCCTGTTGGTGGATTACGCGCATAAGAAGGGCACCTCGTTCATTCTGCGGGGGCTGCGCACAGTCGCGGACTTCGAGTACGAGTTTCAGATGCTGGAGATGAACCAGGCGCTGCACCCGAACATCGAGTACGTGTTCCTGGCACCGTCGAAGGATTGCTCCTTCGTTTCCTCGACACTTGTCCGGGAGATCGCGCTGTACGGCGGCGACGTCTCCAAGTTCGTGCACCCAGCTGTGGTGCGCTCCCTGCACGAACTCAACAACAAACACGAACTGAACAAGAACTGAACCGCGCGCGCCGAACGAAAGCTGCGACTAACGAGGTTCTTCATTCTCCAGCGGACGGCCGGCGTTCACGCAGCCAAGGCAGCGCACGAACGCTTCCCGAGCTGGCCCGATGACCAGGATTCGCGCCGCGTCATCCACCGTGTTGGTCACGGCGGTCAGAGGCAGCGACACCACGAAAGCGGCCGCACCAACGACCGTCAGCAGCGCGCCCAACGGACGGGCAACCACCAGATCGCCAAGCATTCGCGCCTGCGAGTTCTGCCCCTGCTCAACCGCAAGCGCCGGGGCCGTCGTCATGACCAGCAACGCGGCGGCTGTCGCGCCAGCGATCCATTTCTTCATGTTCAATACCTGTGTGGAGTAAGCACGGCGCTTGACTATAGCAATCAAGATCCGCCTTGCGCGCCCGCAATCATTGACCGGGATCAGGCTTCCTGGACATGGATCCCACTTCCTGGCCCGGCATCAGGGTTCTCGGCCGCAGGGCTAGGCCCGCTGACAGTTGGCGCAGTACACGGTCGCTCGGCCGCCCAATCTCAGCCCGGTCAGCGCCCGTCCACACGTGCGGCACGGTTCCCCTTCCCGGCCGTACACGTTGAGTGACTGCTCGAAATAGCCAGGGCGGCCATCGCTACCCACGAAGTCGCGAAACGAAGTGCCCCCCGCTTCGATCGCCCGCTGAAGAACTTCCTTGATCGCTGCAACCAGACGCGAGCACTGCAGACGCGACAGCCGCCCGGCGCCGGTTCGAGGGCGAATTCCCGCCATGAACAACGCCTCGTTCGCATAGATATTGCCGACACCGACCACCACCTCCGCGTCCATCAACAGCTGCTTGATGGGCATTCGCCGACCGCGCGTGGCGCGAAACAGCACGCCGCCATCAAAGGCGTCGGTCAGCGGTTCAGGCCCAAGACCCAGCAGACGAACGTGCTGCTCTGCCCCGGCGGGCGCCCAGAGCACGGCGCCAAATCGCCGCGGATCGGTCAGGCGCAACTGATGGCCGTTATCGAACTCGAGATCGAAATGATCGTGGCGCCCCGGCGCGACAGGCCCAGTCAGCACGCGCAGCCGACCCGACATGCCGAGGTGAATGATGAGATCGCCACCATTGTCTGTGCGCAGAATATTGTCGGTGCGCAGAATGAGGTACTTCGAACGCCGCGCTACAGCAGACACGCAGCGTCCCAGCAGCAACTCACCCAGGTCGGCCTGCACGCCCCAGCGCAGTCGCGCATCGCGTACCTGCACCGCCGTGATCGTCCGACCCACGACCCAGGGAGCGATGCCTCGGCAGGTTGTCTCTACTTCCGGTAACTCCGGCACTTCGCTTCGCTCCGCATATCGCCCGCTTCACGATAAACAGCCAGCGCCCAAACAACCAGCGTTCGACGAGCTGGTAAGCTCGACGCCGATCCAACTAACAGTTTGCATTTGGCGAACGCGATGCCTTCAAGCATTCTCCTGGGGATCGATACGGGCGGCACATTCACCGACTTCGTGCTGCTGCGAGATGGTCGTCTGCGCACGCACAAGGTTGTGTCTACGCCGCACGACCCCAGCGTCGCCATCCTGCAGGGCATTACAGAACTCAACCTGAACGCAGAACTGCTGCAGCATCGCCTGCGCATCATCCATGGCAGCACCGTCGCCACGAACGCGTTGCTGGAGGGGCAACTGGCACGCACGCTCTACATCGGCAATCGCGGCTTTGAAGACATACCGGTGCTCGCGCGTCAGGCTCGGCGCGAACTTTACGCGTTGCAACCTGCACTCGAACCAGACCTGGTCGCCGATGATCTTCGCATTGGCACTGGCGGGCGCGTGAGTATTGAGGGAGAACTACTGGAAGACCTGACGGAACAGGATCTGCAGGCGCTCGAACAGTGCGCCGCGACAGCGAACGTAGAAGCAATTGCCGTGAACCTGCTCTACTCCTATCGGAACAGCCAGTACGAACAACGCATCGCAGAACGCTTGCGCGGGCGCTATTTCGTCTCCTGCAGTTCTGACGTGCTGCCCGAGTATCGCGAGTACGAGCGCAGTGTCGCGACGTATCTCAACGCCGCGCTCGGGCCAGGCGTCGCCGGCTACCTGCAACGCCTGGCGAACGCCACGGCAGGCAATCAGCTCGCCATCATGATGTCGTCAGGCGGCACAGTCGATGCTCAACAAGCTGCAGCCCGTGCAGTAACACTGCTGTTGTCAGGGCCGGCAGGCGGCGTTGTGGCAGCCACACGACTCGCCGTACAACACGCCACACCACGACTGATTACGTTCGACATGGGCGGGACGTCGACCGACATCGCGTTGATCGACGGCGAAGTACAACTGACGAGCGAAGGTCGTATCGCTGGCTTGCCCATCGCAATTCCGATGGCCGACATTCATACGATCGGTGCTGGGGGTGGCTCCATCGCCAGCATTGATAGCGGCGGGCTGCTGCAGGTCGGCCCGCGTTCTGCAGGCGCCGATCCTGGCCCGGCCTGTTACGGGCGCGGCGGCGAGTGGCCAACCGTAACCGACGCCAATGTCGTGTTGGGCCGCCTGCCAGCGCACGGCTTTCTGGGTGGTCGACTCGCGCTCGACGTGGCGGCGGCAAAGCGGGCGATCGCGCGCGTCGCAACGCCACTCAATCTGACAATCGAGCGAGTGGCACTTGGCATCATCGAGATTGCCAACGAGAACATGATCGCTGCGCTGCGCCTGATCAGCGTTGAACGCGGCCATGACCCGCGCGCGTTTGCGCTGTGTTGTTTCGGCGGTGCAGGCGGAATGCATGTGTGCGCCCTTGCGGATGCGTTGGGCATCACGGAGATCCTGCTCCCGCCTGCAGGCAGCGTGTTCTCAGCGCTCGGCATGCTGCAGGCAAACCCAAGCCGCCAGCTCACGCGAACACTCTGTGAACCCGTGGAGCATGCGGCAGCACGCATCATCAACATCGCCAATGAACTCGTTGCAGCAGGTCGGCAGGAACTCGAGCGCGAAGGTGTGCCGCCGGACGATTGTCAGCAGCACGTATCCCTGGATCTGCGCTACCAGGGCCAGTCGTACTACCTCAATCTGGCGCTCACCGCCGACGATCACGCCGCCCTGAACGTGAATGCCCTGACTGCGCGCTTTCACGCGTTGCACGCGCACAGGTACGGTCACAGCGTGGACGCCCCGGTGGAGCTTGTGAACATACGCGTGCGCTTGCACGGCCCGGCACCCATGTCGACGTTCGCGCTGGTGCCGGAGCCCGCGGCGAACGAGCAGCGTTCGGCAGCAGTCCACGAACCAGCCCTTTCACCCGCAGAGCAACGGGCGCCTGCGCAGCCGGCGACAGAAGGGTCTGCAACAGAGACCTATGCAAGGGCCGCACTGCAGGGCCCTATCGATGGGCCTGCAATCGTGACCGAGGCCTACACGTGCACCTGGCTTGCGCCAGATTGGCGAGCAACGCCTGCAGCGCATGGAACGCTGCGGCTGAACAGGGCGCGATAGCGCTACTTGATCTTGGCTTCGCGGTAGACGACGTGCTTACGCACCACCGGGTCGTACTTCTTCATTTCCAACTTGTCAGGCGTCGTGCGCTTGTTCTTGTCGGTCGTGTAGTAGTGGCCGGTACCGGCGCTGGAAACGAGCTTGATCTTGTCACGCATGGCAGATGTTCCTGTGGCGGGCGTTGCGCGGTCAGGCTAGTTTGGCGCGGCGGCGAATCTCGGCGAGCACGACTTCAATGCCGCGCTTGTCGATGACACGCATACCGTGACTGGAGACCCGCAACTTCACCCAACGCTTTTCACCTTCCACCCAGAATCGTTTCTGATGGAGGTTGGGGACAAAACGCCTGCGCGTTTTATTGTGTGCGTGCGACACATTGTTGCCGCTCTGGGGGCGTTTGCCCGTGACTTCACATACTTGAGACATAGCGGCCGGCCTTTGCGCCTGCAAAAGAGCGCGGCTTTATAGCAGAGGGTCTGCACGGAAACAAACACTTCGATCGAAGAGCGCCTGCAATGGCCCGGCTAGATGAGACCGCGCTCCGCCAGGGAAGCCACTTCGATGTCACCGACCACCAGATGATCGAGCAACCTGACATCCACCAGCGCCAGCGCCGCGCGCAAACGTTCGGTGATTCGGACATCCGCCTGGCTGGGTTCTGCCACGCCCGAGGGATGGTTGTGGGCGGCGATGATGGCGGCCGCGTTATACCGAAGTGCCGCGCGCACGACTTCGCGCGGATGCACGCTGGTGCCGTCAATCGTGCCGAAGAACAGCTCTTCGTACTCGATAACTCTGTGCTGGCTGTCCAGGAAGATCACCGCGAAGACCTCCCGTTCCCGGCGCCGCAGGCGCAGCTGGAGGAAGCGCGCGGTCTGCGCCGGCGAGGTCAGCACGCCAGCACGCTTCAATCGACATTTCGCGTGCCGTTCGGCCAGCGCCAGGGCCGCCCGCAGTTGTGCCGCTTGCGCGGGGCCCATGCCGGGGAGTGTCAGCAGCCCGGACGGCCGGCTGTCGAGCAAGCCGCCCAGACCGTTGCTGGCCAGGAGGATCGCCTGCGCGTGCGCGCTTACACTGCGGCCGCGCGCGCCCCTGCGCAGCAAGACCGCCAGCAGCTCCACGTCGGACAATGAATCCGCGCCCTGACTGAGAAGCCGCTCAACGGATTGCGCAACTGGCGACCGCACGGCCCGCGGGCTCTGCGCATTCGGGATATCACGGGTCGACATGGATCCTGCCTGGTGCGCTGAACGGGAGTGCTATCTTTGCCTGCCACGCACTCAGACCAGGCGAGATCACGCCGATGTCCAACCTCAGCGGCAAACGCATTCTGTTGTGCGTCAGTGCCGGCATCGCGGCCTACAAGAGCTGCGAGCTGGTGCGGCGATTGATCGACGCAGGTGCCACCGTGCAGGTGGCGATGACACCGCGAGCCCAGGCATTCGTTACGCCGCTGACGCTCCAGGCGCTGTCGGGCCGGGAAGTCCGCACCGAGCTGTTCGACAGCGCCGCCGAAGCGGCCATGGGCCACATCGAGCTGGCACGTTGGGCCGACGTCGTCGTGGTGGCGCCGGCCAGCGCCGATCTGCTCGCCCGTCTCACACACGGCCTCGCCGACGACCTCGTGACAACACTCTGCCTGGCCACGCGCGCACCGCTGTGGGTTGCGCCGGCCATGAACCATCAGATGTGGAACCACCCAGCGACTACCGCAAACGTCGCGCTGCTTCGCGCGCGCGGTGTCCTGTTGCTCGGGCCGGACGCAGGGCCGCAAGCCTGCGGCGAGTTTGGTCCAGGCCGGATGCTGGAGCCCACGCAGATCGTCGCCGCGCTCGCGGCCGCATCTCTGTCCGCAGGTCTGCCTGAACATGCGGGTGGCGCGGCATCGGCAGTGACGCTGTCCAACCAAGCTGCCACGGGCATCCAGCTGCTCGCCGACCGCAAGGTGGTCATCACCGCGGGACCGACCCGCGAAGCGCTCGACCCTGTGCGCTACATCAGCAATCACAGCAGCGGCAAGCAGGGCTTTGCAGTCGCCGCAGCAGCAGCCGCTGCAGGCGCGCAGGTCACCCTGATCGCTGGGCCGGTACAGCTTGCGACGCCTGCTGGCGTCAACCGTGTGGATGTAGTGACCGCGCGTGACATGCATGCCGCGGTGCTGCGCGAAATGCCAGGTTGCGACGTATTCATCGCGGTCGCTGCGGTCGCGGATTACCGGCCGCGCATCGAGTCGGCAACGAAGATCAAGAAAGCCGGCGATGGGGCGCCTCTGACGCTCGAGCTGATTGAGAACCCTGATGTGGTTGGCAGCGTTGGTGCCCTGCCGACACGACCATTCATTGTTGGCTTCGCGGCCGAGAC
>CAMAVY010000169.1 GCA_945861675.1 Klebsiella pneumoniae | reverse complement strand
CACTCGATCTTCTGGCCATCCTTGCTGAGCAACGCAGCTTCGCTGCGGCGCGACAACAACTGTTCAGTGCCAATACGCTGAACGCCACAGAGCAGCGCGCCGTCATGCACACCGCCCTGCGCGCGCCCGAGCAGGAGCGCCCGCCCGAGGTTGCCCGAACCATTGGTGAAACGCTGCAACGCATGGCCGTCTTCACGAATCAGGTGCGCAACGGCGACTGGCATGGACACACCGGCAAAAGCATCACCCACATCGTCCATCTCGGTATCGGCGGTTCATGGCTGGGCCCAGCGCTCGTCGTCGATGCGCTGCAGGAGCTCGGCAGTCGCGGCCCGCACGTGCACTTCCTCGCCAACATCGATGCCACTGAGCTCGAGCGGCTGCTCCCACTGCTCGACGCCGAACGCACGCTCTGCATCGTCGCGTCGAAATCCTTCAGCACCATCGAAACGCGTGTGAATGCGCTGACACTACGCGGCTGGTTTCTCGAACGCGGCATCCCGCTTGCGGGTCTGGCACGGCACTTCGTGGCCGTGAGCAGCAATATCACGGCAGCCGTCGATTTCGGCATCGCAGCAGAAAACGTGTTGCCCATGTGGGATTGGGTTGGCGGTCGGTACTCGCTCTGGTCTGCCATCGGCCTACCGATCGCACTGCGCTACGGCTTTGACGTATTCGCTCAGCTGCTCGCAGGAGCGCATGAGATGGACACACACTTTCGCACTGCGCCGGCCGCGCGCTGCCTGCCGTTTCTGCTCGGCGCCGTCGAAATCTGGAACCTGCATTTTCAAGGCGCAGACAGCCACGCCGTGCTGGCCTACGACCACCGACTGAAGAAGATGCCGGACTTCCTTCAGCAACTCGAGATGGAGAGCAACGGCAAGCACGTGCTGGTCGACGGCCAGCGGGTGAACCACCACACCGCGCCCGTGGTGTGGGGCGGCGAGGGCACGAACGGCCAACACTCGTTTCATCAGCTGCTGCATCAAGGCACACGCAACGCAAGCATCGAGTTCATTCTGTGTGCAACGCCGCCACACCACCGCAAAGCGCACACGCACTGGTTGCACGCCAATGCCATCGCCCAGGGCGAGGCGTTGCAGAACGGCGCAAGCGCAGACCGCGACCTGCACCGGGAAGTACAGGGCGGCCATCCATCCAGCACCATCGTGCTCGACGAGCTCACCCCACACAGCCTCGGCGCGTTGCTCGCGCTGTACGAGCACAAGACGTTCAGCCAGGCCCTGCTGTGGGGCATCAACGCGTTCGATCAGTTCGGCGTTGAACTGGGCAAAGTGCTGGCCAACGGAATATTCGAGGCGCTGCACAGCAGCGGAGCCGCCAACAGCGTGCGCGACGCTTCCAGCCGCGCACTCATCGAACACCTGCGCAAACTCGACCACGACCAAACACCGTCCTAGATCGCGCCGTGTTCCCGCCGGACGCGTCTGCCTGAACTGCCTGACCCTGCGAGATACCCATGAGCGATAAAACCTATCCCGTCCCCGCTGCAACGCACGCACGCGCCTTCATCGACGCAGCGCGATACGAAGCCATGTACGCGCACTCGGTCCAGGATCCGGCCGGTTTCTGGGCCGAGCAGGCCAGGGAGTTCATTGACTGGATGTCACCCTGGACCGAAGTGATGAAGGCCGACATGCCTGCCGGACACATTGAATGGTTCAACGGCGCAACCCTGAATGTCTCGGTGAACTGCATCGATCGCCATCTGCCAGCGCGCGCACAGCAGACCGCCATCGTCTGGGAAGGCGACGACCCGAACGACACCGCGAACATCACCTACCAGCAACTGCACGAGCAGGTCTGCCGGCTGGCCAACGCCATGAAGGCGCGCGGCGTGAAAAAGGGCGACCGCGTGTGCATCTACATGCCCATGATTCCCGAAGCCGCCTACGCCATGCTGGCTTGCGCACGCATCGGCGCGATTCACTCGGTCGTGTTCGGCGGCTTCTCACCGCAGTCCTTGATCGATCGCATTCAGGACAGTGATTGCCGCTGTCTGATCACGGCCGACGAAGGCGTACGCGGCGGCAAGTTGATCCCGCTGAAAGCCAATTGCGAGGCAGCACTCGCCGAGTGCCCGAACGTGCACACCGTGCTGACCGTTCGCCGCACCGGCAACAGCGTGCCCTGGCAGAACGGCCGCGACGTCTGGTACCACGAGGCCATTGCGGCGGCGTCAGCACAGTGCACGCCTGCAGTCATGGCCGCAGAGGACACACTGTTCATCCTGTACACCTCAGGCTCCACCGGCAAACCCAAGGGTGTGCAGCACGGCACCGCCGGCTACATCCTGCAGGCGGCCATGACCCACAAGTATGTGTTCGACTACCACGACGGTGACATGTACTGGTGCACCGCTGACGTCGGCTGGGTCACGGGTCACAGCTACATCGTCTACGGTCCGTTGGCCAACGGCGCAACCACGCTGATGTTCGAAGGTGTTCCCACCTATCCGGACTCGTCGCGCTTCTGGCAGGTGATCGACAAGCATCAGGTCAACATCTTCTACACCGCGCCCACGGCGCTGCGTCAGCTCATGTCGCAAGGCGACGCATTCGTCAGCCGCACCTCGCGCAGCTCACTGCGCTTGTTGGGCAGTGTCGGCGAGCCCATCAATCCGGAAGCCTGGGAGTGGTACTACCACGTGGTCGGCGATGGTCGCTGCCCGATCGTCGACACCTGGTGGCAGACCGAGACCGGCGGCATCATGATTACGCCGTTGCCCGGCGCCACGACACTGAAGCCCGGTTCTGCCACCAAGCCCTTCTTCGGTGTGCAACCTGCGTTGATGGATGCCGAAGGCAAACTCATCGAAGGCAACGACGTGAGCGGCAACCTGGTGATCACCAGCAGCTGGCCGGGCCAGATCCGCTCGGTGTATGGCGATCACCAGCGTGTCATCGACACTTACTACAAGACCTACCCGCCGTACTACTTCACAGGCGACGGCGCACGACGTGATGCAGACGGCTATTACTGGATCACCGGGCGCGTAGACGATGTGTTGAACGTCTCCGGGCATCGGCTCGGCACAGCCGAAGTGGAAAACGCATTGGTACTGCACCCGAAGGTTGCCGAAGCCGCTGTGGTGGGTTACCCGCACAACATCAAGGGCGAAGGCATCTATGCCTACGTCACATTGATGTTGGGAACCCAAGGCGATGAAGCGCTGCGCGCAGAGCTGAACGACCTGGTGCGCAAGGAGATCGGCGCGATCGCGAAGCCGGACCAGATTCAATGGGCACCCGGCCTGCCAAAGACGCGCTCCGGCAAGATCATGCGCCGCATTCTGCGCAAGATTGCCGCCAACGATCTGAGCAATCTTGGCGACACCACCACGTTGGCCGACCCGACGGTGGTCGACGATCTCGTGAACAACCGGATGGTGAAGTAGTCATGCAGATCCAACTCAATGGCCGCACCGCGTTGATCACCGGCGCAAGCCAGGGTCTCGGCAAAGCCATGGCAATGCGTTTCGCGGCGTCCGGTGCCAACGTAATCATGCTGGCGCGGCGCGCGGACGTGCTCAATGAAGCGCTCGCGGAAGTACGCGCGCATGTTTCAACCAAGCTCGGCTACAACGCGCTGCCGCGCATCGAGGCGCATTCCTGCGATGTCTCGAACATGCAAGCCATCCAGGACACCTGGGACAGGATTCAAACGCAGTTCACAAGCGTTGATATCGTCGTGAACAACGCTGGCCAATCCCAGACTGGTGCGTTCGACGAGGTGACCGATGAAATCTGGCAGGCCGATATTGACCTGAAGCTGTTCGCAGCCATTCGTCTGACCCGTCTGGCCTGGCCCGGCATGAAAGCCCAGCGCTGGGGCCGCGTGCTGAATCTGTTGAACACGGCCGCGAAGGCACCGCCGCCAAAGTCTGCACCCACCTCGGTGACGCGCGCAGCCGGCATGGCGCTGACCAAGGTGCTCGCCGGCGAAGGCGCGCCGCACAACATCTGCGTGAACGCACTCATGATCGGCCGCATCAAGTCGAACCAGATCGAGCGGCAGTGGGAACGCAGCGAAGGTGGCCGCAACGGCAGCATCGATCTGGAAGCGTTCACCGCGCAAGCCGGCAAGGGCCTGCCCATGGGGCGCTTTGGCGAAGCGGAAGAGTGCGCAAATCTGGCCTGCTTTCTGGTGTCCGATGCGGCGAGCTATGTCACCGGTTGCGCCATCAACATGGATGGCGGGCTGTCGCAGGTCGTGTGAAGCTCACGCGGCCCGTTGCGCAAGCAGGCAGCAACTCCGTCATCGAATAGAGGCGCATATGCAGTTGTTCAACGCGACGCGCAACAGCATTGAGCCAGCCATCGCCGTCAGCATCGCCATGCTCGTCTGGGCCGCGAGCCCACCGCAGCCGATCAGCCTTCGCGCCAGCTATGTGGTGTTGGGTCTCAGTGCCCTGCTGCTGCTCCAGAGCCTGCTGCGTGATCTGTGCATTCTCTGGCGACGGCGCAGTGTCGAACCCAGCAGCGCAACCCACAGCGGACAGTATTTCTGTGTCGAGTCGGCCGTGGGGCTGCTGGGCGTCGTGTGCGGTGGCCTGTTGCTCGCGAGCCGCTTCGATTCAGCGATCAAGCTCGACCACAACATCCTCAGCGGCATCACGCTGGGTGTGCTCTGCATAGGATTCCTGATCAAGGACTGGGTGATTCAGGCCAACCCCTGGCGCATTGGTCGTGAGCCAGATCATCTGAACCTCGTGGTGCGCTGGCGGCGCTGAGCAACCGACGGGCATCGCTCCGCCGCTTGCGCGTTCTGCAGTCCTACGCGCGCAGCGCCTGTTCGAGATCGGCGATCAGGTCCGGCGCATCTTCCAACCCCACTGAGATACGAACCAACCCATCGTCGATGCTGTTCGCGTGGCGCACCTCGGCAGGCATGCTGGCGTGGGTCATGATGGCTGGGTGTTCGATCAACGATTCAACCCCACCCAGGCTCTCCGCCAGGGTGAACAGCTGCACTGACTCGAGGAAACGCGTCGCGCGCGCCAGGTCACCCTTGATGCGGGCCGCCACCATGCCACCGAAGCCGTGCATCTGCGCACAGGCCAGCGCATGTTGCGGGTGCGACGGCAGGCCCGGATAGCGCACGTCCACAACGTCCGGATGACCTTCGAGAAAACGCGCCACAGCAAACGCGTTGGCTTCATGCGCACGCATGCGCACGGCCAGCGTCTTCAACGAACGCAGACACAGCCAGGCATCGAAGGTTGCCTGCACGCCGCCCATCGCGTTCGACAGAAACGCCAGGCGACCCGCCAGCGCGCCATCCCTGACCACCGCAGCACCACCAATCAGGTCGCTGTGCCCGCCGACGTACTTGGTGGTGGAGTGCACGACGATGTCGGCGCCCAGTTCCAGCGGCCGCTGGAAGTAAGGACTCATGAACGTGTTGTCGACGACAGTGAGCAAACCTGCGGACCGCGCTGCTGCGCTCAGCGCCGCGATATCCAGTAACTGCAACAGCGGGTTGGTTGGCGACTCGATCCACAGCATGCGGGTGTTCGCACGCAACGCTGCCTGCAATGCACCAGGCTCGGTCAGATCCGCGTAACTGAAGCTGACGCCAAAGCGCGCCAGCACCTGATCGAACAGCCGCATCGAGCCGCCATAGATGTCGTGGCAGGCAATGACATGGTCGCCCTGCGACAGCAGCCCCAGGACCGTTGTGGTGGCCGCGAGGCCTGACGCAAATGCAAAGCCGCGCGAGCCACTCTCGAGGCTCGCAAGACAGTCTTCATAGGCACGCCGCGTGGGGTTGCCACTGCGGCTGTATGCATAGCCGCGCGTCACACCCGGCGAGGCCTGGGCGTAGGTCGAGGCCAGGAACAGCGGCGTATTCACAGCGCCTGTCGTCGGGTCGGGTGTCTGACCCGCATGAATGGCCCGCGTAGAAAAACCAACGACCTCGTTCATGACACAGCATCCACACCGGTGATGCGCCAGTGTAAGGGTCGTCCGGAACGGATTGAGCGCGAACTTCGTCGGCTGACTACACGGCGCGAAATGCGTGTGCGCCCGTGCCAACGAATTGAGTATGCGCTGCGGCAATTCGATGCTCGATCGCAGTGTGCCCCAGTTCGCAAGAAACGCTGGTGTGTCTGAGCGCTGGCGTCGACTACATGCGTGGTAGAGCTTACGGCTGGACGGCCATCGTGACGCGCCGCACGATCGCAGATGGTTGACGCGGACGCAGTGGATGTTTGTGCAGCCATGAACCGCACACCAGCAAACGGTGCTCAGCGGTTCCACTACCTCACGGTTTAGGATCTGCCCGATGGACAAGATCGCTGCATGGCAACTCGCACTGCGCTTCGGACTCGAAGTCGCGTCCCTGTACGCATTGGGCGCGTATGTCGCGCAACGCATCGAAGGCGGCTGGCGCTATGCCGCGGGTTGGGGCACAGCAGCAGTCGTCGCTGCATTCTGGGTGACCTTCGCCGTCGCCGGTGATCCGAGCCGTTCCGGCAGCGCCCCCGTTGCTGTGCCGGGTCCGGTGCGACTCGCACTCGAACTCGTTGTGTTTTTCGGCGGCGCGGCTGCACTTGCGGCCCGCGCGCAATGGACCGCGTTTGCCGTGTTCGTCGCCGTGCTGGTGGTGCACCACGCCGGCACCACGTCGCGCATTGTCTGGCTGCTGGGCCGGTGACACGTGCAACGAACAGCCGGCGTCAGTCGCGCCAGCGTTTGTCTTCCAGCAGCCAGAACAGCAGGTTGTCGCGAAACACGGCATCGCGAGTAAGTTCCAGATGCTCGCCGGGCAGGAACAGCACCTGCCGGAACGCGATAGGCGTATCGACATGGGGGCGATAGGCGCCGCCTGCGCGCTCGTCCAGCAATGCGCTGGCAGCATCGATCAGCAGCGGGTGGTGACGGTCGCGCGGCAGCAACTGGCAGATCGATGGAAACGTACCCAGCACCGCTGCGTAATAGAACGGCAGCAGCGGTGCGAACTTCCGCCCTTGCGTGAGTTCGAGCAACGCCTCCGCTGCGCCCGCATTCGGCGGGCCGACCAGGATCACGCGTTCAACGTGCTGTGCGCCTGCACGTAGGCACGCTTCTCTTCAATGAAGTCGCGCAACCGGCGCGCGTTCTCCACGTTGTCGCGACGCCAGTCGTAGTCGAACTGAAAGCAGGCGAAGTGATCGTCGCCATAATCGACTGCGCCGCCCAAACCCAGGCTTTCGTCGCGGTAGCCGCCCGCGCCAAGCGTGGCAAGAACGCCTGCGTAGACCTGTATATCGAGCGCCACAACGCCCAGTAGAACGTGCAGCTTTTCGAGCACGCCGTTGGGCACGATGTCATCACGCAAGTCCGTGAATGCCTGATCGGCGCCGATTGGCAGTGCAATCTGCCGCGCACCCTCTGGATCCTGCGGATCCGCAGCGCCCGCCTCGAGCGCGCCCCAGGCCAGCACGCCTGTTGCGGGGTCACGCAGTCGCGAACCGAGTATGCCGGGGATCGCAATGATCGGGTTGCGGTCCGGGCCGTGGTGCTGTGCAGCGGGCGAATACAGCAACGAGAACCGTGGCGACCCGCCAAGCGCGCCGCACGCGGCCAGCACAAGCGCCACCACAGCAACACTGATCGGCCCGATGCATGTGCCGACAAACTGTCGAGGACCTTGCAAACGCTACTCCTCACATCGGCTTACGCACCGCCGGCTTCGGGCATTGGCTCATCCATGTCAGCACCCGTGCCGCCCATATGACTCGGCGCGGATTCGCTGACGCGACTCCGATCGCTGTGCATGCGAGCGCGTGACGCGCTGTCCATCGCAGCATCATCAAAGCGCGTCGGCACGACTGCCTGCGGCCTGCGGCCCCGCGCATATCCAAGATGAGCAATGTCAGGTGGAAACAACATGCCCCAGTTCCATTCGAGGAACAGTCGCACCTTGCGCCCGAGCGTTGGCATCTTCACCAGCTACGTGCCGCGCCACAACAGCCAGGCCACAAAGCCCGACAAGCGCAGACCAAACAATTCAGCAACGGCGTGATTGTGACCAACGGTCGCCAGCATGCCCAACGGCTTGTAGCTGAACGCCTGAGTTGGCGGGCCGGCAACACGCGCCGCAACATTGCGTGCCAGCAGACGCGCCTGCCGGTCCGCAAACTGCGCCGTTGTCGGACACACACCGCCCATGCCTGCATTGGGCACCGCCGCACAATCGCCGATGCTCCACACCTCTGGATGCGACGCCACAGACATATCGGGCAACACATCGATGCGACCGCGGGACATCGGCAATGGCAGCATCGACACCAACGGATTGGCCACACTACCGATCGTGCAGACCACCGTACCCGCAGGCAGTACGTCGCCTGTGCTGAGGTATACCGAGCGATCGTCCACACGCAATGCACGCGCGCTCAGATGAAACTGCACGCCCTGCCCCATCATCTTGCGCTCCGCAAACTCGCCGAGGGAACAGCTGAGCTCCGGCAGCAGGTACTCACCACTGTGCACAAGCTGCACGGCCACATCTTCTGCATCGACCTGCGGGTAGTAGCGCAGGCTGGCGCGCACGAAATCCAGCAATTCCCCGGCCGTTTCGACGCCACACAACCCGCCGCCGATCACCACGAACGACAACAGCCAGCGCCATGCTGCGCGATCGGGTTGCAGTTGCGCGTGCTCGAGCCGTGCAATCACGCGATTGCGCAGAAACATCGCATCGCCCAGCGTCTTCAGCGGCAACGAATACGTGCCCATGCCTTTGACCACACCGGTATTCGCATGCTGACCGAGCGCGATCACCAACTGATCGTAACGAAGCAGTCCTTCGCCCTCGCCGGCATAGTGAATGCAGCGTTCGGCGAGATCGATCTCAGTCACACGCACCATCAACATCTGCGCGCGCTTGACCGTCTGACGCAACGGCGCAACCACGTGGCTTGGCAGCAGCGATGCACCGACCACTTCGGGCAACAGCGGCGCATAGGTGATGAAGTTGTCGAGGCTCAGCAGCTTGATGGTCCAGTTGGCAGGCAACGTGCGCTCAAGCGAACGCGCGGTCTGCAATCCGGCGAAGCCGCCGCCGAGAATCGCAATCGTCCTGTCGCCGTGCATGGGTAGTACCGTCGGTTCTGCTCCTGGTTGTGCGGTGTTATCGGCCGTCTGGCTGTTCACGCGTGCGTCGATCCATCTGCGACAGGCGCAGTGCCCACTTGAGCAAGCAATCCAACGCCAATCCACTGACCCAACCAGGTACCAATCTTCGTCACGGCCTCGGTGTCGCCAATCTCTGCGGCATGGCGCGCGCACAACTCTCCGAAGGTGCAGCCGTTGGCAATGGCATCCAGCGCGGCGCGCTCGGCGGCATCCACTACTTTGAAGTGCGGCGAATAGCCCTGCCGCCACACAATCAGGTGCGCGGGTGCCTGCAGGCGCATGACACTCGGCGGTGCAGTCTCATCGGCTATGGCCCGCCACAACGCAGCGCATTGCGTATGCACGGCACGCTCAGCGAAGCTGCTGACCAGCTCGAACGTCAACGTATCCCAGTCGCAATCAGCCTCACCATAAGCCCCAGCATGAGAAAGGGTCTGCGCAGCCATGCCATTGGCATCGAGTACCGGACCATCCAACGCCGCGAACGCGCGTTGCAGATACCACTCGAGCCAGGCCAACTCCCCGACCTCCGGGTCATTCGCGAACAGCGTGGCCAGCGCGTCAGGAAAGGCTTCGCCATAGTCGTCCAGCGTCCAACTGTGCGGCGGGTGATTGATGACGTAATCGGTGGCCGCAGTAGCGAACGCCTCGTCACCAATCCAGTACAGCGTCCTGGCAAAGCTGGTGTGCAACGCATCCATCAGGCGCGCCCGATACGCGTTTCGATACACCTGCACGCCAGGCGAACTGTCTTCGTGATCCAGGTCATCGTCGAGAAGTCTGTCGCGCAATGCGCGCTGCAGTTCAAGCAGCTTCATGCCGCACGCTCCTGGCCGACCGCTTGCGCAAGTCCGCGCGCAACATCGAGCTCAAGCAGAAGTTCATCCAGTGCTGGAATCGCCGCGTCGCGTTCGATCATCGTCGCGACATCGCCAAAGCGTTGGCGGGCCTGCGCATACAGACGCCACACGGCCTCGCACACGGGCGCATCGTGCGTATCGATCAGCATCGCCTCGCCGACCGTGTGGCCAGCAAGATGAATCTGCCGCACTCGATCTACGGGAATGCCATTCAGAAACTGCTCGGCGTCGAAGCCGTGGTTGCAAGCACTCACGTACACGTTGTTCACGTCCAGCAACAGGTAGCAGCCGGTCCGCTCACACATCGCGGTGAGGAACTCCCATTCGGTCATGTCCGCGCTGGCCCCATTATCCGGACCAGACCCCATCTGCGAACAAGGTTCAAGCGCCGAACCCGCAAGCACGAGATAACTGGACGGGTTCTCGAACAACAGTGGCCGCTCAAGCACCTCCTGCGC
>CAMAVY010000168.1 GCA_945861675.1 Klebsiella pneumoniae | reverse complement strand
CGTGTACACCAGGTAGTCGTACAAGTGGCGCAAGCGATCGTCGACGGTCAGGTTGCCCACAGTCAGCAATTCCGTGTGCGCTGGCTGCTGCATCGGGTACACGTGAATCTTGAGTTGATTGCGGAACAACCGCCCGAATGACTCAAGGATGCCGCCCTCGAGTCGGCTGTAGTGCGCCTCGTTGAACAGCTCGCGCAAACTGCCAGCGCCCATGACGACGGCGATCGGCTCCTGCGTGCAGCGATTCAGGTAGCTCGCGAGTCGGTAGTACTCGAAGTAAGCAGAGATCATGACGGTGTGACCTGTCGTGGCCAGTGCGTCCGCGCGACTGATGAAGTCACGCAGGTCCACTTGTCCATCAACCTCCACCAGGTTGCTCATGGTGAGTTCCAGCACCGGCAGGACAGGCAGACGTTTCGGATCAGGATCTGAATCCCGCAGCTGCTGCTCAAAAGTGCGCTGAGCGCAGTCCAGCATGTCCACGTTGACCAGCGTCATGGGCCGAAAACGACCGCGCTCTACCAGCACAGGATGGTGACGCAATGCTTCCGATGGCTGCAGCACTCTGCCGTCAGATGCAAACATCGCGGCGCCCGTCAGGCCCAACTGCACAAGCCGGAGGCTCATGACGCGGTTGTCGACCTGTACGAACTGCGCGCCCGAGAATTCGATCATGTCGATCTCGATGCGCTCGACGGACAGCCCGTCCAGCAGCGATTCGATGAGCAACTCAGGCCGCTCGTCCAACATGGCACAGCCATAGATCAGATTGACACCGACAATGCCCAGCGCCTCCTGCTGCAGTGCGTTTTCGTGGTCCAGCATGCGCACGTGAATGACAACCTGGCTGTTGTCGCCGCCCGGCTGCGACTGAAACTTCATGCCCATCCACGCGTGACAGTCGTTGTTGCCGCGAAAACCCCGGGTCGACACCGTATCGGCAAAGGTGAAGAACGAAGACGCGTTGCCGCGCGTCTCTGCCAGACGGTCCTGGTTCAACGATTGTTCGTAGTCGAGCATGGCCTGCAGGCGCTCGCGACACACATAGCGCGGCGTAGATCCGTAGATCGCATCACTCACTGTCATGTCGTAGGCAGAGATGCTCTTCGCAATCGTGCCCGATGCACCGCCGGCCAGGAAAAACCAGCGCACGACTTCCTGCCCAGCACCGATTTCGGCAAACGTGCCATAGCGGCGACTATCGATGTTCAGCGCCAACGCTTTTTCGCGCGGTGACCTCGGCCGATCGGCAATCATGGACATAGGCAGGCACCCTGACAGTCGAGTTCAGTTGGCATTCCAATCCCTGGTCTGTTCGCTTCTGCCAGCAACAGGCCGTTCACATGTCACAGACAATCTTGCTGAGGAAGGCAATTACATGCCGTCGCAGTTGCGCGCCGCCAAAGGCGCCCAATTGCAGCTGCTGGCATGTTGACCAGCACCTTCGATGGGCACGCCAGTGCGCTCGTGAACCGAAACGATGCCCATCCGCGGCGACCAGGGCGCCGCGCTTCTGCCAGCGCGTTCGCCACCGAACGATTGATGTTGTGCGCAACCAGCGCGAATGACAGGTGAAGTGCGGTAAGTGAGCACACGCGCGGATGCGGCCGGCGGATCGCAAAGCAGGCAGATGACCCGAACGTCACGCCTCGATACGCCACTGCGCAATCTCGTCCGGATCATCGTCGGGCTGCTCGTCATCGTGACCTGCGCCACAGCCGCCTACGTGGCCGCGCGCTGGGGTGCTGTTCGGAGTCGGACGCGTGCAGGCAGAAATCAACAAGCTCAAGCAGCACACCATCATCGTTGGTCTTGGTCGCATTGGCGTGATGCTGGCCAAGTCGCTGGCCGATGGCGGCGCGCGCTTGCGACAGTGCTGCCCAACGACTCCGCCAACGTGTTCATCACACTGTCGGCGCGCAGCATCAATCCGCACGTTGAGATCATCGTGCGTGGTGAGGTGCCGAGCACCGAAGCTAAGCTGATTCAGGCCGGCGCCAACACAGTGGTGCTACCGACCCACATCGGCGCCGAGCGCATCGCCGAGATGATCCTGTTCCCGGAAACCGCCCGCCTGCTGCGAACGTCCGAACGCATGCGCGAACGCGAACGCACATTGCGCGGTCTCGGTATGGAGACCACGGTCGTGGTGATTCCCGAAAACGGCGCGCTGGCAAACCTCAGCGTTGCAGAAATTGAAGAACGCGGCCGCGGCGGTTTCCTGATCCTGCAATTGAATCGCCGCGACGGTGCGGCAATCACAGCGCCAGAACGGTCACTCAACGTGGCCGCCGGGGATGGTGTGGTCATCGTGGGTCGCAATGGTCGGGCCGTACGAACGATGTTCGAGGCCCATGCTGAACGCACGCGCGTGCGGCGCACGACCCTTCAGCCACATGCGTTTGTGGCGGCCGAATGCACGCGTGCAGGTGCAGGGCGCCGGATGGCATCCCATTTCGGTGCGTCGTGAATCTCCCTCAGTAGGCGTTCCGCCAGCGCAGAGATCGTTCTCACGATGGCGATTCAAGTGAAGAAAAGGCAGACACGCGCTTTGAAGGCCGTCGCGTCGGATGGCGCGCCAATTGCTGTAATGGCTTCGCACGCCTGCAGTGGACCGCGGAATGCAGTCCACCAGCGCGCACACGGACGTAGATCCACGCTGCACGGAACGCGCACTCATCTGCCGAGCATTGGAGAGTCTGACCATGAGTCGAAGTGAAGCCCGCGCCCAAGCTGTTTTCGAGATCACCACCGGGCAACCCCTGTCCCTTGGCAAGCCAAAGACGCTTGATGAAATCTGGGCTTCCGACGTCTTCACCCTGTTGAAGATGGAAGACGCGCTTTCCAAGAGCGCCTTCAAGGCGATGAAGAAAACGATGGAGACGGGCGCGCCGCTGCTGCCTGAGATCGCCGACGATGTTGCGGCTGCAATGAAAGCCTGGGCGCTATCCAAAGGCGCCAACTATTTCGCGCATGTGTTCTATCCGCTCACAGGTGCCTCCGCGGAGAAGCACGACAGCTTCATCATTACCGACGCAAGCGGCAAAGCGATCACAGAGTTCAACGGCAGCCTGCTGACCAAGGGCGAACCCGACGGTTCATCGTTCCCGAACGGCGGCATACGCCAGACCAACGCTGCACGCGGGTACACCTTCTGGGACCCGACAAGCCCCGCCTACATTCTCGAGCGGGCCAATGGCGCCACGCTGTGCATTCCGTCCGTGTTCGTGTCCTGGACCGGGGAAGCGCTGGACAAGAAAGTGCCGCTGATGCGTTCCAACCTGGCCATGAACAAGGCCGGTGCGCGCGTGTTGAAACTCATGGGCGAAGCCGAGATTGCGCCGCTCAACTCAAGTTGTGGTGCCGAACAGGAGTACTTCCTGGTCGACGCGACCTTCGCGAATCTTCGCCCTGATCTGCTGCTGGCCGGACGCACGCTGTTTGGTGCCGCGCCCGCCAAGGGCCAGGAATTCGAAGACCACTACTTTGCGGCCATCCCCGAACGAGTACAGGCCTACATGGAGGCGGTCGAGGAGAACCTGTATCGCCTGGGCATTCCGGCCAAGACGCGCCACAACGAAGTCGCGCCCGGGCAATTCGAGATTGCTCCCTACTTTGAAGCTGCCAACGTGGCCGCCGATCACCAGCAGATGCTGATGACCGTACTGAAGAACACGGCGAAGAAACACGGCTTTGTGTGCCTGCTGCACGAGAAGCCGTTCGCTGGCGTGAACGGCTCAGGCAAGCACGTCAACTGGTCGGTGGGCAACGCAACGCAGGGCAATCTGCTCGATCCCGGCGACACACCACACAAGAATCTGAACTTTCTGTTGTTCTGCGGCGCCGTGATCCGCGGCGTGCACTTGTACGGGCCACTGCTGCGCGCAGTGATCGCCTCTGCCGGCAATGACCATCGCCTCGGCGCCAACGAAGCGCCGCCGGCCATTCTGTCGGTGTACCTCGGCAGCGAAGTGGAAGCCATCTTCGAACAGATCAAGAACGGCAAGCTGGACGGCATGGGCGCCACCGGCAACATGGATCTCGGTCTGTCGGAAATCATTCCCTTCGCAAAAGACTCAGGCGATCGCAACAGAACATCGCCGTTTGCATTTACCGGCAACCGCTTCGAGTTCCGCGCTGTTGGCGCGCAACAATCGGTGTCGGGGCCGCTGATCGCGATGAACACCATGCTCGCGGATTCGCTGACCTGGATCGGCGACAAGCTTGAGGCGGCGCTCGCCGTGAACGATGACAAGCGCGCATGCGTCATCACCGTACTCACGGAATTGATGGCGTCGCATGGTGGCGTGATCTTCGGTGGCAACGGCTACTCGCCTGAATGGCACCGCATGGCCGTGGAAGAGCGTGGTTTGAAGAATCTGCCGACTACCGCCGACGCTCTGCCCTATCTGCAGAAAAAGTCGATCAAGGCGTTGTTCGAACGGACCGGCGTGCTGTCGCCCGTAGAGCTGAAGAGCCGCTACGACGTCTACACCGAAACCTATCTGCTCACGATGGCACTTGAGGCGAAGCTGGTTGCCGATATGGCCAAGACCATCGTGTATCCAGCCGCCATGAAGTACCTGGCCGAGCTGGTCAGCACCACCACCGGCGCCGCCACTCTGGGCCTGCAGATGGACAAGTCCGTTGCGCAGGCGATCGCCACGTGCAACAACGCAATGATGACGGCCGTCGCGAGCCTGATCGATGCAACCAAGGCGCACGACTTCGATAGTCCCGAAGCGCACATGCGCTACTGCGCGAAGGACCTGCGTGCGCTGATGGACGAAGTCCGAACGCATGCCGATGCGTTGGAACTGGAAATGTCTGACGAGCACTGGCCGCTGCCGAAGTACCGGGAGATGTTGTTCATCAGATAGCGCAAGCGCTCTGCAGAGGGTGCTCAGCCTGCGGGCACCCGGCGATCAATGTTCCGCCGAAACCTGCGCCCTACCACGCGTCCTGCGGAGCAGTTCGGTGAGCGTGCGCGCCAGCGCTCGATGATCAATGGGCTTATGCAGAAATGCATTTATGCCGCTGGCCGGCGCCTCATCACGCTCGCTCGCTCTTTCGCCAGCCGTCAACGCCACGATCGGCAGCAACTTCGACGCATGACGACGCCGCAATACGCCGCTGGCCTCTTCTGCAACGTCGCGGGCGGCGGCCAGAGCCTGCTGCATCCTGGGCCGATCCGTGACGTCATCGATGAGCCATACCTCACCGTTCACCGGTTGCTCCGCGTCTATCGGGCGGACCCGCAGGCGACCCCAGAACGTCGTGCCATGCAGACGTCGAAGCGCGCTCTCCAGGTCGATCTCACCGCCGCGACCCCGCTCAACAATGGCCGCATTCAACGCGTCGCAACCGGTGCCGGGATCTGCCAACAGGCCCTCCAGGCTACGACCAGTGAGTGTATCGGGCGTCGCCGCGAACACGCCTGCGAATGCTTCGTGCACGCGCGTCAGAGCCGCATCACGCGTCAGCGCAATACCGAGCGCAGCATGGCTCAGCGTTGCCGTCTGCTCCAATCGCAACTGCTCCTTCTCCGTCACGTCGCGCGCAAAGATCACCACATAACGCGTGCCAGCGAAATCAAAACTGTTGGTCGACAGTTGCATTGCACGCTCGCCTGATGCGCCAAGACATAACGTGACAACTGTTTCCTTAAGACGCTGACACGTTTCAAGTGCCAACACTTCGCCGCTCTGGGCGCGGCCCAACCAGAAACCCAGCTCGACAAGACTTCGACCCAGCACTGCATCCGAGGGCTGATCGATTGCCGCAAGAAACCCATTGTTTGCCAGCCGGATTGGCCCAAGGATCGAACCCACGGTCAACAGCACGCAATCGGGACTCGCGTCGAAGAGGTGGCGCACCCGAGCGTGCACCCGCTCAGCTTCCAGCGTCGCCGCATGAGTTCGGTGTCGTCAAGCAGAACTGCCAGCGTTTCGCGACCAGCAACGCCATCCACGCGCACCGCAGAAACCTGCAGCATACGAGCGCCGTTCGTCGTGGCAATCTGGACCGTTGTGGCATCGAGGTGACTGCCGATCCCTTGGGCAGCAAGCGGTGCGGTGCGCTCGAGCAAGGCACGCACGCTTGCGCTGGCATGGTCGTCGTTCCATGTCTCAAGATCATCAATAAGTGCGTGCGCAACCGCATTGCTGTCGACGATGTGATCGCACTGCTGCAGCACGATACCCGCAGGAAGTTGATCGAACAGTGCGCGATAGCGACGCTCCGGCGCCTGCACGGCCTCGATCGCCAGCGCCAGCAAGCGGTGCACGATGAGTCCTCCGCTGAACGCTGTGGCGAACACCAGCGTCAGCAAACGCAGAGATATCGGTGCCTGCAAAACCGCCTGCCCGCCGCGCAGCCAACCTGCGTGCTCAAGATACACAAGCACGCCAATCCAGCCCGTGCAGAACAGCGCCATGACAGCCCCGGCGCGCATGCCGCAGATAGGCATGACAACGCAGATCAACATGCGGAAGAGGAAGTTCTCCAGTGCAAGCAGTCCCTCACCGCAGCCAACGCCGATCACGCAGACCAGCACAAGCGACGACCAGCAGCCGGCCAGGATGGCGCTGCTGTCCGAGGTGCTCCGAAGTCGCCAACCAATGAACACAAAGGCACCGGCAAAACACACACAGCCGATGCTGAGCAGGCGAAACTGCGAAGCTTGTGTCGCAGTGCCGAGGAATGGAACGATGGCGGCACACACGAGCGACACTGCCGCACCGACAACAAAGAACAGCCGCAGAATGTCTCCGGACGCGCTTCCAAGCAGACGAGCTTGTTGCAGCAACGGGTTGGATCTGCTCATTGCTGGGATTGATCCGCCGCGTGTCGGGCGCGTGGATGGGCCGCCTCGCGGGTCGCGTTGGACTCACGCCGACTCACTACCGCAACGAGCGCTTCTTTAATCGCGTGTTCGTTGATTGGCTTGGTCAGGAACACGTTCATCCCGCACGCAAGTGCTGCATCGCGCTCAGCGGCCAGTGCACCGGCCGTCAATGCAACGATCGGAAGTCGCAATGCGTCGTAGCGCTGACGCAGTTCACGCGCCGCCGCGAACCCATCGAGCCTTGGCATCTGTACGTCCATGAGCACGCCGTCGAATGGCGCACCGCGCGCTGCTGCAGCATCGACGGCATCGACGGCATCAACGGCTGCCCGACCGTCCGGAGCTTCACTGACCTCCATGTCCCAGTCCTGCAGCAAGGTCACCGCAGTGATCATGTTGACGGGATTGTCTTCGGCGATCAGCACGCGCACGCCGGCAAGCGTCTCGCCTGAGACCACCGGCTGCGCAGGTGCTTGGCGAGCCGTCGCAAGTGGCAGTTCGACCCAGAACGTGCTGACAACGCCGAGTGTGCTTTGCACGCCCACCGAGCCGCCCATCAGCGCAGCAAGTTCTCGACAGATCGACGGTCCCAGACTGCTCCCGCCGAAGCGGCGTGTCGTAGATTCCTCGGCCTGGGCGAAGCGCTGAAACAGCCGCCCCTTTACGTGTTCGTCAGGCCGATGCCTGTATCTCGGACCGCCAGCACGATGCTCTGCGACGCGCCGACGCGCGCCTGAATATCGATCGCGCCGGCGTCCGTGAATTCAAGTGCGTTGGTCAGGTAGTTGCTGAGAATCTGTCGAGTGCGCACGGGGTCGCCTTCGACGATGCGCGGCAGTCCAGCGTCGATGTCCAGCGTGCACTTGATGCCCCGACCTTCTGCAACCGCTGAATAGGTCTCATGCAGCGCGCGCAGCAGCGCATGCAGATCGAACGTCACTTCCTCGATTTCGAGCTTTCCAGACTCGATCTTCGACATGTCCAGAATTTCGCCCATGATCTCGGCGAGGCTCTCTGCGCTGTCGAGAATCTGCGGCAGGTAGCACTGGCACTCCACATCGTCAGCCTGCGGTGCCAGCGCCAGGCGCGTCAGGCCGATCAGTCCGATCAGGCGGTTCAGCGGCGTGCGAATCTCGTGGCTGGTGCTCGCCAGAAACGCACTTTTTGCTCGGCTCGCGGCTTCTACAGCATCCTTCGCTGCAGCCAGCGCATGCTCTATACGGCGACGTTCCGTGACGTCTTCAAAAACCCAGACCATACGTCCAGTTGATGACTGGTCCGGATCGACCGCACGCCAACGCACACGGCACCAGAACACGCTGTCGTCGCCACGACGAAGTTCGCGCTCGACGTCGATATGGCCGTCTCGTTTCAGTGCACAACCAGCCCTATCTGGACGACCGATGGGGCATGCTGAGGCGGCCACAATGCGCTGCCGTGCAAGCCCTCCATCGCACCAGGCGGATAGCCAAAGATTCGCTCGCATGCTGTGTTGACGCGTGTGATTCGATTGCCAGCGGTCATGGCGATACCCACCGCAGCGGTCGCAAGAATGGCCTGCTGCTCGCGCCGCGCACGCTCGTTTTCCGTGACGTCACGGGCCAGCGTGACTACATAGCGTTGACCATCAAACTCAAACGCACTCGCAGACATCGTGATCTGCTTGATCGCGCTGTTCTTGCCAATGAATTCCGAGGCAAAGTCGCTGACGCTGCCGTGCTGGCTGATCTGCGCGCGAAACCGTGCGTGAGCGTCCTTGTCGCGCCAGATGCCGATATCGACAACCGTATGGTCCACAATCTCAGCGCACGCATAGCCCGTAAGCGCCTCAAATCGCTCACTCGCCAGCAGCACACGGCCACTTGGGATTGCGGCCAGCAGAATGCAATCCGGGCTGGCAGCGACAAGGTTGCGTAGCCGGGCCTGAACATGCCGCGACGCCAACTCTGCGGCACGCCGCTGGCTGTTGTCGAAAATCATCGACAGCGTAACTGGGCCGCGTTCGCCGTCGACGCGCACCTGGACGACGACAATCATCTTGTCCGCGCATTGACTCATCTGATTTGTTACCCAGATGCCCCTGTTGCCTCACGTAACCTGCTACCGGTCGGATGGTCCGACGGGGGCGGAATATGGCGAGGCGAATCAGCATGGCAGCACGCAATGAACTGATCGACGCTGTAGCCGAACGCTACCGCGGCGCATCGAAGTCCGAACGAAGCACGATCCTGGACGAGTTCGCTGAACTCACACACTTCCACCGTAAGCACGCCATTCGCGTTCTGCGTCGTGCGCCGCGCGAGCGCCGACCGCCTGTGCCGCGCAATCGCGTCTACGACGAGGCAGTCCGAGCAACGCTGATCGTGCTCTGGCAGACATCGGATCGACTCTGTGGCAAACGCCTGAAGGCGCTGCTGCCGCAGCTGATCGACGCGATGGAACGGCATGGACACATTGACCTCGACGACGTGATCAAGGGCAAGCTGTTGACCTTAAGCGCGGCGACGATTGATCGCGCACTGAGCGAAACGCGTGCGCGGATCGATGGGCAGCGCAAGCGCCGAACGGGCATCGGCGCGGCGATTCGACGCAGCATTCCGGTGCGCACGTTCTCCGACTGGGGCGATCCATTACCCGGCTTCTTCGAGGTCGACATGGTTGAACACTGCGGCGGGCCGAAGACCGATGGCAACTACGTGCACACCTTGGTGTTGACCGACATCGCCAGCGGTTGGACGGAGTGCGTGGCGATGCAGTTGCGCAATCAGATGCTCATTGTCGAGGCCATGGCGAAGGTCGCGGGTGATCTTCACTTTCCGATGCGGGGTGTGGACACAGACAACGACAGCGCGTTCATGAATCAGACCGTATTCGACTACTGCAAGGCACTGGGCTTGGAGCAAACGCGCTCACGCGCCTACAAGAAGAACGATCAGGCGTGGGTGGAGCAGAAGAACGGATCGATCGTGCGACGACTGGTCGGCTATGGAAGGCTGAGTGGGTTAGCCGAAACGCAGGCGTTGGCGCAGCTGTACGCAGTTTCGCGCCTGTACATCAACTTCTTCCAGCCTTCGTTCAAGCTGAAGTCGAAGACCCGAGACGGCGCACGCGTACACAAGACGTACTACGCGCCATTGACGCCATGCGATCGGCTGCTGGCGTCGTCGGATGTTGATGAAGGCGTGAAGGCAACCCTGCGCAAAGAGTTCACTGCACTCGACCCTGTGCGCCTGCTCAAGGAGATCCGCGCGGCGCAGCGAATACTGGCCGATCTTGCCAACAGTGGTAGCCCGACTGACGTAGCACCGACACCTGTCATCGATGTGGCGACGTTCCTGAGCAATCTATCCACTGCGTGGCAGGAAGGTGAAGTCCGAGCCACGCATCGCAAGCAGCCAGGCGTCAAGCACTGGTGGCGATCTCGTGTTGATCCGTTCGAGCACACCTGGCCACTCGTCGAACAATGGCTCGAGAGTGAGTCCACGGTGACGGGTGCCCAGCTCATGGCACGACTTGCTGAAATGGTTCCCGATGCGTACGCGGGCAAGGCGCAGTTGCGGACGTTGCAACGTCGCATCAAGACGTGGCGCGCAGCGAAGGCCAAGGCGCTGATCCTGGGCGTGCTCGGACGCGGAGTCGGCGACCAGGCAGGCGCGGCCTCGGCCGCGCCTGCCTGGTCGAAAGAGGAGGAAACGACAACCTAAAGCTGGGTAACATCCC
>CAMAVY010000167.1 GCA_945861675.1 Klebsiella pneumoniae | reverse complement strand
GCAAAGCGTTTCCGGCAGACCGCGACTGGCTACAAACATAGAAAGGCCAATCGCAACCACATCCTCACGAAGAAGTCGTCGAAACGTAAGCGCCATCTCGGTGGTCTGCAGGCGGTAAACGAGTCCGATCTTGTGCGCATGCCCCGCATGCTGCCCTACGGCGGAGGTCGCTAGTCATGACACGGGTAAAACGTGGCGTCACGGCGCACCGCAAACACAAGAAAATTCTGGACGCGGCCAAAGGCTACTACGGCAACAGGTCGCGGACCTTCAAGGTTGCCAAGCAGGCGGTCATCAAGGCCGGGCAATACGCATTTCGCGACCGTCGTCAGCGCAAGCGTCACTTCCGCGCGCTGTGGATCGTGCGGATCAACGCGGCAGCGCGCGATCATGGCTTGACCTACTCGCGCTTCATTGCCGGCCTGAAGCTGGCTGGCATTGAGATGGACCGTCGCGTCCTTGCCGATCTTGCGCTTAACGAGCGCGACGCGTTTACCGTGATTGCAGAGCGTGTGAAGGCTGCGCTGGCGGCCTGAGTCTCTGTTTGAAGCGATGCGCCCGCAATGGCGCATCGCTTTGCGGTTGCGACGGGGTTGAAGCAATGGCTGATGTTGAACAACTGCTGGCAGCTGGCCTGGCAGATATTTCCAATGCGCGCGATAGCAGGTCACTCGACGATGTGCGTGTGCGCCTGCTTGGCAAGAAAGGTGAACTTACGGGCGTGCTGCGGCAGCTCGGACAGATGCCCGACGCAGAGCGCCGGGCGCTGGGTGCCACGGTCAACCGGGCCAAAGACACGCTGGCCGAGGCGATCGAGCAACGCGAGCGCGTTCTGGCTGCAGAGAATCTGAGCCAACAGCTTCGTGACGAACGCGTGGACGTCACGCTCCCTGGGCGTCGTAACAATCACGGTTCACTGCATCCGATCACACAAGCGCTGGAGCGGATTGAATCGATATTCGTGGGTGCCGGCTATGGCGTGGTCGATGGCCCGGAAATCGAAGACGACTATCACAACTTCGAGGCGTTGAATCTGCCGCAGGATCATCCTGCGCGCGCGATGCACGACACGTTCTACCTTGGCGACGAATCAACGCTGTTGCGCACGCACACCTCGCCCGTGCAGGTGCGGGTGATGGCAGAACGCAAACCGCCGATTCGCGTGATCTGTCCGGGCCGTGTCTATCGGCGCGACTACGACATCACGCACACCCCAATGTTTTTCCAGGTCGAAGGCCTGGTAATCGACGAGCACATCAGCTTTTCGCATCTGAAGGGCACCGTGCTGCACTTCCTGCGTGCCTTCTTCGAGAAGGACGTTGATGTGCGGTTCCGGCCGTCCTATTTCCCCTTCACGGAACCGTCAGCGGAAGTCGATGTGCAGTGTGTTGATTGCGGCGGCAGCGGTTGTCGCGTGTGCAAACACACGGGCTGGCTCGAGGTGATGGGGTGCGGCATGGTGCATCCGAACGTGCTTCGAATGGCTGGTATCGACAGCGAGGTCTATAGCGGCTTTGCGTTCGGCTTTGGCTGCGACCGGCTGGCGAAGCTGCGCTTTCATATTGAAGATCAGCGCACGTTGTACGAGAACGATCTGCGTTTTCTGAACCAGTTTCGCTGACCGCGGGTCGGTCGCGTTTCCTCAGTGCACACAGGCATACAAGGTGCGTACAGGCGTAAACAATGAAATTCAGTGAAGCATGGCTGCGCGAATGGGTGAGTCCCGATTGCGACGGCGAAACGCTGCTCAAGTCAGTTGCGATGGCCGGCATCGAGATCGAGGGCATTGAGCCGATAGATTGTGGGTTCACGGGCGTAGTAGTCGGTCGCGTTGAATCGGTTGACGCGCATCCGAACGCTGACCGATTGCGTGTGTGTCAGGTGTTCGACGGTGATCAGCGATTTCAAGTCGTATGCGGCGCTGCAAATGTACGCACGGGTATGCTGGTGCCGTTTGCGCGGCTTGGCGCTTCGCTGAAGGGCGGCGAACTGCGCATCAAGGCGGCGAAGCTGCGTGGTGTGGAAAGTGCCGGGATGCTCTGCAGTGCCGCAGAACTGAACCTTGCGACTGAAAGCAGTGGATTGCTTGAGTTGCCGGCTGACAGCGTCGTTGGTGTGGCGATTGCGGATCTGTTTGCCGTGCAGGATCGCGTGATTGAGGTTGGGCTGACGCCAAACAGAGGCGATTGCCTGTCCATGCGCGGCGTGGCGCGTGAGGTTGGGGTGTTGTTCACGTCGCTAGCTTCTGAGCCTGCGTCAGAGCCTGTGCCAGCGAGTATCTCGACGACCGTGCCTGTCACGCTGGATGCACCGGAAGCCTGTCCGCGCTATGTCGGGCGCGTTGTTCAGGGCGTCGATTTGAATCGGCCGACACCCTTGTGGATGCGTGAGCGATTGCGCCGTGGCGGCATGCGCAGCATCGATCCCGCCGTTGATGTCACGAACTACGTCATGCTGGAGCTGGGTCAGCCGTTGCATGCGTTCGATCTGTCGCGTCTGCAGGGCGGTATCACGGTGCGATGGGCTCGGGCCGACGAAAAACTTGAGATGCTGGACGGCAAGCAGCTGGTGCTGGCTGGCAACACACTGGTGATTGCCGACGAAGGTGGTGCCGTGGCCATGGCCGGCATCATGGGTGGCGCGCGAAGCGCGATGCAGGCTGCGGCCGCTGTTGCCGGTGCTGCAGAGCCGACGACGGCATCCACAACTGAATCCATGTCAGCGACGACGCTGCACAACGTGTTTCTGGAGAGCGCCTTCTTTTCGCCGGCTGCGATTCGAGGGCGTGCGCGCGCCTACGGAATGCACACGGAAGCCTCGCAGCGTTTCGAGCGCGGTGTCGATTTCAATCTGCCGCAACGCGCGATCGAGCGCGCCACTGCGTTGCTCATCAGCATTGCAGGCGGATCGCCTGGCCCGAGCGTTGTGGCGGAGGTGCCTGCCCTGTTGCCACAACGCGAGCCCATACTGCTGCGTCACGCGCGACTCACGCGTCTGATAGGGGTTGAGATATCGGCCGAGACAGTTGTTGCGACACTTGAGGGGCTCGGTATGCGCGTGAGCGCGTACACCGGAGCGGAGTTGGGTTGGATCGTTGACGCGCCGAGCTATCGCTTCGATATCGAACGCGAAGAAGACCTCGTTGAGGAAGTCTGTCGAATCTACGGTTACGACCGCATTCCAACGGCGGCGCCTGTGACCAGTCTTGAGCTGGTTGCGGAAGATCCATTCCGCGCGAAGCTGCAGGGCATTCGTCGTCAGCTTGTCGGGCTCGGCTACCAGGAGGCAATCACCTACTCCTTCATAGACCCGGCGTCTCAGGATCTGTTCGCGCCAGGGCTTTCACCAATCGTCCTCGACAATCCACTGTCAGCGGAAATGAGTGTCATGAGGACGGACCTCATTGGCGGTCTTGTGCGTGCATCGCTCTACAACCGTAACCGACAAGCGGTGCGCAGCAAGTTGTTCGAGATTGGCCGCTGCTTCATCCGTACGGCCGACGGCATTGAACAGGCTTGGCGTGTGAGTGGTGTTCTGGTGGGTGCGCGCAATCCTGAAGGGTGGAGCGGCGGACGCGAAGTGTTCGACTACTTCGACGCAAAAGGCGACGTTGAACGTCTGATTGGGGCGGCAGCGTCCTTCGAGCCGCTCACGGACGATGCTGCATTTCATCCTGGCCAGGCGGCAGCGATTGTCAACGCTGCCGGTCGGCGGTTTGGCCGCGTAGGCCGAATCCATCCGGCAGTCCTTGCGCAGCTCGATTTCGACGCGTCAGTGCTCGGATTCGAGCTGGACTTCGGCGCACTGCTGGAATCACGGACCTCAGAATTCGTTCCGCTTTCGATGTTTCCTTCGGTGCGTCGAGATCTCGCCGTGCTCGTCGATCAAAGCGTACCTGCCGCTGCAATTGAAATGGCAGTCCGGGCGGGTGCCGAAGGGCTGCTCGCACAATTTACGCTCTTTGATGTGTATGCGGGCGAAGGTATTGATTCATCGAAGAAAAGTATTGGTCTAGGCTTGACCTTGCAGCACCCGTCACGCACCCTTGAAGAGGCAGAGGTCAGCGCAGTTATGGGAGCCGTGATTGGGCAGCTCAGTGCCCAGTTCGGGGCAGTGCAGCGGTAGACCTGTGGATTGTTGAGGGGAAGGGTGCCATGGCGGACGAGAGTCTTCAGCGTTTCGGAATGGGTGTGCCTGACGCGCCGAACGCACTGACGAAGGCCCAGATGGCCGATAGATTGTTCGATGAGCTAGGCTTGAATAAGCGTGAAGCCAAGGAAATTGTTGAAGTTTTCTTTGAAAATGTGCGCGCATCGCTGGAATGCAACGAGCACGTGAAGCTGTCAGGCTTCGGCAACTTCGATCTTCGCGACAAGAGCCAACGTCCCGGAAGAAATCCTAAAACCGGCGAAGAGATAGCGATCACTGCACGCAGAGTCGTTACGTTCCGGCCCGGTCAGAAGCTGAAACAGCGTGTAGAGGCCTATGCTGGAGCCAAGTAATAACAACGAGTTACCGCCTATTCCTGGCAAGCGGTACTTCACCATTGGCGAGGTCAGCGCGCTCTGCGCAGTGAAGCCGCACGTGCTGCGCTACTGGGAGCAGGAGTTCGTCCAGCTTCGCCCAGTCAAGCGGCGCGGCAACCGACGCTATTACCAGCGCCAGGATGTGATGACGATTCGTCAGATTCGCGGCCTGCTGTACGACCAGGGCTTCACTATCGGCGGTGCGCGTCAGCGCCTGGAGGGCACTGAGGCGAAAGAAGACGTGACGCAATCGCGGCTGCTTGTCCGGCAGATGATCGTCGAACTTGAGGGTTTGCTGCAGGTCTTGCGCGCCTGACCAGCCTGCCCGATCTGGGGTAACTGCCGGCGCAGCACCGGCCAACAATGCTCCGCTTCGTCTAACGGTTCAGATATAGTCGCGCGCCGCCGGTCTATGGCGGCCATGAGTTCTTCGGGGCGTAGCGCAGTCTGGTAGCGCACCACACTGGGGGTGTGGTGGTCGCAGGTTCAAATCCTGCCGTCCCGACCATTCATTTCCCAGGCAACCTGCGACCAAGCGGCGCGTGCCGCTACGGAATTGTGCTGCCCACCCGCCGGGCGTCTCAAGCAGTCGCTTCGCGTTGGTTTGTGCAGCGGGACGCGCATTGACCTCTGTTGAGCCGCCCCTGTTGGGCCGCCGGTGTTGAGCAGCGATGGGTGCTCGGGGGAACACGGTGTGTTCATGCCGCTGGCTATACTTTCGCGGCACCTCACCATGAGTTCCGTTTGTGGCCAAACCAGCAAAGCTCCTGCACGTAGTCGGCGCTCGACCCAATTTCATGAAGGTTGCGCCAATCATGGCTGCGATCAGCCGTGTACAGGATCAGCGCACCATTCAGCAGGTGCTGGTGCATACGGGGCAGCACTACAGTCCGGAGATGTCCGATCTGTTCTTCAAGGAACTCGGACTGCCGCAACCGGACATCAATCTCGAAGTAGGATCTGGCACGCATGGCCGGCAGACCGGGCGCATCATGGAGGCGTTCGAAGCGGTGTTGGAACACGAACGCCCCGATGCCGTGCTCGTTGTGGGCGACGTGAACTCGACCATCGCGTGTGCAATGGATGCCACCAAGATGGGCACTCGCGTCATTCACGTTGAGGCAGGTCTGCGCAGCTTCGATCGGTCCATGCCGGAAGAAGTGAACCGAGTGCTGACAGACGCAATCTCCGATCTTCTGTTCACAACGGAAGCTGGCGCGCAGGCCAACCTGGCCGCAGAAGGTATTCATGGTGACAAGGTCGAACTGGTCGGCAATGTCATGATAGATACGTTGATGCGACATCGTGCCAACGCGCTGTTGCGGCCCACGCTCTCGGCGGCAGTGCCCGGTGTGCAGTTGGCGAGCGGTGGCTACGGAGTGGTGACACTACATCGTCCATCGAACGTCGACGATCCGGTTGTGCTTCGCGCCCTATTGGACGCGTTGGCGACCATTGCGCGCGATCTTCCCCTGGTCTTTCCGATGCACCCTCGCACGCAGGGTCATGTGCGGGGTCTCGGGATGCCATTGCAGGGCATCCACCTGATCGAACCGCAAGGCTATCTCGACTTCCTGAACCTGATGGCAAATGCGCGGCTGGTAATGACCGACAGCGGCGGCATTCAGGAGGAGACCACGATCCTTGGCGTGCCATGTCTCACGCTGCGGGAAAACACCGAACGCCCGATCACGATCTCACATGGAACCAATACGCTTGTAGGTACGAACCCTGCCGCGATTCTTGCGGCGGCGCGTGCGGCGCCGGTCGAGCGGTCCGGCGTAGTGCCACCGATGTGGGACGGGCATGCCGGCGATCGAATTGCGGCTCGGCTTGTGCGTTGGTTGTGACGCTGCGCAGTCGTGCATCCCCTGTGCGGTGGCGCCAAGGACGGTGCCGTTCAGTTCGCGGTTGGCGAAGTGGCCTGCACCAACAATCAATGCATTAAGGAGTTGAAGATGTCTTTGACTATCCCTGTGATCCTGTCGGGTGGCGCAGGGACACGGCTCTGGCCACTTTCGCGTGAAGCAACACCCAAGCAGCTGCTGCCGTTGCTAGGTGCTTCGACAATGTTGCAGGCGACGTTGGATCGTGCGGCGCATGTTGCCGGTGCTGGCTCGCCGATGATCATCTGCAACGCCGAGCATCGCTTTGCGGTCGCAGAGCAGATGCGCGTCAGCGGTCGCACAGGTTCGATTGTTCTGGAACCACTTGGCAGGAACACCGCGCCCGCAATCGCAATCGCTGCGCTGCACGCGCTCGCACAGTCTGCCGATGCGAAACCTGCGGGCGGTGCGCCTGTGTTGCTGGTGCTTCCTGCTGATCACGTTATTCGTGACGTTGCCGCGTTTTCGGCAGCTGCCGGGCACGCTGTTGCAGTTGCGCAGCAAGGCTCTCTCGTGACCTTTGGTGTGGTGCCTGAGCGTGCCGAAACAGGTTACGGCTACATTCATGCGGGAGCTGCGGTTGCGGGCTTCAACGCGGCTCATGTCGAGTCGTTCGCTGAAAAGCCGAATGCCGAAACCGCGGCGCGTTACCTGGCCGCCGGGAACTACTTCTGGAATAGCGGCATGTTTGTGTTTCGTGCAGATGTGTATCTGCAGGAACTGGAGGCGTTGCAACCGGTAATCGTCGCCGCATGCCGACAGGCTTACAGCGGTGCACGTGTTGTCGGTGATTTCTTGCATCTGCAGGCCGACAGTTTTGCCAGCAGTCCGTCGGTGTCGATTGACTACGCCGTCATGGAGCACACAACGCGCGCGGTCGTGGTGCCGCTGAACGCTGGTTGGAGTGATGTCGGCTCATGGGATGCAGTGTGGGCCGAAGGTGCGGGAGACAGCCGCAGCAACGTTGTGCATGGCGACGTGATGCTCGAGGACACGACGTCGAGTTATGTGTCTTCGGACAATCGACTGATTGCGCTGGTGGGCGTATCAGACCTGATCGTTGTGGATACCAAGGATGCGCTTCTGATCGCGCACAAGACCCGTACCCAGGATGTCAACAACATCGTCCAGCGCATCAAGGCGGATGGTCGGACTGAAGCGGCACTGCATCGCCGTGTCGAGCGGCCGTGGGGTGCGTATGAAGGCATCGATCTCGGACCCACCCATCAGGTGAAGCGCATCACGGTGAAGCCTGGCGAGCGTCTGTCGTTGCAGAAGCATCATCATCGCGCTGAGCATTGGATTGTTGTGAGTGGCACTGCGCGCGTAACGCTGGACGAACGCGTGTTCATGCTGCAGGCGAACGAGTCAACGTACATCCCGCTCGGCAGCGTGCATCGCCTGGAAAATCCTGGTGCTGACGACGTCGTGATGATCGAAGTACAGACCGGCGGCTACTTGGGGGAAGACGACATCGTTCGTCTTGAGGACAACTACGGCAGGATTGTGTGATTACGCGTGTTCGCGTGACTGGCGTCGCCACGCTTGTACGGTGGGGCGGTGCGAGCCGCAATTCGCGAACGCTGCAGAGGTCCCGGTGAGCGCGTTGGCGATGGCGTTGCTTGCCGTGACCGCAGTTGCGTTGCTCGGCGTTGGACGTCGCCTGTTCACGGATCGCCGCCGCAGCGAAGCGAAAGTGCAGAACGTTCCCGATCTGCTGCAATTGCCGCCGCTCCGTCGACGAAGCCGTGACCCTGAGTATCCTTGTTCCGCCTACCTTGATGGCTCTGAAGGCGGATTTGTGGACGCAGTCCGTCGCTGGCGGACCCGCCTCGTATTGGGCAGCCGCGCGTCGTCAGATGCGTTGCCCCCCACCCACGTTGGCGGCGACCTGGGCGACGTGCGCGCTCAGGGGGTAGTGATGGTCGTCGGCATTGGCCCAGCTGCTCCGACGCGTGTCGCCGGCATGAATCTGGCGCTGGCCCTGGGCCAGTTGAGTCGGACGCTGTTCATCGATGCGTCGGGAGGCGTTGCACCGCCCGTGCCGCACTCTGTTGCACCGAGCGATGTGCGCCGGATCGCTGACGCACCTGAATACTGGCCGAACGGAATGATTCACCGCTGGTCGCTGCCGCAATTCATGCGCGGCGATCCTGCGGAGCGATGGGCAGGTCTCGCGGCCGCGCGCCAGCAGTTCGATTGGGTGGTATTGGACGTAGGTGGCGGTTACGCAGTGGCTGAGGTGCTCGGCGGTGGTTTTCCATCGTCGGCGACTGTTGCGCTGGTGAGTGGTCTGGACGTGGCCGGCGTGGATGCAGCATGTGAAGCGTGCCGGTCAGCCCTGTCGGACCCGCGGCAGTTGGATGGCGTGGTCGTCGTCAATTGAGCAGACTGGTCGAATGGGTACCTTTTCGCGTTGACTGTGATGGCTTGATCAGTAACATACCGCCTCCCTCGCACGAGGGTGTTTAGCTCAGCTGGGAGAGCGTCGGTCTTACAAACCGAAGGTCGCAGGTTCGATCCCTGCAACACCCACCACGCAGGTTTCTTCGGAGCGGTAGTTCAGTTGGTTAGAATACCGGCCTGTCACGCCGGGGGTCGCGGGTTCGAGCCCCGTCCGCTCCGCCATATTTATTAATGAGTTAGCAGTCCCGTCTCCAGTTTTGCCCCGTCGTCCCTACGATGACGCCCGCCGCAATTCGTAACGAGACATGCCGACCAAGTACCAAATATGTTCTCTGCAGCCGCGCAGGCGGATGTCTGAAATGTGCGTGAAGACTAGGTGCTTGTGAATCCCAGCGGCCGAGCCCGCTCGCGGATGTACGTGACCACCTCGCCCAGGTCCATCGCTTCCAGCCGGTTCTTCGTGAGGAAGGCCCGCCACTGGATTTGTTTGGTGCCGTCTTCGGCGAATGCAGCGCTCAAGCCGATCGGCAGTGTGCCGGGCATCGCCGTTTGCCTGCGTGAGAAGGTCGCTGCTATGGCCCGTTGCAGTTCTTCGTTGTCGAGCGTTGCATCATGCAGCAGCACCCAGAGGTCGAAGAAATCCTTCATGCGGGTGTTGGTCATGCCGAGCAAGGTCACGGCGTGCAGCTTCTCGGCAACGACCGTGGCCTTCGGATAGGCGCGCAGTGCGGGGGCGGGAACCCCGTCGAGCAGGGTCGGGTAATTGACCTGCTGTGCTTCGGGCGTCACTGCATCGCCGAAGCCGATGTCGATCTGCAATGCCAGGCGCGCGCCGTCGAGGGTGGCGCGCAGGTCTATGCGCACGCCGCCGTAGCCGGCGTCCTTGCGAATCGGGCTGCTTGCGACCGACTCGGGGTCGAACACGATGCCGTCGTCCACCGCGATGCTGCAGATGGATCGGAACGCGCCGACCAGCGTGGGCACATCATCCGGGCCGAAGCCCAGCAGGTCGGCGTCCCGCGTCGGGCGGTGCGGCTGGCCTTACCAGAGCTGGAACAACAGCGCGCCCTTGAGCAGGAAGTGGGGTGCGTGTTCGGAGATCGACAGCCGGTACAGCAGGCGTTCCAGGCCGTACTGGGTCAGGGTCAAGTTGAAGTCCCACTTCGACGTGTCGGTGTGCTGCTTGAGCCTCGCACGAATGGACGCGGCGCGGTTGGCGGTCATAACGTTATGGCCTCGATGTAGGGGCGCATCACGTTGGCCACGCGGCCGCGGGTGGCGTGGCGCCACAGGTCGTCCAGCGTGAACTTGCGCTGGCTCCAACCGTCGCGCAGTGCTTCGAGCGCGACGTCCAGGCCGATCTTGTTGCGGAACCTGAAGCAGTCGACGACGGTCCGGGCTGCGTTGAAGACGGGCACGTTGACCCCGTCGATATTGAGGCGTTCGACGCCGTCGGCCAGCGCGTCGTCCGACATGCGAACGATGCGGATCGCGGGCTGGTCCAGGCGCGGCGCGACCATGTGGTTCGGGATGGCGAGCCAGACCTCGAACGGGGCCTGGGTGCCGATCTCGTGGACCCGTAGCGCGGACAGCAGGCAGACCACGCCTTTGCGCACGCGTGCAGAGACTTCGGCGAGCGAGCGGTGTTCGCTGGTCTTCGCGCCGGGAAGGCCATACAGACCGCGCGCCACACGTTCGAGCTTGCCGGCTTGCACGAGCCGGGTCAGCGCGATCGTCGGCAGGCCGTGCTGCGTCACGTCACGGGCGCGCAGCAGCTTGCGCGCG
>CAMAVY010000166.1 GCA_945861675.1 Klebsiella pneumoniae | reverse complement strand
CGATCAGCGCCGTACTGCGCCACGCTGCGCCAAGTTCGGTGCGCAATGTAGAGATGCCTTGCTGCAGTTGCCGCAGGTTTCTGCCAAGCGCGCCGGCGGGCTGCGCCTGCGCCGCGTGCGTGTCCCAGCCCGACAACTCCAGTACGGCTACGCGTGGGCCGTCGGGTAGCAGCAGAAAACGTGCGGCGGCGCGCATGAGCTGCGTGAACTGTGCGCCGTCATTGCGGTCGCGCTTGTGCATGTGCGCGGTGCGCGCGTCGGTCAATGCGCGCGCCAGTGCCTGGTCGTTGGCATAGAGATCGGTCACGCGTGCGACCAGGTCGGCATTCGGGTCGGGCAGGTAGGACGGTGCCCAGGAGGTGGTCGCTGCTTCCCCGCGCAGCACCAGAGGCATGGCCGCCGCAATGGCAATGGCGGTCGGACGTTCACGCTGTTGCAACCCCAGCAGCGCGCGGTTCAACCAACCGTCGTTGACGGCGAACGGCGCGTTCGCGCCGCCCTCAAGCACGTTCTGCCCGTCGAAGTGCGAGCGCGCGCGATACGGCGTGCACACCGCATGCACAATCGCCAGCTGTTGCGCGGCATACAGGCTGTGCAGTTCAGGTAGCAACGGATGCAGCCCGAAGGTTGCATCCAGCGACAGCGCCGCGACGTCGCTGTCGCCGGCACTCGGGCCAAGCCCCGCGCGTGCAGACAGGAAATCTGGATCGCCGGTCGCCGGCACCACGGCCAGCCCATCCATGGCGCCGCGCAGAATGACCAGTACGAGGCGCGGTGCCGAATCTGGCGCGGCCGCCGCGGCCGCACGCGCTGCTTCGGGCAGCCCTGTCAACGCAACCAGGGCGCCTGCCGCCGCCGCCTTGAGTGCCGTTCTTCGAGAAGTTCGCACAGCCTACCTCCGCATGAATTCTGGGCTTGCGACCAGCAGTGCCAGACCCTGCGCCGCACTGTCTGCCTGTGCCACAGCGGCTCGCGTGCTGGCGCTGATCAGCGGACCGAGCAGGTCTTCGGCCAGCGCCAACGGATCTGCTGTGCCGCGCGCCATGGCGCGACCCGCAAGCTCTGCCCACTCCAGTCGCTTCCACAGCGCGTCGGCGCCCAACCACTCGCTTTCAACGTCCTTCCAGCCGTCGGGTCCGGACGACCAATATGGGCGCTGCCCCATCTCGCTGAGCAATGTCAGCTGCTGAATGCCTGTGAGATTCGGGCCGCCGAGCCCGCGCAGCACCGACAGCACATAGTCTTCAGGCGGTTTGAACTTGGTCAGATCGCCGGCCCAGGGTTCCGGCGAGTTGACCAGTGTGCGACAGACTTCGCGCAGGTCGCCCTCGCTGTCGCGGAACGCCCGCGCCAGCCGATCGACGAGCGTTTGCGCGGGCATGTCCGCTGCAAAATGCCGCGCCAGCTTGCCGGCAACAAGGGCAGCAGTGTTCGGATGTGCTGCCAGGTCGTGCAGCACGGCCTCGCCCTGTGCAGCGCCGGTCTGGTCGTACAGCGTGCCGAGCACGGTCTTCGCGCCTGGCTCGTGCGCATCCGGATTGAAGTGAAAGAAGTCGTCAGCTGTCCAGTTCGCGAAGCGTTTCAGCTTGAGCTGGCGAAAGGGGTTGGCGATCTGCCAACCCGTGATGACGTGCGCGAATGCTGTGACGTCGGCCTGGGTGTAGCCACCGTTTACGCCGAGCGTGTGCAGCTCGAGAATTTCCCGCGCCAGGTTCTCGTTCAACCCGCGCGGGCGCCCGGTCACGCCATTGTCGGGCACCCGATCCGGGTGACGGCCCCATACCGAGCCAGGGCCGATGGTCTGCGCATTGTCCAGAAAGAGCAGCATGGCCGGGTGCTTCTCTGCCGCCAGCAACATGTCGATGAAGCGACCGACAACGTGTTTGCGCGCTACGTCGCGCTCGAACGACGCGGGCAAGGTAATGGCCGCAGGTTTCGCCGCCGACACCACGAAGTGATTCGACCAGAAGCGCATCAGCCGCTCGCGAAACGGAAACGCCGTGCCCAGGGCGGTCTGCATGCGCGCCTCGATGGCGCGCACATACACCGGCAGCAGGGCCTTCACGTAGGACTGTTCGACACTTGTCTGGACCGGGGTGCTGGACATCGACGACGGCTCGGCGCGCTCAGTGTTGGCGACGCGCTCAGCCCGGCCTGCACGCGCTCCACGACCATAGTCGCGCAGCCAGCGGAAGAAGGCGGTTTGATCCTCTGCCGTACGCGGCAGCGCCTGTAGCGGTGCGGGCAACTCGAGTTCCGGCACCAGCTGGCCGAGCAACCAGCCGCGTGGATCGGCCGCAATGCTGCGCAGCTCGCCTGGGCGTGCGCCCAGGCCGAATCGATTTGCCGCGATCGCGGCGTCACGCATGGACATGATGGGCCCTCTGCATTTTGCGCACTGCGCATACGCATAGGTATACGTATACGTATACGCACGAAAAGCATACGCACGCACGCTCAGGATCCGTCGCGCTGTGCCGCGCCGTGATTGTGCGTAAAGCCACGCTGCGTGGGCCGGCCGTCGGCGCCGACGGGAGGCTTGTGCGCTAGTCTGAGGGCCCTTCGTCTCGTCACAGTTGTTCTGCTATGGGAACCAAGCCGACACGCATAGCCATCATCGGCCCCGGTGCGATCGGCGGCGCGTTCGCCGGAGCCGCACTGCAGGCCGGCCATCGCATTGAAATTGCCGCACGCAGCGCATTCGACACGCTGCACGTCGAATATCCGGGCGGCGCGGTGTCTGGCGCCGTGCATGCGCTCAGCGAGCCGAGCGCGGTCGGGCCTGCGCCCATCGTGTTGCTTGGCACCAAGGTGCATCAAACCCCAGCGGCAGCGGCCTGGCTGCGCGCGTTGTGCGGGCCGGGCACGGTGCTCGCTGTGCTGCAGAATGGCGTTGAACATCGCGAGACGGTAGCGCCTTACGTGCCGCATGGCGTGCATGTGCTGCCCACCATGGTCGCGTGCCCAGCGCACCGCGATGGGCCTGGGCGTATCCACGTCATTGGTCCTGCGCGCCTCGATATTCCCGTTGGCCCGGGCAGCGCCGAGCTGCTGGCCGCATTCGCTGGCAGCTTTGCCGAAGTGCGTGCGGTCGACGACTTCGTGACGTCGTCCTGGGCCAAGCTGGTGATGAACGCGGCCAGCGGCGGCATCGGCGTGCTCACGCGGCGCGGCAATCTGGTGTTGCAGGACGAGGAGATCGGCAAACTGTTCGTGGCCATCGCGCTCGAAGTCGTGGCCGTGGGGCGCGCCGAGGGCGCGCAGCTGTCTGACGATCTGCCGGCGCGCATGCTGGCCAATGTGCGGCGTTCATTGTCTGCGCACGCGCCGTCCATTGTGGTGGATCGGCTGGCCGGGCTGCCGACAGAGTGGCGTGCGCGCAACGACGTGGTGTTGCGCAAGGCGGCGCAACACCGCATTCACGTGCCGTTCAATCACATGATCACAACACTTATTCGCATGGGCGAGCCGGCCGACGATGCCGGCGGTTAGCCAGCCAACACTGCATTTGCTTCACGCCCGCTGCGCCACTGCAACGAACACCGGATAGCTGCGCGTTTCGCCCTGCATGCCTTCACGATACATGCCTTCACGATACATGGTCATTGCGGTGTCGAACGTTGCGGTTGCGAATCCGGCGTGCGCGAGCTGTGCGCCGAGCACCGCGCGGTCGAACCCGTGGTGCACGTCCACATCCTGGCCGTGGAACGAACCGTCTTCTGCGTCCAGGTCGGCAATGCACAGGTAGCCACCGGGGCGCAGCAGGTCATGAAACTGCTGCAGTACCTGCTCGGTGTTCGGAATGTGGTGCAACGTCATGGCGGTGTAGACGATGTCGAACCGCTCTGGTGGCAGCGCTTCGGTCGACAGGTCCAGCTGACGTGGCTGCATGGTGCGGTTGCCGCTGCGCGATCCGAACCGCGCGATCTTCTCGCCCAGTACCGCCAGCATGCCCGATGAACTGTCGGCCAGCGTGATGTCGCCCAGCGATTCGGCGAGTGCGAACGACACAAGGCCTGTACCGCAGCCGTACTCGAAGCCTTGCATGCGCTGAGTCAATGGCACGCGTTGCGCGATCGAGCGCGCAATGTCTTCAGCGCGCTGTACCTTTTTCGGATCGTCGTCCCAGGTGCGGGCGCGCGCGTCGAAGTCTTGTGTGGTGTGAGTGCTGTGCGTGCTGGGTGGGATGGGCGTGCTGGATGAGTTGGACATGTATGCGTGCTCCAAGGCTGAACCGACAGCGCAGCGGACAGCCGAGCGCGTGACTGCCACATGCTAGCTCGGATCATCTCTGCGACCACCCTGGCTTGGGGTATGCAGCACGGAGCCAGCTCACTCCGGCGGCAACGCCTTCAGCACTGCCGCGAAGACGTCGAAGGTTGCTTTGCCTTGGGTCGGTGTGTCGTACAAACCTGCAGTGATGACGATGACCAGATCGCGCGCGGGCACGATCCAGATGCGTTGCCCACCGTTGCCGATGGCGCCGATCCAGTGCAGGTCGGGTGTTGGGTTGCCGAGCCACCACAGGTAGCCATAGCCGCCGCCGGGCACGTCGATGTTGCTGGTAGCTATCTTGTGTGTGGTGGCCAGCGTCATCCAATCGGCAGGCACGCGCTGCACACCATCAAGGCTGTCCGCGCTCAGTACCTATTGGCCAAGCTTCGCCATTGATCGCGGTGTCAGACGCAGACCCGACGCGGCCATGGCCACGCCATTGTTCTGGCTCCACTCCGACGCCATGTGCAGCGGCCCGAACAGCTTCGCCTGCGCGTAGTCCTCGATCGGTAGCTTGACTGCGCGCGCGATGACGGCGCCGATCAGCGCAACGTCGCCGCCGGAATATGCCCAACGCGTGCCCGGCGGTGCGTCGATGGCCTGGCTCAGCACATACAGATACGGATCATCCGCCATGTTCATCGCAATCTCGGCGTTGCGCGGGTCGGTATAGGGATAGGTCCACTCGTCCCAGTGCAGCCCGGACGTCATGGACAACACATCGCGCAGACGGATGCGCAAACGTTCGGGTGTACGCAGCTGGGCGTGTTCCGGAAACCAGTCCAGCACCGGCGCATCAAGATTGGTGATGGCGCCTTCTGCCATGGCGATGCCGAACAACATCGACACCACGCTCTTGGTCACCGAGCGCACATCGTGCAGCGTGTCTGGTGTGAACTGCACATGTCCCAGATCCTTCCAGATGGTCTGGTCGTGGCCCTCGAAGTACCACTCGGCCAGTGTTTTGCCGTGCTGTTGGACGATCACCGAATGAATGCCGGAAATGTCGCCGCTGCGCAGGCGCTGTTCCAGTGCGGTGAGTGCTGCATTCCGGGTGGCGACCGTGTCGGCGTACGTCATTGCGCTGGCTCCGAGTAGAAGAAATGTGAGCAGCTGACCAAGCAGACTGTGTCGATTCATCGTTGCCAGCACCTGTTGAGCGCGCGCGCCGCGCAAGCCGGCGCGCAGTGGGGGTGTGGTGCGCTCCGCAATGGCGCGCACAGGTTCATGGCGCAATTGTTCCTAGTCGAGATCACCCAGCGCCTGATCCAGCCTGCTCATCGCAGTATCGATTTCTGCGCGCGTCACGTTCAACGCCGGCATGAAGCGCAGCAGATGTGGTTTGGGCGAGTTGATCAACAGTCCGCGCGCTCGGGCGGCCGTGACCAGATCCGCGCCGATGTCGCGGCCGAGGTCCAGCGCCAGCAACAGGCCACGACCTTGTGTGCCGCCCAGGGAGTGTCGCGCGGCCAACAACGCCAATCCTGAGCACAGATGCGCGGCCGCGTCCCGCACGCCCTGCAGGAATTCGGGCGTGTTGATTCGGCGCAATACTGCGTGACCCACCGCCGCCATCAACGGGTTGCCGTTGAACGTGCCGCCTTGATCCCCTGGCGCAAAACAGCTGACGGCACGCGTGGCAAGCAACGCGGCCAACGGCACACCACCGCCGATGCCCTTCGCCAGAGTCATGATGTCCGGCTTCACGTTGGCATGCTGGCAGCCGTACAGCTTGCCGGTGCGACCCACGCCGCGATGCGCGTTGTCCCACTTGAACACCGCACCACCACCGACGTCGCCCGCGTAGAGCCGCGCCAGTGCGGCACGCAGCACGCGATGATCGATCAACGTATCGGCATCGACAAAGAACAGGTACTCGCCGCGTGCCTGTCGCGCGCCGTCGTTGCGAGTGCGCGCGATGCTGCGATTCTTCACGGGTACGACCCGTGCGCCACGACCGGCGGCGATGGCGGCGGTGCTGTCGGTGGAGTCGTCGTCGACCACGATGATCTCGAACGACTCGCCGGTCAGCGCTGCGGCAACCCGAATGGCGTCCAGCGTGGCGCCCAGCAGCTTGGCTTCGTTGTAGGCCGGCACGATGAATGACATGCGGCAGGGCGTTGGGTTGCTCAAGACGACGCTCCGGGAACAGGGATAGCGTGCCTTAGTACGGACCCCAATTGCGGAATGCGCAAGTTTGCCCGGGCAACGCAGCTTCTCTGGCACTGCAGCTTCCCTGGCACTTCAGCTTCCCTGGCACTTCAGCTTCCCTGGCGATGGGGCGCAATGCTCCAATGCTTCCTCCGGCTCAGTATTCAAACCACATCCCCGCCGCCGCCGCGTCTCCGCGCCAGGCGATAGCTGTCTACAGAGGAACATATGCGATGCAGAACCCGGTCCGCGTAGGCCTGATCGGCTGCGGCAACATCGGCGGCTTTCATTCCCGCAACCTGCGCAACCTGGTGCGCTCGAACGCGATGCCCGTGCAGTTCACGGCCGTGTGCGATCACAAGATGGAGCGTGCCGAGTCGTTTGCCCGGCTCGTGGGTGCGCGCGAGATGGGCGTGGACGCCTACGCGTTGATTGCGTCGCCCAACGTCGACGCTGTGTACATCTGCACCGAGACCTCAGGTCATCCTGCGTTGCTCACCGCGGTGCTGGCTGCAGGCAAGCATGTGTTCTGTGAGAAACCGCTGGCGAAGAACCTCGCCGATGCCCAGGTCATGTACGACGCGGTGATGCGCGCCGGCGTTGTGCATCAGGTGGGCCTGGTGCTGAACCATTCTCCGGTGTTCGGCGTGCTGGAACACCTCATGCGCACGGAAGACCTGGGGCGCTTGCTGACCGCGCATATGCGCGATGACCAGTTCCTTCCGGTGCGCGGCCACTACAACAGCAACTGGCGCGCGGACGTGAACAAGGCCGGTGGCGGCACACTCATCGAACATTCCATTCACGACGTGGATCAGTTCCGGCGCCTGTTTGGTGAAGTGGCATCGGTGCGCTGCACCACCCGATTCCTGTCGGGCAACCCAGGTATTGAAGATGTGGCGATTGCGCGCTTTAGCCATGTGGGCGGTGCTGATACCACGATCACGTCGGTATGGCACGACATCGATGAGCGGCCGTCCACGCGCCGCCTCGAGATCTTCTTCGAGCGCGGCTGGTTCGTTACGGAGGACGACTACATCGGTTCCATTACCTACCAGCCCAAGACAGGGCCCGCCGTGGTGATGAGCGCAGCAGAAGTCACCGCGAAATTCCTTGAGATTGAAGGGCTCGATGCGTCCGAGTTCGACGATCGTACGTTGGGCGGGCTGGGCGACCGGCGTTTCATTGCGGCGGTGCGCGACGGTAAAAGCGCGTTTCCGGATTTCGGTACGGCGCTGGCCGCGCATCGGATTGTCGATGCGTGTTATCGCAGCGCGGCGAGCGGGGTGGATGCGCAGGTGGGTGGGTAGCGGTGACACGTCGCGCCATTCAGGACTCGGCAGCAGGAGCAACGGACGATGCAACGTGTCACGGGCCTTGGTGGTGTGTTCTTCAAATCGAAGGTCCCGAAGCAACTGGCCGAGTGGTATCGCAAGCACCTTGGCATGAATGTGGAGGAGTGGGGTGGCTTGGTCTTTCGTTGGAACACGGACAGCAATCCGTCGGGCACCGGCAGCACCATCTGGAGTCTATTCGCCGACACCACCGAATACTTCGCGCCAAGCGACGCGAACTTCTTGATCCCAAGTACGATCGAACAGCACCGTGAGTACAATCTGCGCCGTCTGGCAGTGAAGTGTTCTGAACCATGCGCACCGCAAAATGGTTGATCTACACGCTCGCCATGTTGGCAGTTGGTGTCGCGTGGGCCGCGGTGGTAGCCGTTGGCGCACTTAACGGTTGGCTTCGCACCCCGATCGCGGCGCGCGACGATCCCGCTGCGTTCATGCGGGCAGTGGCTGCGCAGGTGGCGCAGTCCACTGCCGGCGACTGCGTCGTGCTGCTGTTGCGCGGCGGGCGACCCGCTAAGCTTTTTTCGCACAGCGTGTCTGTCCCGGTGGATGCCGATTCCATCTTTCAGGCCGCATCCATCAGCAAATGGCTGACGGCGTGGGGGGTACTGCGCCTTGTGGAGGCAGGTCGCGTGGATCTCGATGCCCCGGTCGACCGCTATCTGCGCCGGTGGCATCTTCCGCCCAGCAACTTCGATAATCGCCAGGTCACGGTTCGTCGCCTGCTCAGTCACACCGCGGGGTTGGGCGATCGATTGGGCTTCCTTGGCTTCCCGCCCGGCGCAACGCCACCATCCATCGTCGAGGAACTGCAGCGGCCGCGCGATGGGATGCCCGGGACGGCTGCCATCAGCCTTGTGCGGGAACCGGGCAGCAGATGGCAGTACTCGGGCGGCGGATACCTGCTGTTGCAATTGCTGATCGAAGACGTAAGCCACGAGCGTTTCAGCGACTACATGCGCAGCGAGGTGCTACTGCCTCTGGGGTTGCGCTCGAGTTCGTTCGATGCCTCAGCAATTCCAACGCGTTCGCTTGCCCCCGTCTTCGATGAGCAGCGGCGGCCGGCGACGCGCTACCGTTTCACTGCTGTCGCCGCAGCGTCGGTCTACACATCGGCGAGTGACCTGGCGCGCTTCGCGCTTGCACATGCACCTGGCCCGCGCGGTGAAGCTCCGGGCCGCAGCGTGCTACGACCTGCGACCGTGCGCCTGATGGCGACGCCGGCCGTGACGCTGTACGGTCTGGGGTCCTGGGGACTGGGCGTGCGCACTCACGTGCGCAGCGCATCGGGACACTATGTGTTCGGGCACGACGGAAACAACTTTCCAGCGCTGCATCACGCAGTGCGGATCGATGCCGATACTGGCGATGGCATCGTCGTGCTCGGCAGCGGCGACAACGAACTCGCCGCGCGGCTGGCCGAGGCGTGGGTGTTCTGGCACACGGGCCGTGGCGATCTCGACACGTTGCGGCTGAACCTGCCGACGGTCGGGTTCATCTTGCTGATCGGCTGGGTCGGCAGCATTTGCATCGTCATCGCGCTCGCGCGGCGTCGTCATCGGCGCGCGTAACGCGGCGAGGTCATCCCACGCAACGCGCCCTATCGGCACAGTTCGTAGCGTTGGCCATTCGGGCGTCCGATTCCAAGGACCCATATCGCTGCGGAATTCGTGGCACGTTCATTGCGTGCCTGTGTACGGTTCAACGTCGAGCCATCGTGAAGGCAAGGTCGCGTCCCAATCCCTGGGCATACGCAAGATGAATCCAGGCCATTGCGAAGGGCTCAAGGTAACGCGCCAGGTTCAACGCGCCCGCATCCATGGCATCGAAGCCCAGTGCGTTGGCAAGCGCGACCGCCTTGCTGCGCGCGCCTGTGTCATCACCGCACACAGGCATGAACACGCGCCTGTCGCCATACACGGGATTGAGCATGTTCTCGTAGCCGGTGGTGTTGAAGCACTTCACCACACGGGCGTTCACGTCCGCGTTTCAGCGGTGTGTTAAACCAGGGTTGTGTCAGATGCTTGAAGTCCGCACCGGCAACTTGCGCCGACCCCAGAACAGAAACGGGCCGATCCGCTCACCCTCGTTGATCAATTCGAGGTTCGGAAAATGCCGCACCAACGCCGACAGCGCGACGCGTGCTTCCAGGCGGGCGAGCTCCATGCCGAGGCATACATGAATGCCGAGGCCAAATGACAGCACCTTGCGCCCGCTCCGATGCGGATCGAACACGTGTGGATTGGGAAACGCTTCCGCGTCGCGATTGGCGGCGCCGTAATGCGTCATGACCTTGGTGCCCGCGGGCACCTGCGTGCCGCCGATCACAACGTCGCGCGCGGTGGTGCGAAACAAGCCTAGCAACGGCGGGTCGAAGCGCAGGCTTTCGTTGATGGCGCGGTCCAGGTCGATGCGGCCATCACACAGCGCGCGCCACAGTCCGTCAATGCTGAGAAACCGCCAGACGAAGTTCGAGATCAGGCTGGTGGTGGTTTCATTGCCCGCGACGAACAACTGCAGCACCAGGCCGACCGCTTCTTCGTCTGACAGGAACGCACCGTCGCGCTTCGCTTGTGCAATCTGCCAGAGCAACCTGCCGTCATCGGTTTCAGCGCGACGCGTGTGCAGCAACGTGCGGATGTACGCGTGCATGGCCATCAGCTCGGCCGCATACACGGAGGGGTCCTGGGCCGACAACGCTGCAACAGATGCGTCGGACCAGCGTTTGAACTGCTCGATGTCGCGCGTGGCGATACCGAAGATCTCGCAGATGATGATGGCAGGCAGCGGAAATGCCAGATCGTCGTGAATGTCCCACGCAGGCGTCGACCTCACAGCGATCA
>CAMAVY010000165.1 GCA_945861675.1 Klebsiella pneumoniae | reverse complement strand
CTATCAGGGCGGTGAAGGCCCCGAACTGCTGTACCTGCACGGCGCCGGCGGCGTGCTGCGGAACGATGGGTTTCTGGCCGCGCTGTGCGCGAAGTTCCATGTCTCTGCGCCGCTGCTGCCAGGCTTCGAGGACAGTGAAGGCGGCGATGAACTGCGCGACATGCTGGATTTCACGCTGCACTGCTTCGATGTGTGGGATGCACTCGGCCTGGCGCGGCCACTGCTGGTCGGGCATTCGATGGGCGGCATGATTGCGGCCGAGATGGCGGCCGTTGCGCCGAACGATGTTGATCGGCTGGCGCTGATCTGTCCGGCTGGCATCTGGGTTGATGCGTTGCCCATTCCGGATCTGTTTGCGGCACTCCCCTATGAGCTGCCGGGGCTGCTGTTTCACGATCCGCAGAAACACGCCGCGCTGCTTTCTGCAGGCGGTGACCTCAATGATCCCGAGTTCCTTACGCAGTTCATTGTCGAGAACTCGCGTCGGCTGACCACCGCCGGGAAGATTCTGTTCCCCATTCCGGATCGTGGGCTCAGCGAGCGCCTGTATCGCGTCAAGGCGCGTACGCAATTGATCTGGGGCAGTTCCGACAAGCTAATCCCACCGGGCTACGCGCAGGAGTTCGCAAAACGTCTGCAGGTGTCGGAAACCGTGTCCATCGCACAGGCGGGGCACATGGTCCCCTACGAGCAGACCGAGCAGGTCGTTGCCGCAATCGCGCGGTTGCATAACTGACCGGGATCAGGTCGGCGTGCAGATGAGCGAATCAGATGAGCGAATCAGATGAGCAAATCAACGGCACTTGACCGCTTCCGGGGCCTGCTGGACGGCAGCCGCAGGGCCGTGGTGTTCACGGGTGCCGGCATTTCGACGGAGTCGGGTATTCCCGACTTCCGCGGCCCACAGGGCTTATGGAAGTCCATCAAGCCCACGCAGTTTCAGGACTTCATTGCATCGGACGCCGTGCGCCAGGAAACCTGGCAGCGGCGTTTCGAAGGTGACCGTGTGATGGAGCGCGCCCAACCCAACAAAGGTCATCTTGCCGTGGCCCGCATGGTGAACGAGGGTCCGGTCAGCGCGGTAATCACACAGAACGTGGATAACCTGCATCAGGACTCGGGCGTGCCCGCCGACAAGGTCATCGAGCTGCACGGCAATGCAACCTATGCCACCTGCCTCAGCTGCGGCACGCGCTACGAGATGGCGACACTGGAAGCTGAGTTCCGCACGAGCGGCCGCGTGGGGCCGTGCAGTCGCTGTGGCGGCATCCGCAAGAGCGCCACAATCTCCTTTGGACAGTCGATGCCGCTGGATGCGATGGCGCGCGCAGAGGCAGAAACCGAAGCCTGCGATCTATTCATCGTGATGGGCTCATCGCTGGTGGTGTATCCAGCGGCAGCATTTCCGGAAGTGGCCAAGCGGCGCGGTGCCCGGCTGATCATTCTGAACAATGAAGAGACGGGATTGGATGGCATCGCCGATCTGGTGTTGCACGAACCGATCGGCAGCACCCTCAGCTATGTCATTGGCATGAACTGAACTCGCGGCGTCAGCTGGGCTGCAGCGAATTCATCTGCAGCAGCTCGCGCACCAGCGCCAGCAGCGCATCCGATTCCACCGGCTTGGCGATGAGATTGCGCACCGCCGACTCGCCGCCGTGGCCCGAGGCAATGGTGTCGCCCCAACCCGTGCAGACAATGTGCGGCAGTCCGGGTCGCAGTTGCGTGGCCCTGCCGATCAACTGCGTGCCCGTCATTTCGGGCATGGTCTGATCCGTAAGCAACAGTCCGATAGTCGCGTCCTGTTGAACATTGCGCAGCGCCTCGCGCGCCGAGTAGCAGGTCGTCACCCGGAAGCCCGACATACGCAGCATTTCACCCAGCAGATCGGCCACGGCTACATCGTCGTCTACCACCAGCACGTGCTTGCCGGTGTCGTCGGGCACCGACGGTGACTCACTGGGCTGTATCGACTGTGCAAGGTCGCCCTGCAGCAGGCGCATCTGAAACTCTTTGACCAGCGCCTGGCCACGTTTGCCGCCGGAATGGATTTCCGACAGGTACTGCTTGATGCGGGGCTCGTTACTCAGCATCACGGCCAGCTCGGCGTAGCCGGTGACCGTCGACAGCACGTTGTTGAAGTCGTGTGCGCTCTTGCGCGCGACCTGGATGAACGACAGCAGCGACTCGTCCAGCGGTTCTGGCGGAGCGTCCTGGGCGGCGACGGCCGTCGTGACGCCAGAACTGTCTTCACATAACAGCACCAGCATGAGCGGCGCCGTGGTCGCTCGGGCGGTGAACTCCAGCCAGCCCTCGCGGCGCAGCGTCGCCAGCCAATCGCCTGAGAGGTGCAGGCTCATGGCCTGCGACTGGCCCCGGCCGAGCAGCGCTGCGGCCGCGGGGTTCAGATCCAGCAGCGCGCCCTGCACGCTGAAGCGCAGGCGTGGCGTGCGCGGGTCGTCGATCTGCATGGCCAGATGGCGCATTGCGGACTGGCGTCGCTGCATGCCAAGCGAGGCATTCAGCAAGCGGCTCTGAACGCCTGCGTTGGCAGCGGCATCAAGGGGTCGCGTCAAATCCTGCTACTCGTCCGGGCGGGCGGCAGCAGTGTATCGATGGCGCTCATCAAATGAACGAAAAGAAGCGTAAATACCGGCAAACTGCGGCTAGCGGACGCAAGCCCCAAAGCAATCGCGGGTTTTCAAGATTCGTCCGCGCCCCTCGGGACGTCCGGGCGCGCCAATCAGAAGAGTTCCTACGAGCGGCCCATCAGGAAAATGCCGTCGGCCTCAGGTGTTGCTCAGTAGCAGTTGGTCCGCGAAACGCTCAAGGTCCTGAAGCGAATTGCAGGGATCGACGCGGAAGCAAAAGGGCGCGAAGCGGGCCATTTCCGAGTCCCCGGTGCGCCACTGATCGCGCGCTTCCGGATTGAGCCAGAGCACTTGTTTCGCCCTGCGCGATATTTCAGCCAGCAGTTGCGGCCGCGGGTCGAAGTAGTTGTTCCGGGCATCGCCGACAATGATGACGGTGGAGCGCCGATCGATGTCCTTCAAGCACAGTCCGCGTAGATCCGAGAACGCACGCGCGTAGTCGGTGGTGCCCTTGCCCCACAGGAACAGTGCCTCTTCGATGGCGCGCTCGATGGGCGATGCTTCGAACAGCGCAGTGACCTCGCCCAACTGACTGGAAAACGCAAAGGTCCGGACATTCGGCAGCAGTTCGTTCAGGCTGTAGAGCAGCAGCAGCGTGAAGCGCGCCATGCGTGCCACCGAACCGGACACGTCGCACACTGCAAACACCTTCGGCTTCTGCACCTTTGTGCGGCGCCACTGCAAGTCGAACAACGCGCCGTCGTAGGCGAGGTTCCTGCGTAGTGTGCGGCGCAGATCAAGCATGCCGCGGCGCGCACGCAAGCGCCGCCTGCGATGCTGTCGCGTCAGCTTCGCAGCGATCCTTCGGACGACCTCGGCAACGTCGTCGTAGTACGCAGGCTGAATGCTGGTCAGGCGCGCCTGCAATGCAGCCGCAAGCACGCCGCGCCGTCCGGACGCATCGACGTGTACGCGATACTGCGCCTCGACGTAGTCACGAATCTCGCGCTGCAGGCGTGCCCGAGCGCCGCGCAGCCACTGCGCCGTGTCACGGTCGCCGGCGTCGCCCGACGCCGTACGCTCGATCACGGCGTCGAGCGAGGCAATGTCGAGGCTCTGCAGCAGCGTCTGGACCATGCCGCTCTTGTCGCGCAGCGCCTGCATCGAATCGATCTGCGCGGCCACCGCGGCGCGTGCGAGACGCGTCGACAACACGGCCTTGTCTTCGCGTATCAGCAAGCCGGCCAGCGAGGAACTGCCGACATTCCCGGCATGCCCGGTTGGATCTGCATCCGGCGGGGCGACGAGATGGCTGCGAGTCTGTGTCGCGTTGAACGCATCGAAGGCAAAGAAGCGGTCATAACACGCATCGAAGCGGGCCTTGTCTGCGACCGATTTCGCCAACGCCATACTCAATGCGGCGCGCAACCTGCGTGGGTCGCGGACGCCGACGAACGCCGCGATGCGCAGCGCGTCCAGGGTTTCCGCGGGCGACACACGCACGTCTGACCTGCGCAGCGAGCGAACAAACTGAGCAATGGTGTGATCCACGGAACCGCGATCTCTGACTGAACCTGAAGTCTGCCAGACCGCGGCCTCGTGGAATGCAGCGCCCCACCTCCAACGCCCTTGCGCCGAGCACGCCGAGGCGTCAGGTTTCGTGTTGCGCACCGGCCGCAGCAGGTTTGCCGGTGCAGTGTGCTGCTGCAGTTCGTACCGCCGATTCATCCGGCACTTCTACTTCCACCCTGCACGAGATTCCGCGCGATGTGGCCATGCAGAATCACCTGACGGACGACTCGCTGTCGGCGCGCTTGCGCGCGTTGCTTACAGCAGCGCCGGACCCGAGTCAGGCCGACATCGCGCAGCAGGTGGTTGTTGTTGAGCGGCAGTTGTCTGATGGCTACACCAACAGCAATCATCTGCTGCGCTACGGCGGGCAACGCGCCGTCTTGCGTCTGGGTAATCCGGCCGCCGCTCGCCTGGGCATTGATCGTCAACGCGAACTTGCGATCTGGCGAATGGCGGCAGCATGCGGCATCAGTCCGCACCTGCTGGCCTTCGATTCAGGCGATGGCGATGCGGTTTCGGCATTCGTCGATGCCCCCTCCGCCGCGGATCTCCTGGCCGCGGGGCATGCGTTTTCGATTGCGCAACTGGCGCAACTGCTGCAGCGCGTGCACGCGCTGCCCGTCGACCAGGTCGGCGGTTTGATGGCTGACGCAGGTCCGATGGGCAATGTCGAACGCTACGTGGCCATGCGCGACGAGTACGGATTGGTCTGGCCTGATTGGCTACCGGCACTGCGAGCGCAACTGCAGCGCGTTCACAGCACGCCTGTCGCACTGACGTTGACGCATCACGATTTCAATCCTTGGAATGTGCTGGTTCGGCGCGACGCGCCAGCATTGATGCTCGATTGGGAGTACGCCGGGCTCGGCGATCCATTGTTCGATCTGGTGAGCGCGTTCGTGCACTGGAACATGACCGAAGCACAACGCCACGAACTACTGCACGCGTATGGCTGTGAAGCGCTCGGTCATGGGCGGATCGCTGCGCTTGAGTGCCTCTTTCATCTGCGCGAGTTCACCTGGGCGGGCGCCATGCTTGCACTCGGCAGCGGCAATCCGAGTGTGCAGGAGCAATGGGATCGCGAGTCGGCTTGGTTGGCGCACTGGAACGCGCAGTGGCAGGCGCACGGTCAGGCCGTTGCGCGCACCTTCTATTGACGATGGGTGACAGGCGGCGGCCGCGCGAATGCGCTGGTCGTTCAAGATCACCCGTAGATGCCGCATGAAACCCATTGCGACCGCTGTCGTTGCCTGCATGAGCCTGCCGGCGCTCGCGACCGACATCGTCGACCAGTAGAGCACCGGGCTCATCAGTGGCGGATTCACGATCTCGGCGTCGCCCATTGGCCAGGGCTTCATCCCGACAGTGGATCGACTCGACCTCGTCAAACTGCAGATCAACGACCAGAACTCGGAGTTCTGCACGGCGGTCGATGTTGGCGTGGGTGTTCGTGGCAACGACATTGCCGGGGCGATATTGAGGACAAGCAGCACGGACAACTTTGCAAACCAGATCAACACCATTTCGCGCACAGGCTTCCAGGCGGTCGAGCTGGTGCGTTTCGACTTCGGAATGTCGGTCGTGTTGAGGCCGGGCAGCGCCTGGTTTCTGCAGCCGTTCAAAACCGGCGGCGACTCTGATCTGGGCCTCTTCGGCACTGGATTCGGCATCGACGCCTATCTGCGGGCGACAGCGATCTTCTCTTTTCTCCTTTCTCCTTTCCCCCCTTTCTCCCCTTTCTCCCCTTTTCCCCCTTTTCGCGCCGCGACGCTTACCGGTGCCAATGCACCCTTCGACCTATGGTTCCGCGAACGCGCGACGCCCCGGGCGTCTGAGCCGCCAGTATCTGTGCTGCGTGGCGTGGGGCTGCTGGCGCTTGTTTCGCGTCGACGGCCGCATGCCCGCCGGCAGCCGACAAGCGATCAGTGATCTCCGTCTGCAGCGGACTTCGACGAGTGACGGCGGACATCGCGTGTCGCACCATTTGGCGTCCAGCGCTCGTCGAGCCCAAGACTGCTGCTGTCCTCGTTCCGGTACCAGTAGTCATTGCGGCCGCGGCCGCCATAGCGCCGATCGAGCAGGAACGGGCTGTCGTTGATGCTTGATGAGTCGTAGCGATCCAGCGTATTGCGGCCCTTCTCGCCAGTGATGCGGACCGTCAGTTCGTCGTCGATCACCGGCAGCGTGACCGATGCACGTGTGTGGCGCATGCCACCCGTGCCAACAGAAACACTGATTGTTCCGTGCAGGTCATGACGGGCATCGGTGTCGCGTTGGTCAGACGCGCGCGCATCCGGCTCCGCATCGTCCAGCGGGTCGCCGTAGCGGGTCTGGTCGCCCACAGCACGCGCCAGCGCCGAGTAGTCGAAGGTGGGCGCACCGGGCGCAGTCGTTGCAGACCCGAGTACGCGCGCAAGCCCATCGGACGGCGGCGAATCAGCATTAACGCCCGAGTTGTTTGCCGAACCAAGAGCATCGAAGTGCGGTGTCAGGCCGGGTTGGACGGGCGCGGCGAACTGACCGACGCGGGCGACAGCCGCTCGCTGCGCTTGCAGAACCTGATCTTCGAGTACCGCTTGGCCTTCTGACGTTGTGGCGCGGGCGCTGGGCGCCGCATCGTTGTCAGCGTAGGCAACTGAATGCCCGAGGGCGCACACAGTCAGTGCCAGCCACAACCGTCCATGGCGCCACGGCAGACGGACCGCAGGGCAGGCAACTGAATCGCTGTTCATCATTCCGTCGGGACTCCCGATGTGTGCTTGCCCGCCAGCGCTGCGCGGGCCGCCGCCTGCACAGCTGACTAGGCGTGTTGCGAGGCTACGCCATGCGAAACGGCAAAGCTCGTCACACACGCCTGGCTGGGCCATCAATTTCCCCATCAGTGTCGAGTCGTGCAGGGACGGCCCGGCTGCGTCAAAGTGTCTCGCGCGGCGCTTCGGCAGCCATCATCTGGCCACTGTTGACGACCCGCAATGCTGTGCCCGCGGCGACAGCGCCAGGACCGCGTCAACGGGATCCTTGAAGCAGACGATGCCGGCACGCAGCACGCCATCAATCACCTCGCGAAGCGGAGGGCCGGCATGTTCAACGCCCATCGCTTCAAGTTTTCCGAGGTCAGCTTGCACGTCATCGCCTCATCGATGCGTTTCGAACGCTCGAAGTTCGAGTCCTTGATGTTTGTCCTGATCAGGCCGGCGATCGCAGTGTCAGGCATCTCTCGTTGGATTGAATGTGTCGAGGCGGATGGCGCGCTGATCAAGTCTCCGCCAGCCAGCGCCGCACGGCTTCGCGCCTTTGCTGCCGATCGCCAACAACTTCAATGCAGCGCAGATCGTTCTGCCGAAGTGCCTCGCGGTACAGCACGTGCAACCGCTCCCGCGCACCCGGGTGTTCGCGCAGCGGATCCGCCTCCCAGGGCATGTCCGGCGTGGTCAACACATAGCGACGCTCGGTCGGACCGTGCGCAGCGGCACGCACTGATTCGGCAATCCATTCCGGTACATGACCAAAGCGTTCGCGCATCCAGATAAGGATCACCAGCAGATCGGTATCAACCACCAGCAACCCTGCGCAGCCCGCGCGTGCCGTGGCTTCTGCGCAACGTTGTCCCTCGGCAATGGCCTCGACGTCTTCCTTGCTGTAGTCGTGCGGGTGATCAATGAACCTGGGCTGCGCCAGATAGCTACGCGCGAATTCCGGTACCCAGGGCGCATGGAAGTGCTGCGCGAGATCCTGCGCCAGGGTGGTCTTGCCGCTCGATTCAGCACCCGTCATGACCAGTGTGATCGGGCGCGGGGCCTTGTTCATGGCGCAAGCCTGCCAATGCGGGGAAGCTGTTCGTCGGAAAGACTCAGCATCGATCGCGCTCGCTCGCGGCGCATGCTCATGGCGCAGGCAGGCCAGCCGCTTCGGACATGCTGCGCCGCCAGGCAACGAAGCCCTGGACGGCCATCGGAATGTAGAGAAGGTAAAGCAGCGCGTAGAAGTAGTTGCCGACCGCAATAAACAGTCCCACCGATGCCAGGTTGATCACGAACCAGAACACCCAGCTTTCCAGTTTTTTGCGCGCCTGCAGCCACATGGCCGCAGTCGACAGCAGTGCGATGCCGATATCGACAGGCGGATACAGCAAGTCGGTGAACTGATCGAACAGCAGGGCCAGCACCACGACACCCAGGCTGGCGAGGCTGAGCGTGAGGGCCAGCGTAGTGATGCTGGCGCGCGTCACCAGCAACGCATCGTCGGTTGACGGCGGATTGCGCAACCACAACCACCAGCCATACGCATTCATGAGCAGGAAGTAGCCATTCAGGACCACCTGCCCGAGCAATGGCACCCTGGCGAACAGGTACACGGAGATACCGGCATACAGCACCCCGAACGGCCAGTTCCAGATGTTCTGGCGGATCAACAGCACGACCGAAATCAGGCCGGCAATTGCCCCTGCCGCTTCCAGCCGATTGGCAAAGGCATAGGCAAAAACGGTCTGCAGGATGGCGGCTGGGTCTGGCATGGTCCGGCGAGCCTGAGGGCTGCCTGCGTCACAGGCAAGTGTGCCGCTGCGGCGAGTTGTGCCTGCTACCATGCGGCGAGTTGCAGCGTCCTGGCGACTCGGCAGCGCGTATCAGTGCCCCGGTCCTGCACCGAAATGCAGTTTGCCAATCCACATACGTCAGTTGAGTTCAGATGGTCAAACGCATCGCAATCGTCGAAGACGAAGAAGATCAACGGCTGAATTACCGCGACGCCATCACGAAGAAAGGCTACGAAGTGGTGACCTACGGGTCGCGCGCCGAAGCGTCGGCAGGTTTCGCTGCCGCCCTGCCCGACCTTGCCGTGCTCGACATCATTCTCGGCGATGAAGTGGACGCCGGCTTCGAGATCTGTCGCGAACTGCTGACCCGCGCGCCCAAGCTCCCGGTGATCTTCCTCACCGAACGATTGGGCGAAATCGACAAGATCTCCGGGCTGCGTCTGGGTGCCTGGGACTACCTGCCCAAGCCCATTTCGCTCGACTACCTTGCGGAACGCATTGCGTCGCTGTTGCGCATCAGTGATGTCCGCAGCAGCGGCGACCTTGGCGCCAACGCCAGTGCCAGCGCCAAACGGGTGGGTGAACTGGTGCTGGATCAGGAAGCACTGATGACCACCTGGAAAGGCGTGGGCATCGATCTGTCTGGCACCGAGTTCCGCATGCTCGCAAAACTGGTCCGCGTGCCCGGTCATGCAGTCAGCTATGAAATGTTGATGGCGGCAACGATGCAGAGCCTCGTGACCAACAACACGATCAACACCCACATGCGCAACATCCGCAAGAAGTTCGAGCGTGTGGATCCCGAGTTCCGCTGCATCAAGAGCGAGTACGGTTACGGCTATCGCTGGCTGTCCGGTTGATGTCGCGCGCGCTGGCGGCGCGGTTCGGCGCGGGACCCCGGCGTGGTCCCGGGCTCGTGTTGAAACTGTTCCTGCTGTCGACCGGGCTGCTCATCATTCCCTGGTTCAGCCTGCGTCAGCTGGTTGAGATGGAAGGCCTGATGGCGCAAGCCCAGGCCCGCACACAACTCCTGACTGCCAAAGGCATCGCCACGCTGCTCAACGGGCGCGAAGACCTGTTCGAGGACTTTCCGATCGCCGTCGAGAACTATGCAGTTCTGTATGTGCTGGCGTTGCCGACCAACATGCGCGTGGATGGCGAGATTGCCGATTGGCAGCACAGTGGTGCCACCGAGCGTCGCTTCGGTGTGCAGAACGCCGCGCTGGTGGAAGGCGGCTTCACGCTCACCGTCGGCGAGCGTGGCAGTTATCTCTATGGCCTCGTGCGCGCGCGCGACAGCCGACCGATGTTTCGCAGCGGCGCGCAGTTGCGCCTGGATCGTGGCGACCACGTGCGTCTGGTGTTTCGCAGTCGTGGCGGTGACGAGCAACGCTTCATCATCGCCTTGTCGGGCGCCGGGCCCGAGGGCGCGAGCAACGCCACCGTATTCCGCGCGGACGCGGGTTGGAAGTACGCGCTCGGGCAACCGGAGCGGCGCATTCAGGCCGCTGCGCGGATCGAACCCGGCGGTCTGGCCATCGAATTTCGTGTGCCGCTGGCGCTGCTGACCAACCAGCGCATCTTCGGTTTGTCGTATGTCGATGTGGACGATGCGAACGCCAGCGCGCCGCCGCGCATCACGCAGACCCTGCCGACAGTGGATGCACTGGGTTACAACCTCGTTGTGCTGCGTTCCCGGGAAGTCGGAGCCATCGTGCAGGGACTGGCGTACTCCGGCGCCCGAATACTGGTGATCGATGGTCGCCGTCAGGTGCGCGCCGAGGCCGGCAGCTATCGATCTCGCGTGCCTGAACCCACACCTGTGATTGCTAGCCGTCCTGACCGCTGGCTTTCCCCTGTGCTGCCCTGGGTGCGCTCACTGCTGGCCGTGCTGCCGCTGGACTATCGTCAGCACGTCACCTCCGCAGAGAAG
>CAMAVY010000164.1 GCA_945861675.1 Klebsiella pneumoniae | reverse complement strand
AATCGAAGTGCGCGGCGAAGACGGTAGCGTGCTTGGCCCCGGCGAACGCGGCGAAATCTACGTGCGCGGCGAGCAGGTGTCGGGCGAGTACGAAGGCCGCGGCAGTGTGGTCGACAACGATGGTTGGTTTCCCACCCGTGACGCCGGTTCGATGGACGAAGGCGGTTATCTGTACCTCGAAGGTCGTGCAGACGATGTCATCGTGCGTGGCGGTGAAAACATGTCACCGGGCGAGATTGAAGACGTGCTGCTCGAACATGCGGCAATTGCCGATGCCGCCGTGGTCGGTGTGCCCGACGAACAATGGGGCGAAGGTGTCGCCGCCGTTGTGGTGCTGCGCGGCGGCCACAGCCCCACGGTTGCAGAACTGCAGGGCTGGGTGCGCGATCACCTGCGCTCGTCGCGCGTGCCGCAACGCATGGAGTTCTGGCCGGAGCTGCCCTACAACGAAACCGGCAAGCTGCTGCGCCGCGTAGTGAAAGAACGGCTCAGCTGATCGCGTCGATCAGCCCCCACGCAAGTGCGGTCGGCGCGTCAACGCGCATCCCGGACAGCGCCATCTGCGCCAGCCGCAGACGGCCCACCCTGCGCAACATGCTCACCGTGCCCCCGGCGCCTGGTATCAATCCCATCGCGACCTCGGGCAGTTTGAAGAAGCTGTCCGGCGCGGCCACGATGCGATGCGCAAATGCCGGCAGTTCAATGCCGGCGCCAATGCAGGCGCCGTGCACTTCGAACGTGATGCGTTCACGCAGACGGTGAATCAGCTGTGCCGCACTGCGGGTGCTGCGAATCGCGTGCGCCAGCGCGCCGTCGCGCGCCTCACCGAACTCGTTCAGGTCACCACCAGCGCTGAACGATGGGCCCTCGCCGCGCACAACGATGGCGAATGGCATCTGTGCTTCCGCCGCACACTGCAGGGCCTCGACCAGCGCATCGCGCAACCCGGCCGAATAGGCATTGCGTGCATGCGGACGATTCAGCGTCAGCAGCCAGCGCGCGCTGTCGCAGTCCATGCGCACCAGTGGCGGCACATCGGCCACCTGCGGCCGTGCGGGTCGGGCCACCCACCGCTGCTCGAGCCAGGCTCCGAACACCGCGCCGCTCTGCAACGTGGAATAGGTCAGCGACTCGGCGAACAATCCGTCGGTCACCGACGCGTGTTCGTTGTGCCGCAGCAGTTGCACCAGCGCCAGCGCCGCAATGGGGCTCGCCAGGATCGCGGCCACCACCGCCTCCAGATCGGCCTCCGCACTGCAGGCCACGTCCAGCCAATCCGGCACTACCGCGCTGCGTAGTTCGGCATGCTCAGCGTGTACGCGCGCGACGACGGGACAATGCGGACCGCCAAACGGCTGGGCAAGTGTCATCCATTCGTCGGCTCGCGCCGAACGCAGGTCGAGCACGATACAGTCGCAACCGAACAGCGGTGACAGCTGCTCGGCGGACGCCGCCACGCTCAATCGCTGGCGCAGCTGGCCCAGGCTAAGAACTTCAGCACCCACATGACTGACCATGAACACGCGACCCGCCGATGATGCCTGACCCCAGTGGCAAGCGTCGTATCCGACAGCAAGCGGCCGCAACACCCGCGGCGCGCTACGCCAGATTGCTGCTGAGTACGACGGACTCGCTGACTGGCACTGCACGCGCGCGACACGTGTTTGCGCAGCAGCCATCGGATCAACGACCATCCGATCGGGCATTCGATGAGCCACTCGAAAAGCAGAAGGCCGCGACAAGCATCGCCGACGACTGGGCAAGCAGCGGCCTGATGCCGCTCTGCGGTGCCGCCGATGGCCCTGCGCTGCGCGCTGCGCACGCCATTCCTACCTGTGCACGCGGCGCATTGGTTGCCTTGCGCCAGCTCACGGGGGTGAATGTTCTGCCGGGCCACAGTGGCGCCACATTACTCAGTGAGCGTGCGGCATTTCACGGCTGGCCGCGGCGTGGACAAACCTCTGTAAACGGCCATTGCCACCTGCTGCCCAGCGCCGACGGCTGGGTCGCGCTCAATCTTGCCCGCGGCGAAGACGTTGATCTGCTGCCTGCACTGTTCGCGCCGAACGTCGCGGCCGGCGAAACCGACCGATTGCTCAGCCATGATCTGGCCGTCATCCGCGCCTGCGTCGCGCGCATGCACACAGACACGCTGCTGCAGCGCGGCCGTCTGCTTGGCCTGGCCATCGCCGCACCGTCAGAGCCGACGTTGCACGACGCAGCCAACTGGCAGCACGTATTGCGCACCGGCGAACGTCGCCATCGACGGCCTGACGAGCGCCCTAAGGTGCTTGATCTGTCGGCATTGTGGGCGGGCCCGCTCTGCACGCATCTGCTGGCTGCCGCAGGCGCGAGCGTAGCGAAAGTTGAAAGTGCAACGCGGCCCGACGCCTCACGCACCGGCCTGCCGGACTTTTTCGAACTGCTCAATGCGGGTAAGTCACAGCACATCCTGGACATCACCACTGCAGCAGGCGTTGCCGCATTGCGCGGCATGATTGCCAGCGCCGATGTCGTGATTGAGAGTGCCCGACCACGCGCGTTGCAGGCACTTGGCATCGACGCTGCCGCTTGCATTGCACAACAGCCGGGACTGGTCTGGCTGCGCATTACCGGCCACGGCTGTGCAGACGATCATGCCGACTGGATCGCATTCGGCGACGATGCCGCCATCGCCGGCGGCGCGGCAATCACAACGCACGACGGCCCTCTGTTCTGCGGTGATGCGCTCGCCGACCCACTCACTGGACTGCACGCGGCCGTGGCGGCCTGGCAGGCCTGGCAGACCGGCCAGGCCGCGCTGCTCGATGTTTCGTTGTCAGGCGTCACCGCCTGGTGCATGCAGTTTGCCCGCGACGTGCCCTGTCTGACGCCGCCTGCCGATGCGATCACGCGACCGCTACGCCGACGAGCGCAGGCGCTAGGCCGATGAGCACACCCACACTGCGCATCACTGCTGCCGAGTTGCAGGGCCACGTGACTGACCTGCGCATCCAGGGCGGCCAGATCATCGAGATCGGGCGCGGCCTCGCTCCGAAGTCAGGCGAAACACTGCTTGAAGCCCGTGGCGGTGCCTTACTGCCAGGACTGCACGACCACCACATTCACCTGTTCGCACTGGCCGCACGTGCAGCATCCATCCAGTGCGGGCCGCGGCGTGTAAGCAATGCTGCAGAACTGGCCGCAGAACTGACCGCCGCGCTGGCCGCCGCGCTGACCGCATCAGGCGGCAGCACTGTGTGGCTGCGCGGCATCGGTTACCACGAGTCAGTGGCCGGCGAGCTTTCGCGTATGCACCTTGATCGTTTTGTCAGCGATCAGCCCCTGCGCATTCAGCATCGCAGCGGCAAACTGTGGATGCTCAACTCTGCCGCAATCGAATGTATCCAGCTGCAACGCTTCGCGGCACTCGACGGTGTTGAGACGGATGCCGCCGGCGTTGTCACCGGCCGGCTGTTCCGCCTGGATGCCTGGCTGCGAGAGCGTCTTCAGGAAGCTGCAACCGCCGAGCCCTTCCCGGATCTCACGCCTGTCAGCGCACAGCTGCTGGCGCAGGGCGTGACCGGACTGACCGACACGACGGCGCACAACGGCGCCGTGCACCTGCAGGCGTTCGAAGCCGCGATGGCGCGTGGCGAGTTGCCGCAGCGCCTGTGCCTGATGGGCACGCTTGAACTACCCGACAGTGCACATCCGCGCATTCAGCGCGGCGCACTGAAACTGCTGCTCGATGACGCCACGCTGCCTGAGTTCGACAGCTTCTGCGCACACATTGCACGCGCCCACGCAGAGCGACGGGCAGTCGCGGTGCACTGTGTGACCCGCACCGAGCTGGTGTTTGCGCTGGCAGCGTTTGCGGCCTGCGGCTTGCACACCGGCGATCGGATCGAACATGCCGGCATCGCACCCGACGACACGCTACCGCTGCTGCACAGTGCCGGGCTGTGTGTGGTGACCCAACCCAACTTCATCGCCGAGCGTGGTGATCAGTACCTGCTGGACAACCCCACAGAGGACATCCCGCTGCTGTATCGGGCCGCGACGCTGCTGCGCCATGGCATTCCCGTTGGCGGCAGCACCGATGCACCGTTCGGCGACGCCAATCCCTGGGCAGCCATGCGTGCCGCAGTCAACCGCCAGACAGTCAACGGGCAGCACATCGGCCTGCAGGAGGCATTGACACCGGAACAGGCGCTGGCGCTGTTCACCAGCCCCGCACATGCGCCCGGCGCTGGACCCCGACGCATCGAAGTGGGCGCTGTGGCCGATCTGTGTCTGCTTGACCGGCCGTGGGCCGTCGCACGCGGGCGTCTGCGTGCAGAGGATGTACGGGCGACGGTGATCGACGGCGAACTGCAGTATCTGCGCGCTCTGACTTGATCGAACCGCAGGAGCGCCTTGATCAGGGCATACCTGGTTCTTCAGCGCAGCGCGATCGTTCAGACCGCGTGCAGCAGTTGGCCGCGCCGCGCATCTGAACTGCGCAAGTCGCCCCACATCAGCATGGCACCCAACGCGGCACAGGCGACAACGCCGCCCGCATTCGCGAGATAACCGCCGGCATCGCTCAATGCACCACCGACAAATGGTGCGACCGCACCACCCACCAGCACAAACGCCGGATGCGCGCTCGCCAGACGCCCCGTGGTGTCGACCCGCGCAAGCGCGCCGAGAAACACCGGTATCAACGCCATCGGCAACACGCCATAGATGGGTGCAGCAATGAAGAACGCGAGCGGCGACTTCGCACTGGCCAGCAGAACTGCACACAGGGCAATGGCAAGCGTCAGCGTCATCACCCACAGCAGCGCTGGCACGCGCGTACCCATCTGCCCCGCCAGCAACGGCGCGACTACGCCAAGCACGGCGCCGATCATCATCGCGTAGCCAATCACTTCAGGGGTCATGCCGATGGATCGACCCAGATTCACGATGAATATGCCGAGCAGACCGTGCCCGAAGAACAACACACCCAGCCCGAGCAGGCCCAGCCAGCGGCGTGGCGGAAACGCCAGTGGCTGCGCGCCCTGCGGCACCTCGATCGGCGGCGCGACGGGCACCGCGCGCAGCAGCACGAACGCACACAACGAAAACAGCGCATAGACCAGATACAGCCCGGCAACCTCTGTCGGCAGCGGCAGGAACTCGTGCAGATGCAGCGCGCGCGGCAATACGAAACCAATGACGATGCCCATCGCGCCGACGGATGCATTGATGATGCCGAACGTCGACTCGGGTCGGTTGGAGCGCGCTGCCGTAGCCATCACAGTGGCAACGATCGCGCCCAGCGCGAGTCCCGACGGCACGCGCAGCGCGGTCAGCACAACCACGTTGTGCACCAGCACCGACAACGCATTGGTTGCGACCACGACACACAGCCCGATCAGATAGATCCTGCTGGCCGGCATTTTTGCCGCCACCACGCCGATCAGCAGCGTGCCCATGGCGATGGCCATCATCTCGATCGAGGCGACGATGCCGGCAGCGCTGTTGCCCACTGCGAATGAGGTGGCGATGGCATCGATGTTGAATGCCATGCCCAATGACCCGGTAAACGCCAGAATCATCAGCGCCGTGAGTGCAACCACCTGGCGCGAGGAGATGCTGATCTGGTTGGTCAATGGAACTTCTCTGTCTGGTACTTCGGGTGTTTCTGGTTGGGCGGCCGGCAGCTGGGCGACCGCCGACGGGGCGTGTCGCCCGGCTCACCCCATGCGCTAAACAACTGAGCTGAACACGTCAACTATTCAAGCTCGCCAAGCACTTCTGCCGTGTGTTCGCCCAAGCGCGGCGCGCGACGCGATATTGCCCAGGGACTTGCAGGGAGCTGATAAGGCGCACCCGGATAGCGAATCGGTGGCTCACCCACTTCATGCACCACCTCTGTCTGAAACCCCCGCGCCTTGAAGTGCTCGTTCTCGAAGGCTTCCTCCGGCGAGAAGATCACGCCCACTGTCAGTCCGGCGCGCTGACACCCGACAAAGAAGTCGAACGCCGGCAGCCGCGCCGCAATGTGCATCAGTGCTTCGCGACCCGCCGAGAAGATCGCGGTAATGGTGTCATCGATGCCGATCTTCGACAGGTCGAACGGCCCATCCCACTGCGCGCCCATCTGCAGAAACACGGCTTCAGGGAACTCAGCCAGCATGCCCAACTGATCCATCCAGGCGTGCAGCCGCGCAAACTCCACCGGAAAGCGCGGCGGTACGCCCGTATTCACATAACGGCCATCAGCACAGCGCATCTGGCTTTCCCCGGTCACGCGCGTTGCAGCATGCCGGCCGGTCTGGCGCTGCACGGTGGCGCCCGCGACAAGCCATGCGTAACTGGCGGACTCCGTGGTGACGTTCTGCGCGGCGTGCATGCTGACATCGATGAACTGACCTGCCCCCGTGAGCAGCCGGTTCAGGATTGCCGTGAGCGCGCTCATGACCGCGAAATGGCAGCCCGTGTGATAGCCCTGATTGCCACCACCCCGTACCGGTGGCAACTCGTGATCATCGTAGCCACAGCTCCAGACCGGACCGCCCCCGGCAAGAACTGTCAGATCGGTGGCCGGCAGGTCACTCTTGGGATCTGCGCGTCCGAACGTCGTCATGGCCACGTGGATCAGGTCCGGCCGCAGTTGTGCAAGCTCTGGATAGTCGAGGCCGAGTTGTGCGAGACGATTGCGCGGCTCGCTCTCGATCAGCACATCGGCGCTTGCAATCAGCTTGCGGAATTGCGCGCGGCCAGCCTCGCTGTCGAGATCGATGACAACGCCGCGCTTGCTGGTGTTGTAGTGCCACCAGTACAGGCTGCGATCCGGACCGGGTTGATCGGCCACGAATGGTGGGTAGTCGCGCGCCGGATCACCGCTCGGCGGTTCGACAAGAATCAGATCGGCGCCCATGTCTGCGAGCAGCTTCCCAGCGAAGGCGATGCGCTCGTTCGCAAGTTCGACGACGCGCAGACCCTTGAGGGCAGTCATACAACGCCCTCGTCACGCAGCTGCGCCACGTCGCTGGCGGTCAACCCGAGCAGTTCTGTCAGCACCTGCTCGGTGTGCTCCGACAAGCAGGGGGCGCCCTTCGTCATCTGCCAGTCCGTCGCCGAAAAATGCACCGGCAGACCATCGACGCGCACCGCACCCATCCTGGTGTGCGAAACCGTCGGCCAGAGCCCGAAGCCTGCCGTGCTTGGATCCTGATCGACGCGTTCCTGCGGCCGCTGCACGGCGGCTGCCGCGATGCCCGCGCCTTGCAGGCGCTGCTGGGCACTGAACTTGTTCTGCGTGCGCGTCCAGCCCTGCACCGCTAAATCCAATGCGTCCTGGTTCTGCAGGCGCAGCGCCAGCGTCGCGTAGCGCGCCTCAACGCACCACGGCGCGTCGATCAACTGTACGAATGCCTGCCACTCCGCGTCGCTGCGCACCGAGATGGCCAGCCACTCATCATCGCCCTGGCAACGATAGATGCCATGCGGCGCCATCGGCGGCGAGCTGCTGCGGTTGCTGTGCGGCTGACCCGGTCTGCGCAGCGGACGTTGATTGACGGTCCAGTCGAGCAGCGCGGGACCATGCAGGGTCAATGCCGCATCGGTGCAGGCCAGATCCACCCACTGCCCTTCGCCGGTCCGCTGACGGTGGATCAGGGCCAGCAGAATGGCCATCGCCATGTAATAGCCGCCGGTGTGATCCATGTAGGAGTAACCCCAACCTGCTGGCTGCTCATCGGGCAGGCCAGATGCGAAGGTCAGGCCGGAGATCGCCTGCACAATCGGCCCCCAGGTCTTGAACCTGCTGTAAGGCCCCACGTGACCAAAGCCACAGTTCGACACATAGATGATGTCGGGCTTGAGTTCGCGCAGACGCGCGTAGCCAAAACCCCAGCTTTCCAGCACGCCGGCGGCAAAGTTCTCGGTGACACAATCGGAACGCTTGACGATCTCTGCCAGCAGTTCCTTGCCCCGCTCAGTACGCAGGTTCAGTGTGATGCCGAGCTTGTCGGTGTTGTGATTGTTGAATGCGCCACCCATGTCGATGCCGCGACGTTCGTCAACGAACGGATCGCCGCCGCGCAGAATGTCCCAACGGCCCTGCCGCACCGGGTCTTCGATGCGGATGACCTCAGCGCCGAACGCCGACAACCATTTGGTCGCGCCCGCACCGGCCAGCTGACCCGTGAAATCGCAGATGCGGAACCGCGCCAGTGCGCCCCCGTTGGATGACGCGTTCAGCCGCTGCATTTGCCTCCACCCAACACACAGAACTTTGCACAATGCGGATGGTTCAACTTGACCGGCTGCAGCGCGTTGCCGAGTTGCGGGCCGTAGTCGAACTGCGCGTCATAGGGCAGCAACGTGCAGGCGACAACGCTGGGCGCAGCTGCGCCGCGATGTTTGACGACCATGCGCGAAGAGGCGCACATCATGTCGTCAGGCGACTTGTTCAGGATGCCCCAGCAGTCCGTCGTGATTTCGGGCACGTGCGCCAGCGTGTCCATCTCGGGAAACAACACCAGCTGTTCAGGATCGTGCGCGTCGAGGGCAATGCCTTCTGCGGCAAGCAGGTCCGCGAAGCCCGCGCGCAAGCTCGCGTCGTCGCCGCCCCAGCGCGTGCGGCCGGCAAGGTGGATGCGCACACCGGCATTGCTCAACCAGCGCAGGCCCTCGATGGTCGGCCGGTAGCTGCCGCGGCCGCGTTCGTCTTCATGCTTGGCGGCTTCAAAGTGATCGAGTGATACACGCAGGGTGAGTGCATCCGGGTAGCGCTTCGACAGCGCCTCGAGTGCTTCCGCGCACTTCATCATGGGCCGCATTGCATTGGTCAACACCAGCGCCTGGAAGCCGCGCTGCAGCACGAGCTCGAGCATCGGCAGCAGATCCGGGTTCATGAACGGCTCGCCGCCAGTGAATCCGATCTCTTCGGTCGGCAATGCCAACGCCTGAAGCTCATCGAGGTAGGCCATGACTTCGTCGGTGCGCAGGTAGACCAGCGCATCGTTGCTCGGGCTCGACTCGATGTAGCAGTTCCTGCAGGTGAGATTGCACAGCGTGCCGGTGTTGAACCACAGGGTGCGCAAGCCCTGCAGCGACACAGACGCACGCTGTTTGCCATCGGCTGTGACGTCCGGGTGCACGAACATGCCGTTCATAGCCCCAGCCCCCGCGTTGGCAGCGGTCGTCGAACTCGGCGCGGCACCGCGCTGCTCAGACACTGGGTTCATGGGTTGTTCGGTGGCAGATGCGCGAAAGTGCTTGCGACCATACCGGGCTGCCCTGGCACTTCCAAGCCACCCGCCTGCATCTGTCTCCGGTCGAGACAGCAGCATCTCGTTGACGCAGATCAAGGCCGCCGTGCCCGCGCGCCTCTACGCTGCATTCCAGCACGCAGTGAGGTGGATTGCCCATCGCGGTGCCGCAACTGGATTTTCGTCGGGGTCGCCGCTGATCGGCGCCCCACCATCTGACCGAGGACGACATCATGAATACGCACACAGCTGAGCACGACGATCGCCACACCTGGATGAACATTGCCAAGGTCGTAGGCGGCCTGGTCGTTCTGACCTTCTTGGTACTGGCAGCTGCGAGCACCATCGCGCCCTGACGCTTCAGCCCCTCGGCGCTTCTGCCGGTCCAGTCGCGCGCGTTGCCGCAGCTGCCTGCGCCCAGGGTCGAACCCGGCGAATGACAGCCATTTGCGATCGGGCCCGCTGGCCCGCTTCGCTGATCGAGCCCTGAGCCTGGCCCGCACAACGAACACCCGAGTCATCGAGCGTTCGTTGCGCGGGTCCTTTTTTTGCGGCACCGGCAGCCCTGTTCGCGCCACGCGCGGCCCCAGCAATATTGGCCCCAGCACTATTGGCCCCAGACGCACCAGATTGGTTAAGGTCACTGCCCTTTCCAATCTCCTTGTCCAAATGGGGCGTGCACGTATGGCTGGCCTGTACTTCGAAGAGTTCAAAGTGGGCATGGCGTTCGAGCACCAGCCTGCTCGAACCGTCACGGAAACCGACAACCTGCTGTTCACGGTGCTCAGCCACAACCCGCAACCGTTGCACCTGGATGTCGAGTTCGCGCGCAAGAGCCAGTTCGGCCAGATCCTGGTAAACAGCATGTTCACGATGGCGCTGGTGGTCGGCTTGTCGGTCGGCGATACCACGCTGGGCACGACGATCGGCAACCTGGGCATGGAGAAGGTGGAGTTTCCGAACCCGGTGTTCATCGGCGACACCATTCGCGCGTCGACCAAGGTCACTGATGTCCGTGCATCGGCGTCCAAGGCGGATCGTGGTGTTGTCTGGTTTGAACACATCGGCACCAACCAGCGCGGTGAAATCGTCTGCATCTGTCTGCGTAAGGGCATGATGTTGCGGCGGCCGCCCGCCGCCACCGCTTGAGTGTGGTGCCCACCATGAATGACTCCGGGAACATATCTGGCGCCAATTCCTCTTCTTCAGCATCGACAGGAGCAACAGCGCACGGGGCACCAACAGTCCGACTGCGGCGCGCGATTCACTTCGTGCCCGGCGGCAACGAAAAGATGCTCACGAAGGCGCTGACGCTGCCGGCAGATGCACTGATCCTCGATCTCGAAGACGCCGTGACGCCGCCGCGCAAAGCAGAAGTACGGGAGGTGGTGGCCGGTTGGCTGGGCAACGTCAGCTTCGGTCGCCAGGAACGCATGGTGCG
>CAMAVY010000163.1 GCA_945861675.1 Klebsiella pneumoniae | reverse complement strand
GAACAGGACTACGTTGTGCGAATCGCCGTGTTCTCAGAACAGAACCCACTGCCTGATGTCGCGCGCTTCGAGCTTGGCAAGCGTGCGGGTGTTGCGCGCGTTTCGACACGCATTCGGCTCGGCGCATCACAGCGCATTCGCGCAGTGGCGGAGATGAACGATGGCTCGCTGTGGACGGGCTACGCGTTTACGGTCGTCACCCTGGCGGCGTGTGTGCTGTGAGCGAGTCGACCCACAGTATCCGCATCAGCGCACCGAGCCAGGCGACCAAAGGCGAAATCATCGAGCTGAAGGCGGTGATCCAGCACGACATGGAGAGCGGCTATCGGCGCGACGAATACGGCAAGCAGATTCCACGCCTCATCCTCGTGCGCTTCCAGTGCCTGTACCTCGGCGAACCGGTGTTCAGTGCCGAGTTCTTTCCCGCAGTCGCAGCGAATCCGTTTCTGAACTTCTACACGAAGGCGACGGAGTCTGGCACGCTGGAGTTCGTTTGGATCGATCAGGACGGCCGACGCTACGCCGAGAGTGTGCAGCTGGAGGTGCGCACGGGAAACGCTGATTCTCAGCGTTTCCCGTGCGGCACATGGATGTGCCGCCATTTTTCGTGCATGAAGTGCACAAAAAATGCGAGGAGCGCTCAGCGCTCCGACTTGATTTAGGAGCGGGAGCGGATAAATCAGAGGGACCGTAGATGCGTGTGCTGCTGCTGTGCCTGTTCGCGTTGCCTGCATTGAATCTGGCCGCGCGCGAGATCGAATCATTCGCGGATCATGACGATCTGCCGCGCGGCACTGTTGTATCGGGCTTCGAGTTCCTGACGCGTGAGACACAGGCGTTGCAGCAGGACGACTTCGCCAATCCGGGTGGTCTGTGGCAGGACAAGGGCGAGCAGTTGTTCGCAGCTACGGACGGTGGACGCAGTTGCGCGTCGTGTCATTCGACGGCGAGCGATCGACTACTGGCCGGCGCGGCGGCGCGCTATCCGGCCGTCGATGCGAAGACTGGCGCGCTGCTGAATCTGGAAGGCCGGATCAATGCCTGCCGCACGCGCTATCAACAGCGCATCGCGCTGCCATATGAGTCGAATGATCTGCTTGCGCTGTCTGCCTATGTTGCAGGTCTATCCCGCGGCATGCCGTATCGCGTTGCAATCGATGGACCTGCGCGCCGATTCTTCGAGCAGGGCCGCGCCTACTTCTTTCAGCGCAAGGGTCAGCTCAACCTTGCGTGCAATCAATGCCACGACGACAACTGGGGCAAGTTGTTGCGCGGTGAGCGCATCAGCCAGGGGCAGCCGACGGCGTTTCCAGGCTACCGGCTCGAATGGCAGACCTTCGGGTCATTGCACCGGCGACTGCAGGATTGCGATGCGGGCGTGCGCGCGACCCGTCAGGTGCTGGGCTCGGAGATCTATGTGAGCGTCGAGCTGTATCTGGCCCGGCGTGCGGCCGACTTGCGCAGCGAAGCGCCGGGTGTGCGGCGATAGGCTGTCGCCACCTGCGAACGGCGCGAGCGGTGTTGTTGCGCGCATCTGAAGAAGCCGCCAGGGTTGAACGAGGGCCGGCTCGACGATTCGCGACGCGCGTGAAGACGCATCACGACGCGCTTGAATATGGATGAGCTCGGCTGCAGCAGGACGCGACGTCGGAGGGCTCCCCGCGATGCCGGCCATAGATCGCCGGGCCTACGTACCGCTGGCCGTCACGCTCGGCGAGCCGACGTTTGCCGCCGACTACCTCACACCCGCGAGTCGGAAGGTACTCAGTATCGGGCTGGCGCCACTGCAATTGGGGTGGCCGAACAATGGGTCACGGTCAGCCTGCAACGGGTCTCCGGAACGGCGCGCAATTGCACCTGCTGGCCGCTACCTGGCAAACCAAGGGGAATCGACGCCGTGCCTGCGTGCGGAGGCAGGCTGTAGGTGTTCGCCAGATGTCCCAGCCGACTTCCAGATTCCACCAGAAGAATGGCGCGCGCCCCTGCGAATGAGCTATCGCACTCGAGCGCATAGCGCAGTCGCAGGTCATACAGCGTATTGCTGCGTGGATGCTGGACGCCGATGTGCGTCACATTGGTCGGCGCTGTCTGCGCACGTGGCGCAATCAAGCAGGCTTGTGCGCGACGAAGCGGCTCGGGGTTGCGGAGTCGCTGCCACACGATCAGCCGTGTTCCTACAAACGCCGGAACAAACCCGCGCAGCAGTTCACTCTGGAAGGACCAGTTCTGGTGCTGGCCCCAGTTTTCCCACTGCCGATCAATCAAGTACGGCGAGGCGGGATTGGTGGTCACCACCCGCTTTACTTTGGGGTCGCGCAACGCTGCAACGAAGTCGCTGCGCAGCCAGCCAAGCGCATGGATGATGCTGTCGACCGGCGCAGCCTGGCGGTGCCCAAGCAGCACGTCGTAGGGATTGAGGTAGGTGGACAAGGCTAGTGTCGGGCCTGTGCCAAAGCGTGTCTGCGCTGCCTGCAGTTCGGCAGCCATGGCTTGTCCAACATAGCCATCAAGCTGCGGTACATAACGAAGGCTCGGGTCGCTGCGAACACGTTGGGCAGCCTGACAGGCGTTCAGCAAAGTGCCAAGACACGACAGTGCCACGACGGCTACAGCGACGACTTCGAGCACCCCCTTTACGGCGGGCAGAGTCCGCGCCAGGAAGTCACGCGCCTGCTGACTTGGTGTGGTGAGCGGCAGCAGCGTCACAACGGGCAGCAGCGGCAGCAGATGTACGCTCATGCTGAAGTAGCCGTTGTCCTTGTGGCCACCAACCTCGCTCAGCAGGGCGGCAGCAAGCGCCGTGAGCGCAGCTGCTCCAACTGACATTGCAGCAACGTTGCGCCGCACGGCAGGCGCGAACAGCAGCGCGCTGAAGCCAATGGTCAAAAGCAATCGGGTGGTGAGTTCGTGCGGTACGTGCCGCCAGAACAGCAGCAGATCGCTCAGCTCAAAGTAGCGCGACGTAGCGTGGTACGGAAAAAAGTACCAGTACTGGTCGCGGGCGACTGCCGCAAAGTTGTAGCGCAGCAGGTCGTACGCATGTGCCCCCGTTGCCAGCGAAGCAAGCAGCAGAAAGCCTGACACCGCGATTGCCAAGGAGCCCGCGCCGGACGCAAGCGCGCGCCGCCAGCCTGTCTCGGGCACGAAGCGCAGCACCAGTAGTGCGTGCAGCACCAGCGTCGAGGTGAACGCATAGTCATTGCTCCACAACAGGAATACTGCGCAAGCGCAACCACTGAGCCACACCTGCCAGTCCGGCTTTCGCGCAACCAGGAAGTACGCACCAGCCACTGCAAACACCAGAGCACTACGCAGGCTGTACAGGGATCCACCCGGCACAGCAACGTTGTGCAGTTCGCCTGGGCTTTGCAGCGCAAAGGTCAGTGCCGCGTAGCCGCACGCGAGCGCGAGCAACTGTGCTTTCCGAATACCTATTGCATGCAGCGCCAGCGCGCTGAGCAGGCTGCTGCCCGCAAGACACGCGAGCAGCGAACACAGGTGCGACGCGAACTGGGATGCGAACACCGTGCTGCCGGCCAGTGCGTAGATGGGCCACAGCAGAATTGAAATACCCACCCCGAGATAGGGGAAGTAGTCGCGACCCGGTAGTTCGCCCTGGCTGAGATGCCGAAGCGAGGCCAAGGTCTGGTAGGCGCCATCGATATGCTGCATCGGCACACGCAGCGCCGACGCATAGGCCAAGGCAATCAATGTCAGCAGCAGTAGCACAGACAGGACAACGCCCAATCGCTGCTGTGTGCGGGGTTGCAGATAGAGCACTTGCACGCGACAGCTGAGCCTCAGGTGCTGCTTTGGAACTTCGGCACATCCGGTCGACATTCGCGGAGGCATCTGAGCCAGCCCTGAATGTCGCGACCCGGTGACGCGGTCGGGGGCTGCGGTGATCGTACGCTTCGGCGAACGACTTCCCGACCGGTCACGTCTACCCGCTGTGCCGTATGCCGGGCTTCGCGGTCGAATTGCCTGATGGCGAGTATCGCAATCGTTGGCTGTGTCTGAAGTTGCTGGCGTCGGCTTGATTGCGTAGCGCCGATGCCGCCAGTCAGACAGTTCGGTTATGCCGCGTCAGCCCACGATGCGGTAACCCGGCGGCAGGTCGTCGCGGCTGATCTTCACCGCCGTCGACATGGCGTCTTCACCGAAGTAGATGTCCTCGCCGACCAGCTTGCCATCAGCATCGCCGGGCCAGACGGTCACGAGCTGCGCACGCGTGAGGTACAGGTCGTCAGGCGCAATCGCCACGCCCTTCACCTCGGTTCGGCCCGCGGCCAGCATGGCCTTGCCGGTGGTCACCTGCTTGACCTGGCCTTCGGTGATCACGCTGCCGCGGTCCGCCACGATCTTGTCCACCACCACTTCGAACTGATTGCCGCCGCCCGCAATCAGGTTCTGATAGAAGCCGTCGACAGCTGCCCGCCCGCGCAGCTCGAATGGGCCGTTGGGATTCCAGAAGTGATAGACCGGCTCGGCGGTCAAGGTGGCCATCAGCTCGGGCAGGTTGCCGCGAATCTCGTGCTCCATGTGGTCGCGCACGGCGGTGATGAGCGTGCGGATGCGGGGGTCGGTTTCCTGCCTGGCACGTTCTTCGAGTGGCAGCCAGCTGTTGAAGGGCGTGATCTTGGGCATGAGCGGGCTCCATTGCAGGGTGAGTGGAAGATTGCAGGGTGAGTGGAAGATTGCAGGGTGGGTGGAAGATTGCAGGGTGGGTGCGAGCATGAGTCGCGAATGTCGCCAAGCCTAAACCGGGTCCGGGCACGGGGGCCAATCTGCTGGCTATCCTCGAGCACCGAACGGCGGCATGCTCCGCGCTTCAGAAACACCCTGCAGCCGACCCTTCAGCCGACAAAAAGACGCGAGCCGCCTGCGAGCAGCAGACGCATCGTCAAAAGGAGCACGCCATGAGCAGAATCAGCAAGATCGAAGCGAAGGACTGGGACCCGGAACTGCGCGCGCTGACCCGGCCTGATACCGCCACTGCGTTGGAGCAGGGTCTCATGCGCTTCTTTGCGCATACGCCGCAGGTTGCGAAAGGCATGATCAGCTTCGCGGGTGCACTGAAGGTGCATCGCACGTTGCCCGATCGGTTGGTTGAACTGGTGCGCCTGCGCGTGGCATTCCACAACCAGTGCCGCAGTTGCATGGCGATCCGTTACACCGATGCAGTGAACGACGGTGTGACCGAAGACCTGGTGTGTTCGCTCGAGAAACCAATGGAGGCCGACAACCTCACGGCGGCAGAGAAGTCGGCGCTGGCCTATGCCGATCTGTTCGCCACCAATCATCTGGCCATCGGTGATGCGCACTACGAGGACCTGAAGAAGTACTTCACCGAGCCCGAAGTGGTAGAGCTGGGCATGACCGTCGCGTTCTTTGTTGGCTTCGGCCGGCTGGCGGCAACCTTGAGCATGCTTGAGGAACTGCCTGAGCGCTTTCAGGACAAGAGCATTCCGCAACTGACGCCCTGGGGCGAAGCAGCGATTCAGGTTCGCTGAACGCACCGGCTTCCCATACCCGTTTCAATGGAGATGACAGTTGAACATGCATGACAGGTTCCGTCTGGATGGCCAGGTCGCAGTGGTCACGGGCGGCGGACGCGGCATTGGCCGAGGCATTGCGTTGGGCATGGCCGACAGCGGGGCGGATGTGGTGGTGCTGGCGCGTCGTCAGGCCGACGTTGATTCAGTCGCAGGCGAGATTCGTGAGCGCGGTCGGCGCGCGCTGGCGCTGTCTGTCGATGTCATGGACTTCACGCAGATGCCGTCGGCACTCGATCGGGTGGTGCAGGAGTTCGGCCGCCTGGACATCATGGTGAACAACGCCGGCGGCAACCTGGATCGCAAGATGCACGCGTTGCCTTCGATCAGCATCGACAAGTTCGATGAGCAACTCGATCTGAACATGAAGACCAAGTTCTGGGGCACGCAGCAGGCTGCCATGCGGATGCAGCATGGCGGCCGCGTGATCAACATCATTTCAGTCGCGGCGCATCGTGCCAGCCCAGGGTTCGGCGTTTACTCGGCCGCGAACATGGGCATGATCGCGTTGACGCGCACCTTTGCAGCCGAGCTCGCGCCACGCGGCATCACCGTGAACTGCATTGCCCCTGGCATCGTGGTCACCGACATGCTTGTTGAAACCATGAACATCGGTGAGCAGGAAGCACAGGACATGTTTGCCAAGACAATTCCGCTCGGGCGCACAGGCACGCCCGAGGACTGTGCGGCCGCAGCGGTGTTCTTTGCTTCACCTGCTGCCGCGTGGATCACCGGGCAGTTCCTTGATGTGTCGGGCGGGCCGTAACGCGCGGCCGCTTTCCGCACGCGCGGCGTTGATTCAATCCCGCCTAGACCATCCGAAGCGCAGCAAACAGATACGCTGAGCCTGCGAGCAGGATCGCGCCGGACCCGTAGCGCAGTGCAAACCTCTGCACTGCGGAACGCTCGGTGCGCTGCAGCGGCGCGTGTCGGCGCGAAAGCGCCAGCAGCCCGAACAACGGCAGCACAACGAACTGGTGGCCCAACTCCACGCCAACGCTGAACGCGATGATGGCCATGGCCACGGTGGCCCCGCCCAGGTCCTGCATGGCGCTCAGCAGTCCGCCTGCAAAGCCAAGGCCATGGAACAGCCCGAAGGCGAACGCAATGGCCAGGCGCCCGTTGCTTCGGCTCGATCCGGGTCGCAGCAGATTGTCGAGTGCCACCAGCACGATGCTGGCCGCAATGACGGGCTCAACAATGTGTTCGGATAGCCGCAGGATGTTGAGCACCGACAACGTCAACGTCAGGCTGTGCGCCAGTGTGAAAACACTGACGATCTTGATCACATCCCAAAGGGTGACGGTGGCCAGTACCAACGCGGCGATGAACAGCAGGTGGTCGTAGCCGGTCAGGATGTGCAGCACGCCGAAGCGGAAGTAGTCGCGCAGGAGCAGCGCGTTGTCGGCGGGCGCTGGCACTGCTGCCGGCAGCGGTTTGGCAGGTGGCGCAGCGCTTGGTATCGGGCGTGCAGCGGCCGTCGCATCGCGCAACACGAGCGGCGATTCGGACGTCAGTAGACGTCGCTGCTGCTGCTGACCGGGCACGCCATCCACCTGCATGACATAAGTGGCCTCCCAGCGATTGCCGGGCGCGAACTCAATCTCGTTCAGCACATCCTGTTCGATGCGCAGTTCAGGCGTGCGGGCCGAGTGAGCAGGCTGCGGTGGCAGGCGGTATTCGAGCGCATACGTCACGCTCTGTGTGCCGGCCCCTGGTTCCGCCGGGACATCAACGACGCGAACGCCAAGGTGCTGTCCGTCTGCAAGCACACGCATGTGCCGCGCAAGATAGTCCCCGTGCAGCTTCAACATGGCAGCGGTCGAGCCCGCCGGCTGACCTTCGGTGCCGAATGCGTTTGCGATGATGGCCTGTTCCAGCGCGACGGTTGCCTGCACGGACACAGCGGTGTCGCCGACGGCAACAACCAACTGGCCCTGCGCAACCGGGTGGGCATGTGCAACGCTTGCATGCAGCAGCGCTGCGATGACAACCAGCATCGTGGCCCTGCAGCAACGGATACGCGTCATCGGTGTACGTGAAGGCTGTTGTAGCGCGGGTTGGCCCTCAGCGCGCGCTGCAGCAATGCTGCGCCACGCGCGACATCGCCGGTGCGCGTGGCGATGAGGCCCGCGTGATAAAGCACATGTGCATCCTGGGTGCCCCACTGCACTGCCTTGCGTGCGGCAACGTCGGCTTCGCGGAACTGGCCGTTGATGTACAACGCCCAGGCATGCGCGTCGTGGGCGGCGGCGCTCTTGCGCAGCGCCAGGTCTTTCGTTGACCAACGCACGGCGGCGGCGCCGTCCGGTTGCGAGTCGGTGTAGAAGCCAGCGAGATGATGCTGGTAGTGCACGTGCCCGGCATTGATCGAAGCCATGTAGCCGGTGAGTGCTTCGGCATACCAATGTGCGGCCTGCTCGGGTTGCTTGGCGTAGGTGTACATGTCGCCCAGCGCCTGGCGAAACTCAGGTCTTGCAGATACGGCAAGCACTGCCTTGTAGGCGGCGATCGCCTTCGTGTAGTCGCCTCTTGCGGCGGTGAGTTCCGCCGCATGCTCCTGGGCCAGCAAACTGCCGGGTTGCGCCTTCAGCGCACGCTTGTAATTGGCTTCGGCCTCGGCCCAGTTGCCGTGGCTGAATTCGAACTGGCCCAGTTGCACGAAGCACCAGGAAATGAGTTCGGGTGCTGGAAGCGACATGGACCTGGCCAACGACAGGGCCGTTTGCAGGTGGCGTCTGGCCTGTGCGGTTTGCCCACGCAGCATGGCGAGCCGCGCCGCGCGGCTCTCTGTGTCCACGCTGCTGCCTTCAATCGTGCGCGCCTTGGCGAAGGCCGCGGCCGCTTCGTCGTAGCGACCCAGTTCCAGCAGCGCATCACCCAGTTGTTTGTGTGGGCCGCTTTTGCCGGGCAGTGCGGCAACGAGGTCGGCCGCGCCAGCCCGTGCCTGTTCGAAACGATGGGCGGCCTGATCAACGCTGATCTGTGCTGCTGCGCCGGCCGGGTTTACGCGCGCGGGCAGCGCGTCAAATGAGCGTTTTGCAAAGGTCTGTGCGCGTTCCAGGTCGCGGTCGTCGCCGCCATCGCGCAACTGGTCGAGGTAGCGCACGACCAGCATGTTGAGGGCGACAACGTCTTCCGGATCCTTGGCGACCTTGTCTTCGAGAAACGCTATCGCTGCATTCGGCTGCGAACTGCGGACAGAACGTGCAGTGTCTGCATTGGCCCACCCGGCAGCAAAGAAGCCGACAGCAAAGATGCAGAGCATGCTGGTCAACACCATCCGCCAGTGCATGCGCGGGCACGCAAGCAGAAGCGCATGAGTGTTGAATCGCATGTCTTCAGATCCCGCTGTCGGCTTGCGCCCCACTTACGTGTGTTGTCAGTTGCGCGTGTTGTCGTCTACGTTGCCGGCACCTTCGCGCGGTTGTTGTGCTGCTGCGACGAAGGGGAAGGTGTCGCGGAACGTCACATCGTTCGCATCCACGTGATCGCCCGCAGTAATCAGGCCATTGGTGATGATGTTGAGTTCGGTGTCGATCACATCGTCCTGCAGGCGTCGACCGTTGGGGAAGCCTGCGCCTGCGTTGTTGCCGCCGCCGGGGCCGGCATTGGCGATGGTGACGTTCATGCGCACGAAGTCACCCTTCGCCACAGCAATGCCAGCAAGCGCATTGATGTTGGCGGAATTGGTGCCAAGGGCAGTGAGTGTTGCCACGATGCCAGGTGCATACACGCCGCGAGCATCAAGGATCGAGTTACCCGAGTTGTAGGCGTCCTTCTGCGCGAAGGGCACCAGGGCAACGTTGACCGCCGGTGTTGCCATGCGGTCCACGTTAATGAAGCCAGGTGCCGCGTTGCGGTCGCCGCGGTTGTTCGCCTTCATGTCGAGTCGCTGTGTCGAATAGTCCACGCCAACGATGTTGCCCGACGCCTTCAGCATAGTGACCGGCAGTCGGATGGTAATGGCCATGGCGTTGTAGCCTGCGAATGAGTTGCGGCCACGATCAAGCCGTGTGGCGTCGGGTGTCCCGCTGAGCACCGAGGCGACAAAGCGGTTGAAGCCTGGGATGTCGAAGAAAAACGGATCATCCACTTCGCCAGCGAAAAAGCTGACGCCACCGCCGAGACTGGTCACGACGGGTGCCGGCGCTGTGGCGGCAAGCGATGGGTTTGTGGCAGGCGCGGTTGCCTCTGAGGCCCGTCGGCGTCCGTTACTGATGGCAATGGTTGCCGCCTGCGCAGTTGCGTTGCTGGTGCGTGGGCCGAATGTCACGTCGATGAAGCGATCGGGCACTGAATCGCCGCTGTTCTCGATGCCGAAGCGATAGCGCAGGCCCGGATCGAAAATCCCGAAGTTGACCGCCTCTGCCGGCACGATGAAGCCGCGCGTGGTGCCGATGATCACGGCCATCGTCGGGTCGTTCGGATCCAGGAAGAAGTAGACATCGGCGATGTCTGCCGCCTGGTCGTTCGACGCGCGTGGGCCGTCGCCGTGGTCAGCGCTCCAGGCTGGCAGCGCAGCGCTGCCCATGAGTGTGAGGCTGGCAAACGCCAGGCCGCGTATCGCCTTGTGAAGTTTCGTCATCGTCATGGTTGCCGCTCCGGTGGGTTTGACATCAGAGGTCCGCGTCCAACGTGGTGTGTGCGGAGGCTGCTCGAGTTTGGATGTGCCACGGTCCCTGACCGCGGCGAGGTGTCATCGCCTTCGTCGGTTGCTTGGTGAGGTTCTGTACGAACGCAGGGTACATTTTGGATGTTTCATGTGGATGAAGGCCGCTCGTTCCTGCTTGGATGGACTGGGTATCTGTCGCTGGGCCACACTTTGCCTATATCAGGACGCGCGAGTCCATCGGTTCCACGTGACACTCGATGAATATCTGGAGAAACCATGAGCACACTTGAAGCGCGAATGCAGGCGGTCGTCGACAAACAGGAGATCTGGGAACTGTCCGTTCGCTATATGCGCGGTCTGGATCGGCTTGATGCAGACATCATGCGTACGGTCTTTCACGACGATGCCACGACTGACTACGGCTTCTTTCAGGGCGGCGGCAATGCCTTCGTGGATTTTTGCCAGGTCGCACTGAAAGACCATCTCGCCAACCACCACATGCTCGGACAAGCACACATTGAGGTGGAAGGTGATGAGGCCTTCGGCGAGGTGTACTTCCATGCCTTTCATCGCATTCATGCACAGGTGGATGGGCGCACCGAAGAGCAGGACCTGATCATCGCCGGTCGTTATGTCGACCGTTACACAC
>CAMAVY010000162.1 GCA_945861675.1 Klebsiella pneumoniae | reverse complement strand
TCTCGCTCTTGCATCCGGCAGCGGCTTCCTTGAGCCTCGCGGGTCCAACGAACGACGGTTCCCCCCCACTGCATGCAACCCTGCACCCAGGACCTGTAGAAAAGCTGTCTGTTTAGAAACCCTGTCCCATACCTGTAGAACGAAAGACGAGGAGCACACATGGATCTCAAACTCAAAGGCAATCGCGCACTGATCACCGGTGGCACGAAAGGCATCGGCCGCGCCATCGCCGACACGCTGGCCGACGAAGGCTGCGACGTCGCAATCTGCGCGCGTAACGAAGACGAAGTGAAGGCGGCGGTTGCCGCACTCACTGCAAAAGGCGTGAAGGCCTTTGGTCAGTCGGTCAACGTCGGCGACGGCGATGCACTGAAGGCGTGGGTGGCGGCGTCGGCCGATGCACTCGGCGGCATCGACATCGTGGTGTCCAACGTCAGCGGCCCGGGCGGCGGCCAAGGCGAGAAAGGCTGGCAGAACAATTTCGACTACGACATGTTGGGTGCAGTGCGTCTTGTCACCACCAGCCTGCCGTACCTCGAGAAGTCGGCCAACGGCAACATCGTGATGATCTCCACCACCGCAGCGCTGGAGAAGTTCATTCAGGCTGGCCCCTACAACGCGTTGAAGGCAGCGTTGATTCAGTACTCCGGCGCACTGTCGCAGGATCTGGCGCCCAAGGGCATTCGCGTGAACACCGTCAGCCCTGGCCCGATCATGATCGAGGGTGGTTCATGGGACAACATCAAGAAGGGCATGACCGCCTTCTACGATTCCATCCTGGCGCAAATCCCCCTGGGTCGTATGGGCACGGCTGCTGAAGTGGCTGCAACCGTTGCACTGCTCGTCAGCCCGCGCAGCGGCTTCACCACAGGCACCAACGTTGTCATCGACGGCGGCCTGACCAAGCGGATCCAGTTCTAAGATGGCCGCCGCACCTGCTCCGGAAAAAGAAGCGCCACCGAAGAAGATCCGTGCGTATCTCGTCGCAGCTGGCGACTACCACGACATCGACTTCGCACGCCTGGAGTTGTTGAAGCTGTTCGCCGAGCACCCGAATATCCGGGTGCAGGTGGCGCACGACTTCCACGACGTTGAAGCCATTGCGGCGTCGGACTTCCTGGTCACCTACACCTGCAACGTCATCCCGACCGAAGCACAGCAGAAAGCGTTGCGTGCGTATGTGGCAGGCGGCAAGCGTTGGTTTGCCTTGCATGGCACCAACTCCATCCTGCGCTTCATCGAAGCAGGGGTGGATTGTCCGGACGAAGCACCGATCATGATGGAAACCCTGGGCACGCAGTTCGCTGCGCACCCACCCATCATGCCGTTCAAGGTGCGGGTGTCGGATCCGAACCACCCGCTGGTGCAAGGCATCAACGAGTTCGAAGCCGACGACGAGCTGTACCTGTGCACCATCAAGGGCAAGCTGCATCACCTGTTGGAAACCACCTATAGCGGCCCCTGCAAAGGGTTCGTGCAGGAAGCCTGGCCGGATAACGATCCGCGTCCGGTGTACTACCTGCATCAGGTGGAGAAAGGCGAAGTGGTGTACCTGAACCTCGGCCATTGCCGCGGGCACTGGGACATGCAGCCGCTCATGGACTACTACCCTGCCGTGGAAAAAGGCTCGTGGGCAGTCCCTGAGTACTACGAACTGCTGCGCCGCGGTCTGAAGTACTGCGCGAACAATGGTTCTCTTTAAGGACGGTTCGCTTTGAGAGTGGTTCGCCCTGATCGCACACCGTGACGGTGTCGCGATCTCGGCATTCCAATGCATCTACGCGCCAGGGACGGCGCGAATTCATCTACCTGACCCAGTGGAGTCAACGCAATGGCCCGACCGTTTCGTTTCGCGGTGCAATCGTTCAACGCCGAATCCGGCAAACAATGGATGGATCGCGCCCGCGCGGCCGAAGCACTCGGCTATTCCGCGCTGCACCTTGCCGACCACCTGCTCGGCCCAGGGCCTGCACTGGCGAAGACCAATCACCCACCACAGAACCTCGCGGCCATCCCCGCAATGGCCACCGCCGCTGCAGTGACCAAGACACTGAAGATCGGCTGCCGCGTGTTCTGCGTGGACTACCACATTCCGATGGTGCTGCTGAAAGAAGCCATGACCATCGATTTCCTGTCCGACGGTCGCCTGGAGTTCGGGCTCGGCGCCGGCTGGCTTGAAGAGGAGTACCACGCCACCGGTATTCCGTTCGATCCGCCGGGCAAGCGCATCGACCGTCTTGAAGACGTGATCGCCGCCTTCCGCAAGTTCGGCGGCGAAGGCCACGCGGACATCAACAACAACACGGTGCAGTGGCGCGACTTCGAAGGCATCCCCAAGTCGATCCAACGCCCGCTTCCACCGCTCATGATCGGCGGCGGCAGCCAGCGCATTCTGAAACTTGCGGGCCGCGAGTCGGACATCGTCAGCCTGAACTTCAACAACCGCCGCGGCGTGATCGGGCCCGATGGTCTGTCGACGTCTACCGACGAGGAAACCGACAAGAAGATTGCCTGGATTCGCGCGGGCGCCGGTGCGCGTTTTGCGGATATCGAAATTGAAGTCGGCGCGTACTTCACCTTTGTCGTGCCTGATCCCGCGCCCGTGCTGGCCAACTTCGCGGCCGGCTTCGGCCTTACGCCGGAACAAGTGGCGGCGCATCCACATGCATTGATCGGCACCATCGACAGCATCTGCGAAACCCTGCAGCAACGCCGCGAACGCTATGGCATCTCCTATGTCACGGTCGGCGAGAATGCGATGGAGTCGTTTGCGCCGGTTGTGGCACGGCTGAACGGGAAGTAACAGCAGGGGCCGTCGTGCGCGGGGCCCTAGCTGCGCAGCCGGCGCCTCGACACACCCAGCAGCGCAAGCAGGCTCGGCAGCCCCATGTGCCAACCCGCAGGCTCTGCGACGTTGGACACTACTGGGGCCACTACCGTGTCGCCGACGAAGAAGTTGCCGCTGCGGGATGTGACGCGCATGCCTGCGGGCTTGAAGATCATCAGTTGGGCCGTGTGATCGAAGAGTGCTTGAGCCGTACCTGTCTCCGGCGGCGCGACAAAAACCTCAAGGAACGCATCCACCGGCATCGGCACGGCAGCAGTCGCGGTGAACGTAGACTCCCAGCCAGACGACGTAGTTGCTCGGAAGATCGGAGATGACACGCTCACGGGTGCTCACATTGAGCACCGAGTGACCACCGCGCCAGAATGTACTCGCTGTTTGGGTCGCTCCCATGCCGGCGACAAAGAGCTCCGCGTTTGAAGTCATCTGCCCGCGGAACACCGATGCGAAGCTGCCCTGCACGGCCAGTCGTATGGTCACGGTCCCATCGGTCGAGAACGTCAGCACGTCTGCGAACTCGGCTTGCGAATGAATAACGATCCGATCGCTGCTGACGTCGTAACCGGAACCTGTGGCTGTCGCCGCCACACCAAGTGCACCGCGCGCCGTGTCGGCGTAAGCAGAGCCTACGTAGCTGAATGAGCCCGCGCCTTCCGTCCCGCCGCCACCAAGCTCCGCCGATGCGTGCCCGCTTAGCAAGGACTCGTTATCGACACGGAACTCCGGACCCGTAAGAAACACGGTAGCGATCGATACCGCATCGGCCAGTTGTGCCCAGACAACGAGCAGGATAATCACGCCGGCTCTCGCGAGAAACGATTTCACGGGGCTGTGTCTCGAGTTGTATCAGTTGCATGGATCGTCTGGGCAGCAGTCCTGCGGCGTGCCGACACCTCGGCTGATGGTTCCCGCCAAGCTGTTCGACGCCCGTCGCACGCTGGACTGCCCTCCGTGCAGGGTCATGACACAAGTCTGAGATTTTCCTGATATCTGGAAGGTGCGGACTCGGCCCGGGCTTCTCTCGCGGCAGGCAAGCCGGCAGTATTGGCGGCACTTTCCATGTCCCGGGTGGCCGATGCTCAGCGCTCTGCAGTTGCTGCCACCGCTGCGCCATCGGCGCGTCGCCGCAGCACTCCCGGTCCTACTGCTGCTGGGTCTCACAGGCTGCAGCGGTGCGGTGCAGCCAACACCCCAGGCCGACCTCACTTCAGTTCGAACCACACAGCACGGCGTCGTCATCGGTTACGCACACCCCGACCGCGCAGCGCATGTGTGGAAAGGCGTGCCATTTGCGGCGCCGCCGGTTGGCGCCTTGCGTTGGCGCGCACCGCGCCCGCCCGGCAACTGGACCGGCACACGCAAGGCGGTCACGTCGGCCAACGAGTGCGTGCAACTGGAATTGCGCGACGCAAGCAAGGTCAAGGGCAGCGAAGACTGCCTGTATCTGGACATCTATGCGCCGCGACTCACGCCGCAAACACTGCCCGGTTCGAAGAAGCGCAAACCCGTGATGGTCTGGATCCATGGCGGCGGCAACTCGATGGGCAGCGCGATGGTCTACGACGCCTCGCGGCTGGCCGTGGATGGCGATGTCATCGTTGTGGCCATTCAGTATCGGCTCGGCGTGCTCGGCTGGTTCAGTCATCCTGCGTTGCGCGCCAGCGCCACCCATCCTGCCGATGCGTCCGGCAACTTCGGCACGCTGGATACGCTGCAGGCACTGCACTGGGTGCACGACAACATCGCTGCATTTGGTGGCGACCCCGACAATGTCACCGTGTTCGGTGAATCAGCGGGCGGCATCGATGTGTATGCATTGCTGTTGTCGCCACTGGCAGAAGGGCTGTTTCAACGCGCCATTGCCCAAAGCGGCGTGCTGGTCAGCACACCACGCGCGGAGGCCGAGGGCTTTGCAGACGTAAATCCGCGGCAGGCCGGCGGCACCAACGAACTGCTGCTGCAATACCTGCTGGCCGACGGCACTGCGACAGATCGCGCTGCAGCGAAAGCCGCGCTTGCAGCCATGCCTGTCGCGAAGATCGAGGCCTACTTGCGGTCAAAGACGCCGGCACAACTGCTCGCCATATTTCGCGACGGGTTTGGCGCCATGTACAGCGTGCCGCAGATCATTCGCGATGGGCATGTCATCGTCGACATGGATCCGCTGCTGGCACTGGCCACTCCCGGCAAGCACATCGCAGTACCCACCATCGCCGGCACGAACCGCGAGGAAACCAAGCTGTTCGCCATGTTCGCGTCGTCGAACATTCGCCATGTGTTCGGCATGCCGGTGGGCGTTCGCGACCAACGTGGCTTCGACCTCGAAGGCGAATACGGTGGCCTGCTCTGGAAAGCGCGCGGCGTAGACCAACCGTTGATGGCCCTGCAGGCAAGCGGCGCCAACGACATCTACGGCTACCGCTTCGACTGGGATGAGCAGGGCAATCTGTTCTGGCTGGACCTGGCGAAACTGCTCGGCGCGTCGCACGCAGTCGAACTGCTGTTCGTGTTCGGCTTCACCGATCTCGGATACTTCACCAGCAGCATGTTCAGCGATGTGGCGTCTGCAAGCCGTCTGTCCGAACAGATGCGTTCCTACTGGACGCAATTCGCACGCAGCGGCGCGCCGGGCCGCGGACTGCGCGGCACACTGCCCGAATGGACCACATGGCGCAGCGCAGCCAACGCGCCCAAGTACCTGCTCCTGGACTCAGTCAACGGCGGCGGCATGCGCATGGCCACCGAAGCCGTGACGGTTGACGCTGTGGTTGCAAAGCTCGCAAGCGATACACGCTTCATCAGCACTGAGGAACGCTGCGCCGTCATGCGCAGCCAGGTGCAGTTCAGCGATGCATTCACCGATGCGGACTACACAACGTTCAACCGCGGCGCCTGCACCGCGTGGCCTATCAAGCGGCACCCGCTGGTCGGCCTCTGATCGATGTGCGTGTTTCCCGTGCGGCTAGCTTCGCCCGACAAGCCGGTCGCAGTACTGCAGCACCAATCGATCCAGTGGATCGAAGTCCCGCGCACGTGCATTCAGGTCCCAGGTTTCTATGCGCGACCATTCACTGTTCGGCTTGAACGATTGCAACCGGTCCACTTCGGCGAAGAACAACGCGGTGTATTTGTGAAACCCGGTTGATCGCCGCGCCTGCGCCAGCCCACAGTTGCGCACGCTGGGAAGCACCTGGCACGACTCCTCTTTGAGCTCGCGCAGTGCGCAGGCCTCCGGCGACTCGCCCCACTCGATGCCGCCCGCAGGCAGTTCCCAGCGCCGTCGCGAACGATTCCAACCGACCAGGTAGCGACCGCCGTATCGCACGGCCACCAGCGCTGCCGTAATGGGCGTATGCAGTCGCTGGTCTACGCCGTGCGGCAGCACGAACCCGAGCAGCGAATAGCCCTGCTGATTGCTGACGGGGCGGTTGAGCGTCCACACGCCCGCACCTTCCTGAAACACATCGCGGCCTACAGCCTCATGGTGTGGCTGCGCCGCATTGTCGGATTGCATGTCGGATTCCATGCCTGATCGCTTCTCCAATCTGCTGCTTCCCTTCCTGTGCTCGTGGTCAAAGTGGGCAGTCGCACACATACATCAAGTGTTGCATGGCTACGCCTGGTGCATGGCTGCGCTTGCTACATGGCTGCGCTTCTTACATGGCTGCGCGGGGCCCAAGTGAAGCGCAATGCAGGAAGCCAGGGCAGCGCCGGGTAAACCTGATCGGCGCTCAGCACACGGTACTGGTGTATCGGGGCAAAGCGCCGGCGCCCCGCTACCTGCAGGCAAGGTCTCACCGCACGAGGCAGGACATGCGCTACCGCACCAGTATTCGATTAACACTGCTTATCGCAGGGCTTGCAGGGCTGCTCAGCGCCTGCGGCGGGGGTGGTGGCGGAGCAGCAACCAACGATCCACCGCCGCAACCGCCTCCACCGCCTGGGCCTACCAGTCTCTTCACGATCGTCAGCGACGCCGCGTGGGACGAGACTGCCGTACGTCAGGTACTGCACACCTTCGCTTTCGGTGGTCACGCAAGTGACACACAGATTCGTGCCTGGGCCGACATGTCCCCGCGCACAGCCATCGACGAGATGCTTGTGCTCACGCCCACCCACAGCAAAATATCGCCACCTGAAAACAGCGACGCAATCGGCCAGAACAACAGCAGCCTGAATGCACTCGCAGCGCACTTCGCAAGCGCAGATCCCATGAACCGCATAGCCGCAGCGTATCGGCCGTTCTTCAAACTGGACAACCCGGGCCAAGGAGTGGCGCCCGACCTCACCTGGAGCTTCGGCAGCGTGTTGTACGGCGTGAATCCTGTGCGCATGCGCATCGGCTTCTTCGAGACCAACTACCACATGGCAGTGCATCAAACCCTGGGCAATGTGCAGGACGCCGCCATGCTGCGCTACTTCGACGACATCGTGGATGGCCTGGCGCGCAACGATGCCTACGATCAGGTGCTCGCGAACGCAGCCATCGCAACCGCCATCGCCGTGCAGTACGGCCACCACCGCAATGTGTATATCGGTGGGCAGTTCTTTGGCAACGAAGACTTCGCACGCGAGTTCCACCAGCTTTTCTTCGGCATTCTGGGTAGCGGCAATCCCACCGAACACGAAGCGGTGACCATCAAGAACACGGCCCGCGCGCTGTCTGGCATTCGCGTTGCATTCATGGACAACGGTTTCCTTGCGCCCGCGCCAACCTATTCGAACGAACTGCACGACCCCAACGACCTGCGCATCCTCGGCACCAATATCAGTGGCGCGAATGCGCAGGAGAAGATCCGCCGCCTGGCTGCAGTGGCAGTGGCGAACAGCGAAAGCCTGGACAACCTGCCCGTGCTGCTCATCCAAGGCCTGGCCGACGACAACCTCGACGCCGCCGCGATTGCGGAACTGCGCCGCGCCTGGCGGGCCATGCAGCGCAAGGACCTGATGCGTTTCCTGCGCGACTACGCCATTTCACCCGTGTTCCACACAGCTCGGCGCGTGAAGCGTCTCAACAGCTTCGAGCGCAATCTGCTTGCGGTAAATCTGATGACGCTGCGCAATGCCGAGGTGTATGCCGACCTGTACGGCTTCCGGCAGTTCACCGAAGAAGGCGTTGAACCATTCAAACCCGCCAACAATGTGTTCGGGGGGCAACGCGGCACGGACGCCGCAGCTTCCAGTGCGGTGTTTCGCACGGCATTCAACCGCAGCGTGGAAACCTGGTATCGCTATGCCCGGCCAACCTACGAGCAGCCCGGCGTCGGTCCGCAGGAAAAGGACTGGCGCACGGCGATTCCACGTGGCGCCGACAACAAGTATCGCGTTGGCAACGTTGCACGCTGGCTGTGGCAACGATTCATCGCTGACGGGCATGCGCGCTACGGTGTCCTGGAACAAGCGCAATTGGTGTCAATGCTGAGCAGCGGCGTTGACTTCGCTACCGTTGCCACCAACGGAACTCAGCCCGACCGCGTGTACACCGCTTCCGAGATCGCAGGCACTCCCGCACTGGTCGATCTCGTCGCAACGCTTGGCGACCGCGAGCTGGCGCTGGACAGTGCCAACGGCGACGCGCGCCACATCGCCAACGCGCTGGTTGGGCAAGGCGTGAACTTCATTACCGCCACGCCCTGGTTCTTCGTGCTTCAAGGGAGGTCGCTATGAATCGACGGCGCCTACTGCGAGGTGCAGCCGGTCTGGCCGCACTGCTGCCAGTTACAGGACTGATGCGCCGCGCGAACGCGGACCTGCCCACATTGCCACACCCGTTGCTGGTGCACAGCATGATGCTGGGTGGTCCCGACTTCAGACACATGTTTCCGCCCGCGTTCGACAGCGTGACCAGCAGCTACGGCTACCGCTTCTATGAGGGTCGCGCGCGCGCGTTCGGCATCGAGTCCAGCGCCACTGCACTCGCCAACAAATGGCAGAACGGCTATGCGCACTTCAGCTCAGGACAAACCGAGTTCGGCATGCTTTCAGGTTGCGACTGGCTGGGCGACATGTGGCGTGCGGGGCATGTGGCCATCATCGCCAATGTGATCGGCGCTGAAAGCCGCGACCACGAGCACACGCAGCGCGTTTGGGAAAGTGCGGATCGCACGCTGTCGCAAGTCTCCGCACCACCGACCGGCTGGGGCGGCAGGCTTGCGGACCTCGCCAACAATCAGGTGATGTCACTGACCAACACACCCCGGTCGTTCTGCTTCAACCGCAATCCCGATGCGCCGTTGGTGCCCGGTACGCAACGCGTTGTGACATTGTCAGACCCGCGTTCAATTGGCCTGTTCGAGCCGGCTGACGATGCAGATGCAACGGCGAAAGGTATCAACAGAGCGCTGCGCCAGTACTACGCAGCGCTGGACAGCACGCTGCCGGCGGCCGCGCCACAGCGCCAGCTGCTGGGGCATGAGCAACTGCTGCAAACGCTGGGCGACAAGCTGCGCCCGAAGTTCGATGCACTGACGGTGCCAGCTGAAATCAGCGCGATGCTCAACGGGCCCACGGCACTCGCCACGCGACCGCTTGCGGCGCAATTCCGCAACCTCTACTACGCCCTGTCGGCGACCTCCGAGCTGGACTTTCACACGGCATCGCTGGCATTTGGCAGCTGGGACTCGCACGACATCCAGAAAGAGGAAGTCGAACCGAAGTACCGCGACATGTTTGGCAGCAACGGTGCCATGGCGAACCTCTATCGCACCCTACCCAGCTCGATGAGCGGCCAGATGGTGTTCATGTTCTCTGGCGAGTTCGGCCGCCAGCTGCGCGGCAACGGCGACAGCGGCACCGATCATGGCCGCGGCAACAGCGTGCTACTGGTCGGTTTCCCCGTGCGTGGCGGGCTGTACGGCGATCTGTTTCCCGCCGACGAACTTGAACGCTTCGATGAAGACTAGACCGATATCAATGGCCGCACACATCTCGAATCGGTTCTGTCGCCGTTGTTTGAGTACCTGAAGCCCGGCAGCGCGGATGCAGTGTTGCCGAATCGCGGTACGGCGCTCACGGAGGCTGGGGTGGATCTGTCGCGCTTGCTGGGCTGACGGCATCTTCGCGCACGCCAACAACTGCAATCGCATCCTGCGCCGCCACGATCTGCCACACGCCATTGCGCCGAACCCAGGTGTCCAGCCAGACGAATCGCCCACGGCGCGGCGATCCCTGGTGTCGGACCCAGCTTTCTTCGCCCTGCGCGACAGCCGTTTCGCCAAAGAACCGCACCGTCACCTGGCCAATCTCGTTCAAGGCAAACTGCTTCGGTCCTGCGCGCGCGTTCTCGATGAGCGCTGCCTTGTCGTAGACATTGCCCAAGGGATCAACACCGACGAAGTCGTCGGCAACGATCCGTTCGACATCGACTACGTTGCCGCTGGCCAGTGCTTCGGCCCACTGCCGTGAACCATCGAGGATGTACTGTTCCGAGCGTGCTTCATCCGACATGTGTTCGTCCGACATGTTTTCATCCGACATGTGTTGGTCAGAAGTTCCTTGCTGCCTTGGCGCCACCAACCCGGCAAGCTCGGTGTGCGGCGCACCGCTGTACACCGCAGCCGGCGCCTTCGGCTACTCTGCACGACACCACCTGACGGAAACCTGATTGTGCCGCTGCATCGACGTTCCGCTGCCATCATCCAACGCCGTCGCATGCACAGTTCGGGCCTGCTCGGTCTGCTCGCGCTGGCTTGGTCTGCACTATGCCCGCTCGTCTCATCAGCTGACACACGGGCAGACCACGGGGTGCTTATCCGCCAGGGTGACATGTGCCTCGACATCAATGCACCGCAAGCACGGACGCTTGCGCAGACTGATGGTGCGCGCGTGCAGTTGCGGCATTGCGATGGCCGACCAGGCCAGGTGTGGCGCATTGAAGGAGATCGCATCCGACAAAGCGGCAATGTAACTACTCGCCCCCCACGGACGAGTAGATCTCTCCGGACATTGCCATCTGGATGGCGACGAGGGGGTTGTATCCGCGGTTGGCCATTGTTTGCAGGTAGCTGGAGATGCGGCAGTAGGCTTCTGCGTACTCGCGCTTGCGGAAGCA
>CAMAVY010000161.1 GCA_945861675.1 Klebsiella pneumoniae | reverse complement strand
AATAGCCAGTGCCCGGGATGAGATCGAGCACGCGCTGACCTGGTTGCACTTGCGCAAACACAAGCATGTCCGCGGGCTTGCGCTGCGCATCGCGCGCACTGTCTTCTGCGGGCCTGCTGCTGTCGGCGACGGCCTCGGCAATGAAGTCGACGGCGGTTGGCGCAGGTGTCATCACCTGCTGCGGTGCTGTGGCTGCCTGGCTGGACGGGGTGCTCGGCACGCCCGGGCTGCCCGCGCAGGCGGCAAGAAGGATTCCGATAAGCGATACGAGCGCAGGACGTTGCATGGAAGATTGTCGCGGCGTGGAAAGGCCGCACAATCGCATGGCGTCAGGCTTTGCGTCCACGCTCGCATTGCGCATTCGGCTATCGCTGTTGCACGTGTTGCGCGTCCCGACGCTTGGCCCAGTGCATGCCGCAAGGCTGCAGCGTCCGACATTCACCGACCCGGCAGAAGCAGCGGCGCGATGTGCGCCTCGATCGCCTTGCCGTACCAGGCTGCAGGCAATGATGGGGTCAGCTGCTCCTGTTGTTCTCGCCTGTGGATGGCCGCAGCGGCCGAGTTGAATGCGTCGCGCAACGACGCCGCCCGTGGAAGTGCATCCCGATAGAACGCCTCGCCGAAGTAGGTGAGTTCGCGGTCATCCGCGCAACCGAACGATGTGCGGTCCGCAGCAGCAGCGGCCAGCACAATGGTGTTGGCGTCCTTCAATTCCGGAATGAAGCTGCCGCCGTAGCAGGCTGATACAACGATCACACGCCACTTGATGCCGGACGCCTTCAGCGCCGCTGCAAGTTCGTCAGCGTGCAGGTCATCGAAGGGCAGATCGCCATTGGTCACTGCAATGGAGGCATCGGCGCTGCCGTGCGACGACAGGGCAAGCACCAGCACGTCCCTGTCGAGGTTCATGTGTGCCGCCAGGCCGAGCAATGTGTGCCGCAGCGCCGATACGCTTGCCAGCGGTTTGCTGTCCGGATCACGGCGATCGTTCACCAGCTGCACTGCCCGCGGGCCAATGTCGAAGCGCGCTTCGAGCGCCGCCTGCGCCGTGCCGATTTCGTGGGCGAACACCTTCTGATCGCCGTAGCCGGCGAACCCCACGAAGAACACTTTGCTGCCGCCGTTGTCAGCAGGAGGCAACTGTGCGAGCGCACGATCGATGCGCGCAGATTGGCTGAACAGCAACGCGTTGGCGCGTTGCCATAGTTCATCGTCTGCGGCGCCGTTCAGGTCCGCTTCGTGCTCGGCAAGCGCAGCCTGGTCATCGGCGTTGGTCCAGAAGGCTGGATACGCACCGAGCGCGGTCGAAGCTTCACTGAACAATGCCCCTGCAAGCAGCAGCGTGAACCACACCGGCCATGCCCGTCGTGCCAGGTGGCTGTACAGGCCGCGCAGCAGCACCAGCGCCGCCCACGCGCACACTGCAAGTACCGACAGCTGGCCAGGCGGCAGACCCGCGGGTGTGGCACGTGTCAGTGCGTGTGTTGCATCGAGCTCCGCCCAGGGCGGCACAAGGCTGTACAGCAATACCCACGCAGGGACACATAGCATGATGAGCAGCAGCGCACGTGTGTAGGGCAGCCGGCCGCGACCGAGCCCGCTTGCCAGCGCGGCGACGGCAAGCGTGGCCAGCGCAAACCAGGACAGGTCCACGAACGCGGACGGCTGGAACGCCACGACAGGCCGCCGCACATACGCGTCGAGCAACACCCAGCCTGCGGCAATCATTGTGCCGAGCAGCATAAGAAAGACCGGCGACGAAGGCAGGCGCTCGCGATCGAACCGCAGCAGCAGAGCGACCAGCCCGAGCAGCGAAGTAATGCTGTGACCCTGCGGTGCATCTGCGTCTGCGTCTGCATCTGCGTGCAGGGCGCGAATAGCGTGCTCGCGGCGGCCGGCATCGTCAGGCAGGCCGCCGCCATGCGGGCGTGTAGTATCGGCCGCGGTTGCACGATCGACCGGCTCCGTTTCCGGTTCCGGCTCCTGTTCCGTCTGGTGCGGCGGAAGGCTCGGCTCGTCGCTTGTAATGTTTGAGTGAGGCGCAGACATATGTTCGATTACATCATTCGCGGTGGCACGATTATCGATGGCACGGGCGCGCCTGGCATTGTCGGCGATGTCGCCGTGCAGGATGGGCGCATTGTCGCCGTCGGTGGGCACATTGACGGTACAGCGCGTGAAGTCATCTCTGCGGATGGTGCCATCGTGACGCCTGCGTGGATCGACATCCACACGCACTACGACGGGCAGGCCACCTGGGATTCAGAGATGAACCCGTCTGCCAGTCACGGTGTCGGCACCATTGTGATGGGCAACTGTGGGGTGGGGTTCGCCCCGGTCGCGGCCAACGGTCAGCGCGACCTGATCGAACTCATGGAGGGTGTGGAGGATATTCCCGGCACTGCGCTGTTCGAGGGCATGCCCTGGGGCGCGTGGGAAACCTACCCCGAGTATCTGGATTTCCTGGGCGGTCGCGAATATGCGCTGAACATCAGCTCGTTGATTGCGCACGGCGCTGTGCGCAACTACGTCATGGGCGAACGTGGACGGCTGAATGAAGGCGCGACCGGCGACGATCTGCAGCGCATGGCGCAGATCGTCGAAGAGGCGCTGCGGGCGGGCGCGGTCGGTTTTTCGACATCGCGCATCATTGGCCATCGATCGGTGCGCGGCGACTCTGTGCCCGGCACGTTTGCCAACGACGTCGAAGTCATGGCCATTGCGGATGCCCTGAAGCGCGCCGGCAGTGGTGTGTTTCAGATCATTCCCTCCAGCACATTGGGCGAAGGTCAACCCGGCGCGCTGGAGCATTCCACGCTGGAATCCGAAGTCGACCTGATCGCGCGCGTCAGTCAGAGCAGCGGCCGGCCGGCTACGTTCACGCTGTTTCAGGTCGACAGCTGGTCCGACAAATGGCGTTCCGTGCTTGCGCGCGTGAAGGCCAGTAACGGCAATGGCGCGCAGGTGTTTCCACAGGTCGGCAGCCGGCCGACGGGCATCGTGATGAGTTTGCGCACCTACCACAGCTTCGCGCTGCGGCCCACTTACCTGCAGCTCAAGCATCTGCCCTTGCCTGAGCTGGTTGCACGCTTGCGTCAGCCGGACATCAAGGCCGCCATCCTCGGCGAGGCGAACGTGACGCATGCGCTGCCGGGCAGCATGGAGAACGGCGTGGCGAACCTGCCGTGGAACCCGCTGCAGACCTATCCGCTGCAGGTTTTCAATGCGTCTGACGGCAGTGCTCAATCGCCTGTGAACGCACGAGCGCAGTGGGACTACGAGCCCACGCAGTCCGAGTGCTTTGCCGCCCTTGCAGCCAAAGCGGGTCAGAACGATCTGCAGTCGTTCATGTACGACTTCATCACGGGCGGCGACGGCACGAACATGGCGGTGATGTTCTTCACCAACTATTCGGACTACAACCTTGATGCGGTGCGCGAGATGCAGCTGGACGCATGCACCGTGACGGGTCTGTCAGATGCTGGCGCGCATGTGACGGTGATCTTCGATGCCGTAAACCCGACGTACCAGCTCACGCACTGGGCGCGTGATCGCAAGCGTGGCGAAACGTTGCCGTTGCCGCACGTCGTGCATCGTCAGACACAGCGCAACGCCCAGCTGTTTGGCTTCCACGATCGCGGCAGCCTGGCGTTGGGCATGCGTGCCGACATCAATGTCATCGACTTTGCGAATCTGAAACTCGGCGACATCGAACTGCGGCGCGATCTGCCGGCGGGTGGCCAACGCCTGCTGCAGGGCGCAAGCGGTTACCTTGCGACGATGATCAACGGCACGCTGACCCGCCGCTTCGATGTCGATACAGGTGCGCGCCCCGGGCGCCTGATTCGTGGTGGCCAATAGCAACGCTTGCCTTCAGCCATCTGCCATCCGCTATCTGCCATCCGCGATCTGCCATCCGCCAGGGGGGGGCGTTGCGCATGTTCGAATTGTTCTACTACCCCGGCAACGCGAGCATGGCGCCGCACATGCTGCTCAACGAGCTGGGTGTGCCGTTCAAGTTGACGTTGGTGGACCGTGCCCGGAACGGCCAACGCTCACCGGACTATCTCCGGTTGAATCCCAACGGTCGCATCCCTGTGCTGGTGGATGGTGATCAGGTGGTGTTCGAAACCGGCGCCATTCTTGTGCATCTGGTCGATCGCCATGCGGACGCTGGTCTTGCGCCAGCACTCGGCACACCGGAACGCACGCAGTTCTAGAAATGGCTGCTGTGGCTTGGCAATACATTGCAGCCTGAATTGATGCTGTATTTCTATCCGGAGCGCTGGGTGCAGAACGACGATGCGGCGGCAGCGTTGCGCCGCGCCAGCGAAACCCATGTTGGGGAGATGCTGGCGGTACTGGCGTCCGAGCTGGAACGCCACGGCGGCGATTGGCTGCTGGGCGACGCCTGCAGTGCGCTGGACGGCTACGCACTGTTGCTGTGCCGGTGGACGCGCAACCTCGCCCATCCGGCACGTATGCGGCCGGTGTTCTCTGCATATTTGCAGCGGGTGTTGGCGCGTCCCGCCGGGCAGCAGACGTTTCGCAGCGAGGCCCTGCCGGCGCCGTGGATCTAAGCGTGCTGGCGGGGTCGATTGCGCAGGCGTAGGCACCTGCGGCGGGTCCGTGGCACAGTTCCCTCGTTCACGGTGTTTCCATCAGGAGTTGTGTTCATGTCGGAAGCGCAAGTGTCAGAACCCGGCAGTGCCGAACCGATCATCGAAAAGCGCACCTTCTGCCGCGTCTGCGAGCCGGCCTGTGGCTTGATTGCATCGGTGCAGGGCGACACTTTGCTGTCGCTCAAACCGGATCGCGATCATCCGGTCAGCCGTGGCTTCGTGTGCAACAAGGGCATCTACGGCGCAGACATGCACAACGATCCGGATCGCCTGCGCGTGCCGTTGAAGCGCATGCCGAACGGCGAATTCGAAGCGGTGTCCTGGGACGCAGCACTCAGCGAAATCGCGCAACGGCTGCGCGCGGTGATTGATGCACATGGCGTGGCTGCAGTGGGCGCGTATTCAGGCAATCCGAATGCGTTCAATGCGCTGTTCGGTCCGTCCTTCGGCAGCTTTCTGGGCCAGCTTGGTGTGCGCAAGACATTCAGTTCCGGCACCCAGGACTGCACCAACAAATTCGCAGGCGCGGAGGCGGTGTTCGGCACGCGTACGCTGCATCCGTTGCCTGACATCGACCGCTCGGACTTCATTGTGCTGATTGGCGAAAACCCCGCCGTTTCGCACATGTCGTTCGTTTCCATTCCGCAGCCGATGCAGCGCCTGAAGGCGGCGCAGGCACGTGGTGCGCGTGTGCTGTACGTGAATCCGCGCACGATCGAGGCCGCCGCTATCGCAGGCGATGTGCTGCACATCAAGCCCGACACCGATGTGTATCTGCTTGCGGCGCTGCTGTGCGAAATCGATCGGACCACAGGCTTCGATGCGCAGATAACGGCCAGACACGGGCGCAACGTTGCGCAGTTGCGGGCATTCGTATCGGCCTGGACGCCAGAGCGGGTCGCGCCGATCACCGGTATTCCAGCGCCGACCATCTGTGCACTGGCGCGCGACTTCGCTGGCGCAAACGCGGCCTGTGTACACATGTCCACCGGTGTGAACATGGGGCGGCAGGGCACGTTGGCCTATTGGCTGCTGCACATGCTCGCATTTGTCACGGGCAATCTCGGGCGGGCTGGTGGCAACGTCTATCAGCAGGGCTTCTATGCACGCAGCACCAGCAGCGGCGCGCACCTGCCGCAGGAGATGGTCGATGGACCGTTCGGCCTGATGCGCAAGCCCGGCGGTGTCGGCATCTCGTTGCCAGGCACGCTGATGGCGAACTACATCCAGCAGCCCGATGAACCCATTCGCGCCATGTTCATCAGCTCGGGCAACCCGGTGCTGTCGATCGGCGGTGAAGCCTCCATGCGTGCGGCCGTCGCGTCGCTCGAACTGCTGGTGTGTGTGGACATCTATCGCAACGCCACCGCGGAGTACGCGCATTTCGTGCTGCCCGCAGCGGGCGCGTTCGAGCGCGAAGACGTGAACATGACGGGCATCGGTCTGCAGGACCAACCCTCTGTGCAGTTCACCGAAGCGGTGGTGCCGCCGGCCTACGAACGTCGGCCGGACTGGTGGATCTATGAGTCGCTGTGCCAGCAGATGGGTTTGCGTTCGGTGCTCGACCATCCCGCCTTTGCGAACGCTGCCGCGCCGGACATGTGGGGCCGTGTTGATTCCATGCTGAAATCGCGCGGCCACTCCATGCAGCAGTTGCGTGAACAGGCGGTCATCGTGCTCGAGCGCACGGATCCGGCTTCATTGTTCGAGCAGCACGTGCAGATGGACGACAACTGCGTGGATTGTTTCCCCGCTGCGTTTGCGGACCCACTCGTGCGCATGCAGGCGATCTTCGACGAGCTTGTCGCCGAACCCGCGCAGCAGCTGAAGCTGATCTCCAAACGCGACGCGTTCATGATCAACAGCTGGTTCAGCAACCTGCCCAAGCTGAAGACGCGGGATCGCGATCGCAACTATCTGTTCATGCATCCGGAGGATGCAGCACTACGGCAGATCGAGGACGGTGCCACGGTGCGCGTGGCCAACCGTAATGGCGCGCTCGAAGCACCCGTGAAGCTGTCCACTGATCTGATGCGCGGTGTGGTCGCCATGACACACGGCTGGGGGCAGGCGAAAACCCGCGGCATGCGCTTTGCGCAGCAGACGCCGGGCGTGAACTGCAACGTGCTGCTGCCGAGCGGCCCGGGTGCCTATGAGCCCATCAGCAATCAGGCGCACATGACGGGCATTCCGGTCGACGTGGCGCCGCTCTAGGCGCTGTTCGCTGCCGGCTGTGCATGCGCTCTGGCTGCTGTTGCGCGGCAGTGCTCAGGCGGGCACTGGCCCGGCGACCTGCAGGCGATGAATCACCCGAGGTTCATCGCCATGGTCGTGCACCGCGAAGTGCAGCAGGTTGCGGTTGTCCCACAGGGCCAGGTCGCCCGGCTGCCAGACGTGGCGCGCTTGAAACTCGGGGCGAACACTGTGGTTAAACAGATACTCGAGTAGTGCGGCACTTTCTTCGCGCGTCCAGTCGACGAAGCGCTGTGTGAATGCACGGCAGACATACAGCGCGCGCCGCCCGGTCTCGTCGTGCGTGCGTACCACCGGGTGCTCTGCGCGCGGCGCTTTGGCAGCGTCTTCGCCAAAGCGTGCCGCCAGTCCCGCCGCCGAATGGACCGCGTGCAGGCCATCGACCACCTTGCGCAATCCGGCGGACAACGCCTCGTAGGCAAGCTGCTGATTGGCGAACGCGGTGTCGCCGCCGATGCTGGGTGTGCTGTGTCCATACAGCATGGTCAGCTTCGGTGGTGCCGCGTTGTAGGTCATGTCCGAGTGCCAATGCTGATTGATGTCGCGCGCCTTGCCTGCGTTACGCAACTCAATGATGTCGGGGTGCGCCGGCATGCCCGCATAGGGATGCCGAACCAGTTCGCCCCAACGCTGGCCAAATGCGATCTGCTCTTCGGGTGTCAGTTGTTGCCCGCGAAAAACCAGCACCTGATGCTGCTTGAACAGTGTCTGAACATCCTGCCAGCGCGCATCGCTCAGCGTGCGCACGTCCAGTTGTTCGATCAAGGCGCCCAGGGGCGCACCGATGCGTTGAATCTTCATCTGCTCTGACCCTTCGTTGCGTTGGCCTTAGGCAAGCTCTGATTAAGCAGAGCTTCCCGCGTGGGGCATGGACGCCCCACCATTTGCTCAGCGTGGAACGCTGGGCAAATGCGAGGAGCGCAATGCGCTCCGACCCGAACAAGCCGCAGGAGCGGCTTGTTCAGAGGATCCTCAGTGCTGCGCAGGCAGTTGTGCCGTACTGGGTAAGCGCTGCTCTGCATCGATTGCGGCGCTGACTGCAGCGATGAGCTTCAGGAACGCTGCCTCTTATGCTTCGACCCAGAAATCCTCCCAGGCGCTTGTCTTCGCAATCACGAGATTGCGTTTCCGGTCGACGTAGATGAACTGCCTGAACACGCCCTGGGCTTCAAAAGCGCCGTCAGGCAGACACCACCATTGGTACTGGTAGCCGAGCGGATAGCCGGGAATCAAAGCGCCGTAGGCTGTGGCCGGCGCATCGGGCAGCGTGGCCTTTGCGACCCAGCCCACCGGCAGCACCTGTACGTCTCCGACCTTGCCGTCATGTGCCAGCAGCAGTCCGAACCGCGCGTAGTCGCGCAGGCGTGCGTTCAGGCCCATGCTGGCGATTTCCATGCCGCCCTTGCGATCCAGCGTCCATTGCGCGTCGTCCTCTGCGCCAATGGGCTGCCAGACGCGCTCGCGCAGGTAGTCCGCCAACGGGCGATGAATGGCGCGTTGGACCACAGCGCCGAGGACTTGCGTCTCAGACGAGTTGTAGTTGAAGCGTGTGCCGGGTGGCGCCGCGCGCGATGTGCGCGTGCGCAGATAGCTGTTGGCGTCGCCGGCTCGGGCCGTCGCCATGTAGGTGGCGACATCCGAGTGCCCGTTCGCATAGGTTTCATCGAACTGCACGCCTGAGCTCATGCGCAGCGCCTCGGCGATCGTGACACCCGCGCACGCCGTGTCTGCAAGTTCAGGCAGATAGCGCATGACCGGGTCATCCAGCGACTGTATTGCGCCGTCGGCAAGTGCGAGCCCAAGCAGGGTGCTCGTGAACGATTTGGCCACCGACCAGCTGGTGAAATGCGAACGGGCATCAGCGCCCTGAAAGTACGCTTTGTAGCGAATCTGGCCGCGGTGCAGGATCACCATGCCGGTGGAAAGGTTCGCCTTGTTGAAGCCATCGAGATCGACGCCGGGCAGCGCGGGTCCAGGCGGAAGTTCGCGGACCTTGGCGCTTCGAGCGACGTCCGCCAGCGGGAAGTACCGGCCCATGCTGCGGAATGCCTCGGCTGTGTACTGCAGCGGCACAGGCTGTGCGGTGGTCGCAATCGTTGCTGGCGTGGTTTCGGCGTGCACAGGCGACGCGTGCAGCATGACTGCGGTGAGCAGGCAGCACACAGCGGATTGCAGTATCAGCATGGGTCTGTGTCTGTTGGGCATAGGCGTATTCACGCGAACTGGCTCTCCGGAGTCGGGGTCGGGCATCAGGGGTCGGGATCGGCTGACGAACTGCGGCCGCGTTATGTGTAGGCACTTGTGGCCCGGGCTGTGGTCACAGGCTGAACTATCATGCCTGCATTCCGGTGCTGGAGAAGAGACCAATGCGCAGCCGCCTCATGCTGCTTGTGCCGATCGGACTGACGTTCACGCTCAGTGGCTGCCTCGGCACACTCATCGGCGTAACCACGGATGCCGCCATCGAAGTGGCCAAAGTGCCATTCAAGGTCGGTGGCGCAGTCATCGATGTCGTCAGTGGAGATGACGAAGACGATGACGACGATGATCGCCACAAGAACGATGACGATTGATTTGTTTCGCGCTGCGGCAGCGCATGCCCGTGCGATCCGAGACGCGCAGTCGTTTGCCAGCGCAAACACTTCGATTTCTGCCGTGATGCAGGTGTAGTGCCCGTGTCGATGCAGCGCGCCGGGCGATTGATTGTGTGGGCCTGGTGTTGCAGCGCAGCCATGGCTGCAGTCACAGCAGAGGCCGAAACGAGTGCCGCTCGCGCTGCCGCGCAACCGAACGCAGCGTTGTCTGCGTTGGGTCGTGCGCTGTTCTTCGATGTCAATCTTTCCTGGCCACGCACACAGTCCTGCGCGACCTGCCACGACCCTGAGCGCGCCTACAGCGACGCGGGTGCGGCCGCTGCCAATGCCGGCGCATCGCCAAGCGCGGATGCGCGTTTTCTGGGTGATCGCAATGCGCCCAGTACGACCTACGCAGCGCTCGTGCCCGGGCTCAGTCGCGGGCCCGATGGCGTCTATGTTGGCGGCTTGTTTCATGACGGGCGTGCGGCTGACCTCGTCGAACAGGCGACGGGTCCGATGCTGAGCCCCATTGAAATGCAGATGCCGAACGTGGCTGCCGTGATGGCGCGCGTGCGCGAGAACCCGGCGTACGTAGCCGCATTCGAACAACTGTTCGGAAACCGTGTGTTCGCAACTGCAGACAGTGCATTTCTGGCCCTGCGCTTGGCCATTGCCGCCTACGAACGCACACCCGAGTTTGTGGCGTTCGACTCCCGTTACGATCGCTTTCTCAAGGGTGAGTTGAAACTGACCGACCGCGAGCTGCGTGGCCGGGATCTGTTTTTCTCGGCCGTCACGAACTGCATGCAGTGCCATGTATTGAATGCGCAGCGTGTGGTTGAACACGAGCCGTTCACAAGCTTCAAGCACTTCAACATCGGTGTGCCAACCAACCTTGCGCTGCGCCAGCGCAATGGTCTTGGACTGGCGGCCGTAGATCGCGGTCTCGGGGCCACGCCGGCCGCCAGGGGGCGCGCGCAGGACGGCAGGTTCCGCGTGCCTTCATTGCGCAATGTCGCAGTCACCGGGCCGTACATGCACAACGGTGTATTCACGAGCTTGGTGGGCACGGTGGCGTTCTACAACCAGTACCTCGGACGCAACGTGCGCCACGCGACCAATCCGGAGACACAGCAACCCTGGGGCGCACCCGAAGTGGCGAGCGGTATCGAATTGTCGCGCCTGCGCATGGGCCAACCGATGGACGATGAACGCATCGCGCTGCTGGTGACGTTCCTGCGCGCACTCACTGATCGGCGTTACGAGAACCTTCTGGACGCACCGCGGTCCGAGCCCTAGCCATGCGTAGAGCGGGGCGCGTTGGGTCGGCTGTTCAACGCCCTGGATCGTCTTCCACGCGGTAGGGCTCAACCTTGCTGGCGCGCAAGCTGTAGCCGGCATTTGCGTAGCGGGTGTTGGTGCTCCGGGCACTGAGCACACCGGTGACATAGACGACGTCGAACGCATGTTCGATCCGTGTGCCTGCGGGCACGTTGACGAACACCATCTGATTGGCGGGCGGTGGAGGCTCATGAATACAGG
>CAMAVY010000160.1 GCA_945861675.1 Klebsiella pneumoniae | reverse complement strand
TCGGCGACAAACGGTGCCTTGTTGGTGCGGATCTCCTTGATACGCAGGCGCGGAGCGTCCAGCTGGTCACCGGGCGTGAAGATCCGCCGATGCAATTCGTCTTCGTCGAACTGCTCGAACTCACGCGGGTCCTGATCGAGATCGAAAACGATGAACCCGCGCGCATTGCGTGGATGCCGCGCCAGCGAACTCATCAACGCCAGGCAGCGCCGCTCGCGTGGAATGCGCCCGGACACATGCACGATCGGCTCCTTGCCCGGCGCCAGCATCTGCTCGATCGTGCGCCGCACGCGCAACGACACTGCGTAGTCGAACAACCGCGGCTGACTCGCGCGGAGGCGCTGCGCCAGCCCCACCGTGGCGAGTACATCGGAACCGGCGTCATGCGCCGCCAGATGTTCAATGCCATTGGCGGCAGCCAGCGTCGTGAGCCGCGTACTCGGCAAGCCGTCGTCGTCCGTCGGCCACTCCATGCCTTCGGGTCGCAGCGCACGTGTAGCGCGGGCCAGATCCAGCAGATCGAATCGACTACCGCCGCGGCGCTCGCGCGCATAGGGCTCGAGCAGGCTGCGGTAATAGCTGAAGCGCAGAAACTCATCGTCGAAGCGCACGCTGTTGTAGCCCGTGAGACACATCGACGCATCGCCTGTGGCGCTGAAGATGCGCTCGGCAAGCTCCGCCTCGCCCAGGCCATGACTGACAAGCGCAGGTGTAAGACCGGTGACGACCATGGCTTCCACTTCAGGCAGCACTTCCTCGGGCAGCCGGCCGCGCAGCACAAGCGGTTCCTCGAGCAGATTCAGCTGCGCATCGGTGCGGACGCCGGCGAACTGCAGAATGCGATGCCAGCGCGGGTCGCGCCCGCTGGTCTCCAGATCGTAGAAGTAGAAGCCCGTCGGCTCGCTCATGCGCGCCCCCCAATCTGGCCGTTGGCCGCGCCGCATGCTTCTTTGAGCATCAGCTGTTCTTGCCCTGGCAGCATTCGCTTGGCACTCTGGGGAGCATTGATACGCCATGACATGCCAATGAGCCCGCCAGCCGACCTCGCAGATACCGGTGCAGGAGAACGGCCACCGCGCGCATCCAAAGTGCGTCGCATTGCACTGCTCGGTGGCCCGCTGCTTGCGCTGATCACCGCCCTGCTGATGCAGCAACAAGGCTGGGCAGCGCCGGCCATCTGGACGGGCGCGATCACCGTGCTGTGCATCGTGTGGTGGTTGTTCGAACCGATCCCCATCCCGGCAACATCACTCATTCCAATCTCAGTTTTTCCGCTTGCCGGTGCGCTGTCGCAAGCGCAGGTCTCCTCAGCGTACGGCAACGATCTCATTCTGCTTCTGCTCGGCGGTTTCATTCTGTCCTCGGCCATGGAGCGCTCCGGTGCGCATCGTCGCATTGCGCTCGGCATGGTGCGACTGGTGGGCGGTCAAAGCAGCAGACGCATCGTATTCGGGTTCCTCATCGCGTGCGCGGCCGTGAGCATGTGGATTTCGAACGCCGCGACCGCCTTCATGATGCTGCCGGTCGCACTGGCAGTGATCGAACGTGCAAAAGACGAGAAGCTCGCTGCGCCATTGATGCTTGCAATCGCATACGGCGCCAACATCGGTGGCATTGGTACGCCGATTGGCACGCCACCGAATCTCGTCTTCATGCAGGCCTATGAACAAGCCACCGGCCGAGCCGTCGGCTTCATGGAGTGGATGTCCTGGGGCATCCCCGTCATTCTCGTGCTGCTGCCGCTCACCGGCATGTGGCTCACACGCAATCTCACGCACCAGGGTGAACTCATCATTCCCCACCCAGGGCAATGGCGTCCCGAAGAAGCGCGCGTACTCACAGTCTTTGTGATCACTGCGGTGGCATGGATGACACGCAGCGAGCCGTTCGGTGGGTGGAGTGCGCTGTTGGGAATGGATGGTGCGACAGATGCTGCCGTTGCGCTGACGGCCGTGGTCCTGCTGTTCATCATTCCCAACGGCCGTGGTGGCGCACTGCTGGACTGGAAGACGGCAGAGTCCGTGCCGTGGGGCATCCTGCTGCTGTTCGCAGGCGGCATCACCATTGCCACGGCGTTTACTTCGAGCGGTATATCGGCCGCGCTGGGCGACCTGCTCTCAGGTATGGCCACGCTGCCCCTGCTGTTGTTGATTGCGATCATTGCGTTTTCAGTGATCGCGCTGACGGAAACCACCAGCAACACCGCGACCGCAACGTTGCTCATGCCAATCCTGGCCGCCGCGGCCGTGGGCGCACAGGTCGACCCGAAGCTGCTCATGCTGCCTGCCGTGCTGGCCGCAAGTCTGGGCTTCATGCTGCCGGTCGGCACCGCGCCGAATGCGATTGTGTTCGGCTCAGGCAAGTTGCCGATGATGCGCATGGTTCGAGAAGGATTCGTGATCGATTGCATGAGCGCGGTGGTCATTACCGCGGTGTGCTACGTGCTGCTGTCCTGAGCTTGCGTTCCCGAGGGCAGTTGCGTTCTACCGCGCCAGCAGTGCATCGATGGCCGCAGCACGCGCGTCTGGTGCAAGGGCCGCGAGTTCGCGCACCTGCGCGTAGAACGCCGGCAGACTGCCCGATCGCTGATGCAGCGCCGCGAATGCGGGCACCCATGTGTAATAGGTTGAGAACGTAACAAACGCTGCGTTGTTCAATTGCTCGTTGATGAAGCGGTCGTAGCGCCCTGCGAAACTTGCCTCGCTGGTGCTGTACGCCTGCCGCATAGCCGCAAGCACACGCGTCTTGCTGGCCAGTTTGCTGGCGTCGCTATCACTGCTTGCGTAGATCGTCTCGAGCTGAGCTCGCCAGCCAAGCACAAACCTGACGAAGTCCGCGCGCATGGCCCGCTCCTTGCGCGCTTTCGCCAGCCCTTGGGCATCGCCCCGCGCCTCATACCACTGCCGCAGACCCTCTTCCTCAACGAATGTCGCGAAGCTCTCGTTGAAGCGGCTGTCGCCCGGTACGAACACCAGGCTGTGCGCGGTCTCGTGGAAGATCAGCCCGATCAGCTCGTCGTCGCGCAGCCTGTTGAAGCTGCTCAGGATCGGGTCATCGAACCAGCCCAGCGTCGAATAGCCGACCACGCCGCCCACGTAGATTTCCAGCCCCTGTTGCTGCTGCTCGGCTGCGAAGCGCTCGGCCTGTGCGCGCTCCAAGTAGCCGCGATAAACCGCACACCCCACGACCGGGTAGCACCACTGCGCAGGCTCGAGCGACAACTGCGGCGCGGCGAACACGCTCCAGACCGCATATGGCCGCTGCAGATCGACATAACTCTCGTAGCGATGCCCCACTGGCAGCCCCAGTTGAACTTCAGCGAAGGCGCGCGCGTCCTGCACGAGGCGCAGCTGTGCACGCAGCGCGTCCGTGGTGTCTGGACGTGCCAGCACGTGCGCCACCGATTGCCGGCCGGTCAGAATCGTCAGCTGACCCTGCACTGCCTGCCCATAGAACCGCAGCGACTCGCAGCCCGGCAGCAGCGCGACCAGCAGCACCAGAACTCCGCCCTGCAACACGCGCAGCAGCACACGCCGCATGTGCGCCGAACCATCGTCGGCGCTTGCCGATCCTGTATCGGTGCGTGCAAGGTGCGATCCAGTCAGCCTGTCCATGGGGCACTTCGTTCAGTAGCGGGTGTTAGCGGGTGTTGACGACAAGAAGCGTGGTTGTGCGCAGCGGCAAGCACACTATAGAACTGCCATGCGCTGTAACGGAGGGCGCGTGAACTGGGAGGCGAGTGACTTGGCGCAACGCACAGGAGCGTCTGCATGATTTCGCAGGCTATGAACCTTGCGCGCGGCAGCACTGCAATGCTGCTCCTGAGCCTGAATGCGCTGTTGTGGTGTGGATTGCTGTTCCTCGCCGCATTGCTTCGCCCGTTGCTGCCCGGGCTCGAGCGCAGGATCGCCTACGGTGCCCGGCTGCACCCAGTGGTCGATTGTTGGGTCAGCGGCAACCTGGCGATCCTGCGCGGACTGCGGTTGACGCGTTTGACCGTCCGCGGTGCCGATACGCTGCGCCGGGACGGCTGGTATCTGGTCGTGAGCAACCATCAAAGCTGGATCGATATCATCGCGCTGCAATGCGGCCTGCTGGCACACGCACCCGTGCTGAAGTTCTTTACCAAGCGGCAACTGATCTGGCTGCCGTTGATCGGGCTGTCGTGCTGGGTGTTGGATTTCCCGCTGATGCGCCGGTTCAGCAGCGAGGCGCTGGCCAGGAACCCGGCGTTACGGCGTGTTGATCTCGAAACAACGCGGCTGGCCTGCAATCGCTTCAGACATGCGCCGACCACCGTTCTGAACTTCGTGGAAGGCACGCGCTTCACGCAGCACAAGCAACTGCAGCAACAGTCGCCGTTCAAGCATCTGTTGCGCCCGCGCGCAGGTGGCGTGGGCGGCGTGCTCGCCACACTTGGCGACCGGCTCGATGCGATCGTCGACGCAACCATTACCTATCCGTCGGCGCACAGGTTGTCTGCGGCCCGAACGTCGCCGCCAAATCCGTCCGGGACAAATCGCGCGGGGCAGGCGGGCCACGCTGGCCAGACGGGAAGTACAGACGCAAGCGTGCGCGCCGATCCGCCGACCTTCTGGCATTTTCTGTGTGGTCAGGTGCCCGAGATTCTTGTCGAACTGCGGGTCATGCCGGTACCACCAGACCTGATCGACGGCGACTACGCAGAAGATGAGGCTTATCGCACGCGCGTCCGCAACTGGCTTGATCGCCTGTGGTCAGAAAAGGACGCACACTTGGCCGCAGCGTGCCGACCGGACACCGGGACCGCGTGAGCTGTTCCCGCGCAGCGGCGAAACACACCGGCTCAACCCTTTTCATCCTCGGGAATCATGACCATGCGAATCAGACTTCTTTGTGCCTTGCTGGCCTGCAGCCTGTTCACCCTTGGCGCTCATGCAGCCGGCGCCGCGCTGAAAGTTGGCGACCGCGCACCCGCATTTGCGCTGCAGGGCAGTGACGGCAAGCTGCATCGGCTATCGGACTACGCAGGCCGCGCCGTCGTCATCGCGTGGTTTCCGCGTGCCTTTACCAGCGGGTGCACAGTCGAATGCAAGTCACTGGCCGCCAACAGCAGGAAGTTGCGCGCCTATGCAGTCAGCTACTTCATGGCCAGCGTCGATCCACTTGCGGACAACAAACGCTTTGCCGAATCCGCGAATGCCGACTTCCCATTGTTGAGCGACCCCAGCAAAGCTACCGCCCGCACCTATGGCGTATTGAACGCAGCAGGCTTCGCCAATCGACACACCATCTACATTGGTAAAGATGGACGCATCACAGCCATCGACACAAAGGTCGTGCCTGCCACCTCAGCAGAAGACATGTTGCTTCGGCTCGATGCGCTGGGTGTTCCCAAGCAGCGCTGAAGACAACCTAACCCATCTGCAGCAACAGACGTTTCGCCGCACACGCCATGTACGAGTCGTTCTTCGCATTCTCTGACCGCCCGTTCTCGATCGCGCCGGACCCGCGCTTCCTGTTTCTGTCCGAGCGTCATCGCGAGGCGTTGGCGCATCTGGTCTACGGCCTCAACGATGCGGGCGGCTTCGTGATGCTCACCGGCGAAGTGGGTACCGGCAAGACCACGCTGTGTCGCAGCCTGCTTGCGCAAGTGCCACCCATGGTCGATGTCGCGTTCGTGCTGAACCCGCGTCTGGACGCCATCGAACTGCTTGAGACCATCTGCGACGAACTGCGCATCGACACCACCGATGCGCGCGGTAGCGCAAAACAACTCATCGACCGCGTCAATGCGCATCTGCTGGCCAGCAATGCCAGCGGCCGTTCAACGGTGCTGCTCATCGACGAAGCACAGAACCTCGCGACCGATGTGCTCGAACAACTGCGTCTGCTGACGAACCTGGAAACCAACGAGCGCAAGCTGCTGCGCATCATCCTGATCGGCCAGCCTGAACTGGCCGAGAAACTGGCGCGCCCGGATCTGCGCCAACTGGCTCAACGCATCACAGCGCGCTACCACCTTGAAGCACTGACCGCGCACGACTCAGCGGCTTATGTTGAACATCGTCTGCAGGTGGCCGGCGCCAAACAGACGTTGTTCACGCCGCCCGCATTGAAAGCACTGCATCGCGCCGCTGGCGGTATTCCCCGGTTGATCAACGTGATCGCCGATCGCGCGCTGTTGGGCGCCTACGCTGGCGGCAAGCGCGAGATCTCGCCGCAGATGGTGCGCAAGGCAGCTGGCGAGATCACAGGTGAAGCGCGGCGTCGGCCATGGCCAACCTGGTTGACCGCAGCAGCGACGGCCGCCTTGATGATGACGGTGGGTGGCGGTGCGTGGGTATTGCTGGCGGCGCGCGACAACGAAGGTCCGCCTGGACTCATCGATCCGCTCGCAATGCAGAACGGCGCGCCGGCTGCCGCGCAGACCGCGCCAGTCGTGCCGTCCGATGACGCAGCATTGGTAGCAGACGCGCAAGCGCTGACCGACGCCTACGGTTCAGGCTTTGCCGACGACGCCGGGCGGAGCATCGATTCACGCGCAGGCGGCGCGCCCGGCTACAACGGCATGGACGCAGGTGTCGGCGATGTCATCGGCCCACCGCCCGGCTCGCTACAGCCCGACACCGAACCGCAGTTGATCGAGCCACCTGCAGGCACGCCGCGGCGCCGCAACGATGCGTCCACCGTTGGATTGCCGCCGTTTGGTCAATCGACAGCCGTTCAATCAACAACAGGTCAATCGACGGCAGGCGCGTTCGCCATGCCACCATCGCCCGCACAGCAATCAGCCACAATCGATGCGAGCAATCGATCCGTCTCGCCGGCCACCGTCTCGCGTCCACAGTTGCCCGCCTGGCCAAGCTATGTGCCGAAGTCGGAGTCTGCCGAGCGCGCCTTCGCGACACTGTTCAATCGCTGGCGATCACCGTTCGACGCCGTCGCTGGCGAACCACCCTGCGCATATGCGCAGAAGGTCGGCCTGGCCTGTATGAGAGGCGTGGCGAACTGGGCTGCGCTGTCAGAGTTGAATCGGCCCGCGGTCCTGCAGCTTCGCGATGCAGACGGCCAGACATATTCAGTTGCGCTTGTCGGGCTGCAAGGCAACACCGCAGAGATCGTGATGGCCGATCGAACCTACCGGGTGCCGACGGCAAGCATCGATCGCAACTGGCGCGGCGAGTACAGCGTGTTGTGGCAGTTGCCTCCGCAGTATCGCGGCCCGATCGGCGCGGGTGACAAGGGCCCGGACGTGGCGTGGTTGCGCGAACAGCTGCAGACAATCACGCGCGTCCCGATCGCCGGTACCGTGGGCGATCGCTTCGACGCGTCGCTGACGAAGGCATTGCGCACCTGGCAAAGCAGCCAGAATCTTCCAGCCGATGGGCGGGCCGGCCCGCGCACCTGGATTGCCCTGCACGATGCGTCCGGTATGCCGGCGCCGCGCCTGCAGGAACGCAGCTTGAACGTGCGCCGACCGATCGTCGTTGAAACAGCAGACGAGGGGCCCGGGCCCGCACGCAATCGCGCGCAACCCCTTACGCGCACAAGCACGCCAGGCTGACCATGAGCTACATCCTCGACGCCTTGCGCAAATCGGAACAGGAGCGGCTGCGCGGCCAGCCACTCGCGACATTGAGCCACAGCCCCAGCGGCGGGACCGACAACGCACGCCCAGCATGGTTGCTGCCTCTGCTGATCGGCAATCTGATGGTGTTCACCATCCTGGGTGTGTGGTGGTTGCGCAGCGTGGCCAGCAGTAGCGAAACGGCAGCGCAGTCGACCAATGCGGTTGTGCCGCTTACGGCGGTTCAAGCATCGCAGAGTGCTGCAACCCGCAGCGCACCGCCGGATCCACGAACAACCAATGAGCACGCTGCAGCGCGCTCGCAACAAACCGGCTACGACCCATCTGTCGGACCGGAATCCGCAGCACCCGAGTACATTCCTCTGCCCGCTGCACCGCTGTCAGAGCGCGCGATGCCTGAACGCCCACTCAACAACGCCGACTATGAAGCCGTTGGCGACTGGCGCGCCGGCGATGCGCCAGCGCTTGCAGTAACAAGCCACGTGTACTCGAGCGATCGACGCGCACGCAACATCATCATCAATGGCGTCCGGCTACGCGAAGGCGACCAGCTTCCCAGCGGTGTCAGCGTGCTTGAGATCACGACGACGGGCGCCCGAGTCTCGTACAACGGTGCCGAACAGGAACTGGAGATCGGGCGCTAGGAGGTTCTGGGTCAGCCGAGCCTGCTAGCCGCCCTTCGGCGCCGCGGCTGCCCTGAGCGCAGCCACATCGTTGGTCAACGCCGACATGCTGCGATTGACCTGCTGGCGGAATTTGTCCACCGCCACGATGGCCTCTTCGTTCTCGCGCATCCGCCGCTCAAGGCTTGCACGCAGCGCCCGCGCGGATTGATCGGTCGCGTTCACCTTGTCCGCCAACTCACGATTCGCTGCCGCCAAGGTGCGAATGCTCTCGTTCGCACGGGCAACGAGTGCGCGCTGTTGTTCCAGCTCCTTGGCGTGCTGCGCGGTCAACGCTTCGAGTGCACCTGCGCGCCCGGAGACGGTGCCCAACGCCGCGTCAGTCTTGCCCAGTGCCCGACGTGTCTCGTTGATTGCATTGCGATTGCGCGTACTGCTGTCCCACAGCTTCTTGGTCTCAGCCTCCTGTGCGCTGATCTTCTGTGTTGCGGCCGTACTTGTTTCGCTGAGCGTTGAACCTGTGATGTTCAGTTCTTCCTCAAGACGCTTGATGCGCTCGGCGGCATTTGTCAGCTGCGCGTTGGCGAGCTTCAGTTGCTGGGTCTGCACATAGGCGAAACCCACGCCGCCGGTGATGATCAGCGCCAGCACCACGATGATTGCAATCGGCATCGACGCAGCCGAACGCTCGGCGCTGGCTGGCGCGCTGGCCGTGCGCGCTACCGCCGGGCGGACATCTCTTCGAGCATCTCTGCGCGTCGGGTCATCGTCCGGGCTTGCAGCAATGCTCGGCAGCCGGTCCAGGTCGTCACGCTCAGCCATCAGTACTCCCCAATGCAATTGCGCTCGATTGTTCTAGAGCAGGGCGATTGACCCTTGCGTGACTTATGCGGCGCGCTCACCCGAGCGCCGGGTCGATTGCCACTCCGGTGCGCGACACGAAAGGTGGGACATGCAAAGGAGGCGCATTGCTGCGCCTCCTTTGCGGTTTCCTGCAGGAACTTCAATCAGGGAACGAAGGACACCACCGAGTAGAGCACCAGCCACAACGCGAAACCGCAGCCTACGACGCCTTTCACCGTGGTCATCGGACCCTGATTCGTGCGGAAGATCGCGTTGGCCTGAAGGGCCGCGATGATTACGAGCACAGCACCCAATGCGGCCATCGATGCGCCAGCGAAGGCAGTTGTGGAGAAGTGCGCGCTGGAGCCCATGAAGAACAGCATGGGTACCGAGAACATGGTGTTGGTGCGCGATGCAATGCCTGCCTTGGGCGCCGCCGCAGCCGCTTCGGGCAGCGCCTGGCCACCCGCCTTAACCTGCTCGTTGGACGCGATCAGGATTTTCTGATTCGGCCAGATGATGAGCCACACGTTCAGGAACATGAGTGTGCCGAGCGTCGCCCCGATCACGATGTCCAACGAGACTCCGGAGAGCCGCAACATGCGTTCGAGCATGACCACGCCCGTGAGAAAGGTCACGGCGGCTGCCATGCGGAACCACAACAAGGCCTTCGGCACCAGCTTCACGAACGCATCCGTGCGTGCTGCCGGGTCGGCAACCTTGAAGTATTCCGTCTGCACAAAGTTGAAGTAGTAGAGCAGGCCGATCCACGCAACTCCGGCAAGGAAGTGGCCCCAGCGCATCAGGAAGTTGATGCCCAGCTCCGACGTAAACAGACTCACGATATTCAACGCATCCATAACCAGCCCCCTGCCCAATACTGTGACTTCAAGATTCTATGAAGAGATTGTTTTTCTAAGGAATTGAAGCGCTTTCGCGCCTCACATCACTGCCAACTAATCAACATCGACATGCCAATGTCAACCATGGCGCCACTGTGCGCGAAAGCGGCAGCGCAGTCGCAACAAGCATGCACGCCGAAACAACAAGCAGGACTGCAGAAAAACAGAGCCCCGCACGTGGCGGGGCTCTGATGGTAAACAGCAGGGTAAACAGCAGGGTAAACAGCAGTCGCCAACAACCGTAGTTGGTGGCGACAGCGTGCTCGGCACTACATCATGCCGCCCATGCCACCCATGCCGCCCATGCCACCCATGCCGCCCATGTCGCCACCACCCATGGCCGGCTTGTCGTCCGGAATCTCGGTGACCATCGCTTCCGTGGTGATCATGAGGCCCGCCACCGAAGCCGCCGCCTGCAACGCCGTACGCGTCACTTTGGCTGGATCGAGGATGCCCTGCGCCACCATGTCGCCGTAGGTGCCATTTGCCGCGTTGAAGCCTTCGTTGCCCGTCAGCGACTTGACCTTGTCGACCACGACCGACGGCTCGAAGCCCGCGTTCTGCACGATCTGACGCAGCGGCGCTTCCATAGCGCGACGGGCAATGTTGATGCCCACGTTCTGATCTTCGTTCTCGCCTCGGAGCTCCGAGATCGCCTGCAGTGCGCGAATCAGCGCAACGCCGCCGCCAGGTACAACGCCCTCTTCGACCGCAGCACGGGTCGAATGCAACGCATCTTCCACGCGAGCCTTCTTCTCTTTCATTTCGATTTCGGTCGGCGCACCGACCTTGATCACTGCCACACCACCGGCAAGCTTGGCCAGGCGTTCCTGCAGCTTCTCGCGGTCGTAGTCGGAGCTCGTGTCTTCGATCTCTGCACGGATCTGCTTGATCCGGCCTTCGATGTCGGGCCGCGCACCGTGGCCATCAACAATGGTGGTGTTTTCCTTGCCGCAGGAAATGCGCTTCGCACGACCGAGGTCGGTAAGCGTCGCACCCTCAAGCGTGAGGCCCACTTCTTCAGAGATCACCGTTCCGCCGGTCAGGATCGCGATGTCCTGCAGCATCGCCTTGCGGCGATCACCAAAGCCCGGGGCCTTGGCAGCAGTGATCTTGACGATGCCGCGCATGTTGTTGACCACCAGGGTCGCCAGCGCTTCGCCTTCCACGTCTTCCGCGATCACCAGCAACGGCTTGCCGGACTTCGCAACCGCTTCCAGCACGGGCAGCATGTCGCGCACGTTGGAGATCTTCTTGTCGACCAGCAGGATGTAGGGGTCTTCCAGCTCAGCCTGCATGCTTTCCTG
>CAMAVY010000159.1 GCA_945861675.1 Klebsiella pneumoniae | reverse complement strand
CCACGGGTGCAGCGGTCACTGCGCAACGTCCGGTGCCGGGTGTGGATCAGGCATTTGGTGCCGGTACCACCGATCACCCGAACAAGGCATTCGGTGCAACGCCCGGAAATCTAAGGGTGTTGGGCTTCGACGACCTGGAGGGCTCGGATCTTAAGACCGCCACCAGCGGCCACAACCTTGAGGGATTTGACCAGCAGGCCGGCACATCGGAAATGAAGTGGGTGGCCAGCGATGAGCTGACCTTCAAATACATCTTCGGTTACTCATCGTTCTTCTACGATCGCATCACCGACACGGATCTGACCAGCAACACATCGTTCGACCGCCAGTTCTATGTGACTCAGGAAGCGGAGTACGTATCTCACGAAGTGCAGATGTTCTATGACCCCACGGAGAACCTTTCCATCACGACCGGCATCTTCGCGTACGACTCCAAGATCACCCAGCGCGGCGATTTCTACGACGGCAGTTGTGAGGTTGGTAAGGCCTGCAAGTCACGCTATGCGAACCCGGCATTCGGCACTGCAGCCGCGCCCGTTAGTTACGGCGCGATCAACGCAGGCTTCGGCTTCCTCGATCTCCTGCCGCAGATGGGGCTCTTCACTGCCAAAGAGCAGGGCAAGATTCGCCTGAGAAACGGAACGCCGACGATCCCTGCGTTTGCATGCACGCCGGGCCTGTTCGCCGTGAAGGAATCGGCGTTCTGTTTCGGTTCCTGGAAGGGCGACCAGCAAAGCCACGTTGCGCACCAGGAGGACGTCGCAGCGACCGACTTGCAGTATCAGACGCGCAGCGAGCGCAACAGCTATTCCGCGTACACACAAGGCAAGTACAACTTCAACGAGCAGTTTGCGTTGACGCTGGGCCTGCGCTGGGCGCGTGACAACCTCGACGGGGAAGAGAACCTGTTCTTCTACGACGAGAACACCATTATTCCGCTTGGCTTTGGTGCTGCGGGTGGGGCCTCGGGACTAGCGGGTTTGAACCAGGCGCTGGGCTATCTTGGCCCTGATGGCACAACGATCCTGAACAAGGACCGTCTGCTGCCAGTCGGGATTCCTACCAGCATCGGCCTGTGGCGCGCGCTGAGCCGCTCGGACAGTGGCTTCACCTGGCGCGTGAACCTGGACTGGACGCCGACTGACGATGACCTGATCTACATCTCGGCGACCAAAGGCGCGCGTGCCGGTGGCTTCAACCTGGTGTTCTTCAGTCAGCAGAAGGACTTCAAGCCGGAAGAACTGATCTCCTACGAAGTCGGCTACAAAGGCACGTTGTTCGACGGCACCATGCAGTTGAATGCCGCCCTGTACTACTACGACTACAAGGACGTGGAGACCTTCGGCACCGGCCCGTCGGCATTTGACCCGAACGACACTTCGACCAGTGTGTTCTCTGTCGATTCGGCGCGGATGATTGGTTTCGATGCCGACTTCGACTGGTTGGTGACGGACGAGATCACGTTGTCTGCGAACTTCAGTTACACAAACAGCGAGTACACCTCGGACCTCGACGTGAACGATCCGAACGATCACACGCGTCCGCCGTCGTTGTTCCCGCCGCTGGCAATCAAGATCAATCTGAAGGGCAAGCAGTTGCTGCAGGTGCCCGAGATGAAAGGGGGGTTCTCAGCACAGTACGCATGGGATCTGGCCGAGAGCGGCAAGATCACGTTCGTGGCGAACTGGAGCTGGATCGACGACGTGTACTTCTCAGCATTCGAAGCTGAGGAAGACATTGCCCCCGCCTATTCGCGTGCCGACCTGCGGGCTTCATGGGTGTCTGCTGATGACGCATGGTCGGTGTCGGCGTACGTCAACAACGTGTTCGACGAAATCGGCCTGCGTCAGGTGGACCACTACTCCGGCGCAGAAGATGAGAACTTCCGCCGCATTGGTGCCACCACCAACCCGCGTCAGATGGGCGTGGAGTTGAACTACAAGTTCGACTGACCTGACGGTCGATGTGATCGAGTGACTGAAGTAGTTCAGTCGCTCACTCGAAGGGGGCGCACTGCGCCCCTTCTTGTATGTCGGCAGCCTTCTACGTATCTGGCGCGTTCTGCTCAGCCCCTGCTTGGTGGATAGATGGGTGGATAGATGGGCGGATAGATGGGTGGATAGATGGGCGGAAAGAGATGACAGGCCACGCTCACGCCATCGCCGGCCGCGCGCATCTGTGGCCGTGTCGTTCGACACTGCTCCATCACCTTCGGGCAACGTGACGCAAACCGGCACCCGGCTGGCACATTGATGGGTGATGGAATTTCCCCTGTCAGTGGCGCGTGTCTGCGCGCTCGCTCGCTGATTGGATCGGGCTCCGGGTTGGCGGCGACCAGCATCTGCGTGTACGGGTGCCTTGGCGTGAAGAACACCTGATCCGCAGGTCCCACTTCAACCAGACCGCCCAGGTACATCACTGCCATGCGGTCAGATACGTAGCGCACCATCGACAGATCGTGGGCAATGAACAGCAGTGTGAGATTGAGTGAGCGCTTCAGCTCGTCGAGCAGGTTGACGATCTGTGCCTGCACGGACACGTCCAGCGCCGAGATCGGTTCGTCGCACACCACGAACTCCGGTTCCATGATCAACGCGCGGGCGATGCCGATGCGCTGACGCTGGCCGCCCGAGAATTCGTGTGGATAGCGCCCGGCATGACTCGCATGCAAGCCAACCCGTTCGAGCCATTCCTGCACGCGCTTGCCGATGTCCGTGCGGCCCAGTTGCGTATGCAACGCAAGGCCTTCACCGACGATCTCGCCCACGGTCATGCGCGGGTTCAGCGATGAATACGGATCCTGGAAGATCATCTGCATGCGTTTCGACAAACGCTGAAAATCGGCCGAGGCGTAACGCTGCGGCAGTGTTTCACCGCGATAGCTCACTTCGCCTGCGGTTTTTTCCCACAGTCCCAGCACCGCTTTGCCCAGCGTCGACTTGCCGGAGCCGCTTTCGCCCACCAGCCCAACGACTTCGCGCTCAGCAATCTGCAGGCTCACTTCGTCGACCGCGCGCAGCACGCGCCCGCCGGCGGCATTGAAGTGCCGGCTGAGCTGCTTGATGTCGAGCAACGGTGCACTCATGGCTGGTGCAACCCGGCGATGGGTCGTGGCGCACCGGGATGCTGCAGCCAGCAGCGCGCGGCTTGATGTTCAGGTGTGTAGCTGCCGGCTGAATCGCCGCGACCTTCGCCACTCGGCGTTGCGCCCAGGTCGATCAGCTCAGGTCGGCGAGATTCGCAGACTGCCATCGCATGCGGGCAACGCGCGAAGTAGCCGCAGCCGGATGGCGGCGCGAACAGGTCCGGCGGTGAACCGGGTATCGGTGTCAGCCGCGCGTCGCGCGCCATGCTGCGTGTGGGCATGGCGTGCTTCAGACCCAGTGTGTACGGGTGTGCCGAGCGGTAGAACACATCGTCCACGCTGCCGCGCTCGACGATTTCGCCGGCGTACATCACCAGCACTTCGTCCGCCATGCGCGCCACCACGCCGAGGTCGTGGGTGATCAGCACGATGGCCATGCCGGTCTCCTTCTGCAGGTCCAGCATCAACTCGAGGATCTGCGCCTGGATCGTGACATCGAGCGCCGTTGTCGGCTCGTCAGCAATCAGCATGGGCGGCTCGCAGGCCAGCGCCAGCGCGATCATGGCCCGCTGCAGCATGCCGCCGGAAAACTGATGCGGGTACTGCAGCGCGCGCTCCGCAGCATCCGGGATGCGCGTCAATGCCAGCAGTTCGACTGCGCGTTTACGTGCTTCGCTGCGCGACAGGTTGCGATGAATGATCAGCGGCTCGGCGATCTGATCGCCAATCGTCATCGTCGGGTTCAGCGAGGTCATCGGGTCCTGAAAGATCATGCCGACCTGCCTGCCGCGCACGCCTTCTGCCTGCCAGCGGCCGAGAATGTCGCGACCGTTCAGCCGCGCGCGTCCCGCCGTGATCCGACCGGGTGGCATGGGGATCAGACCCATGAGGCTCTGCATGGTGACCGACTTGCCGCAGCCCGACTCGCCGACGATGGCGATGGTCTTGCCGCGCGGCACATTGAAGCTGACGCCGCGCACGGCTTGGACGACGCCACCGAAGGTTGCGAACTCCACGGCAAGGTCTTCTACGACCAGGATGTTGTCGTTGCTCATCGTGTTGCGCCGCGCGTTCGCTGGCATGGTCTAACCACGACTGCGCGCCTATTCACGGGAACGCATTCGGGCATCGAGCGCATCGCGCATGCCGTCGCCAAGCAGATTGAATGCAAGCACGGTCAGGCTGATGAGCACGGCCGGCGCAATCAATTCGTGTGGTGTGGCCAGCATGGTTTTGCGACCTTCGTTACACATGCTGCCCCAGGACGGTGTCGGCGGCGCCACGCCCATGCCGATGAAGGACAGAAATGCCTCGGTGAAAATTGCGCTGGGGACTGCGAAGGTCAGCGTGACCAGAATCACGCCCAGCGTGTTCGGGATCATGTGCCGCAGTACCAGGTAGCCCGTTGGCGCACCCAGCAGCCGCGCGGCCTGTATGTAGCCTTCTTCGCGAATCTGCAGAATCTGCCCGCGCACCAGCCGCGCCGCACTGGGCCAGCTGAGCACGACCAGCGCAATCAGCATGGGCATGATGCCGCTTTCGCCGCCCTGAATGCCGAAGCCCACGCGCATCAGGATCATCAACAGCAGAAACGGCAGCGCCACCATGAAGTCGGCGAAACGCATCATCCAGGCGTCAACTGCGCCGCCCAGGAAGCCGGCAATGGCGCCGTACAGCACACCAAGCAGCACATAAAGCAGCGGCGCGACGATGCCGATGAACAAGCTGACGCGCGCGCCATACATCAGGCGTGCGAGCAGATCGCGGCCCAGATAGTCGGTGCCCAGGGGGTGGGCAGCGAGCTCGATCTCACTGCCCATTCGTGCATCTTCCTTGCGTGCAACCAGGCCCTTTTCAAGCGCCTCATCGGCCGTGATGACCCGCCGCACATCCACCTCGATGGTGCGGTAGGTGCTGGACTCCTGCTGTGCCGCACCCAGCGCAACCACTGAATAGTGGTAACGCAGTGCGCGGATATCCATGAGGTCTTCGAAGCGTGTTGCGTCGTTGCCGAACAACTCGCCCAGGGGCACGCCGAGTTGGAAATGATCGAGCGGCGCGAACGGCGTGCGGTACACGCGGTAGCTCGCTGCGCCGGGTACTGCGCTCCAGGTCAGCCGGACTGACTGCGTACTGGGTGTACCCACGATGCTGACCTCTGCCGGCGCGGGCAGGCGCTCGGACGGTGCTGCCTGTTCGCCCGCGACCTGCTCCGGTAGCCGGCTGCCACGCTGGTCCAGCGGCACAACGCCCGCGTCGGCGCCGCCGGCAGCTTTTTCCCAGGGCACATAGTTGCCAACGACCAGCGCGGATTGCCTGATGCTGGGCGGCACCGAAATCTGATCCACGTCCTGCGCGGAAGGATCCACGCGCCACACCAGCGGACCCGCCAGCGTGAACGCCAGCAGGAACACGACGACGCCCAGCGATGCCATTGCACGCCCATTGCTGCGCAGCCTGCGCCAGGCGTCCTGCCAGTAGGACAGCGATGGACGGCTGAGCACTTCAACAGCGCGTGTGTGCTGTGCGGGGCTGAAGTCCAGCGTGCCGGGCGGCGTGGACAGTGCGTCGGTGGCTGACGTGCCCATGGTGTTACTCCAGGCGCACGCGTGGATCGATCAACCCGTACAGCAGGTCGACCACGATGACCATGAACACCAGAAACGCGCCATAGAACACCGTGGTGCCCATGATCACGGTGTAGTCGCTCTGCTGCACGGCCTGCACGAAGTAGCGCCCGAGCCCGGGAATGCTGAACACCAGTTCCACCACGAAACCGCCGGTCGTGATGGCGGCAATCGATGGCCCCAGCACGGTGATGACCGGCAGCACTGCGTTGCGGATCTGGTGATGCACCACCACGCGCGTGGCCGATAGCCCTTTGGCGCGCGCGGTGCGGATGTAGTCGGCGTTCACCACCTCGAGCATCGATGAGCGCATGAGCCGCGTAAGAAACGCCATGGTGCCAAGGCCCAGCACAAGCGATGGCAACAGCATGTGCTGCAACGTGCCCCAACCCGCCACGGGAAACAGCGACACGCCCGCGAGCTCGTTCAGTTTGACGATGCCAAGCTGCCCCAGCGACGCAAAGACGAAACTGGGCACCGACACGCCAAGAATGACGAGCAACATCAGCAGCACGTCGGGCCAGCGATTGCGGTTGATTGCCGTGAGCGTGCCGAACAGCACGCCGCCGACGCCTGCATACAGGAGTGCGAGCACGCCCAACGTAGCAGACACCGGAAAGTGTTCGCGGATGATGTCGTTCACGGTGCGGTTCTGCTGCGTGAACGAAATGCCGAAGTCGCCTTTGACCATGTTGATCATGTAGCGCGCATATTGTTCGAGCACCGGCTTGTCCAGGCCGTACTTCGCCTTCAGGTTGTTACGGATCTGCTCGGTGCTGGCCTTGTTGTTCAGCAGCGGGTCGCCCGGTACGGCGTGCATTGCTGCAAACGTGGCGGTGGCAATGAACCAGACAGTGATCACGCCCTGCAGCAGCCGCTTGAGCGCATAGCGCAGCATGCTGTTCACTGCGCGACCTTCAGGATGCGGGCGTTTGTGTAGTCCGGGCTCGGCCCGACTGCGCGTCGCACGATGCCGACGACCTGCGGATCTTCGACGTAGATCTTGCCTTGCTCGTAGTTCGGGATGAGCGCGGCATCTTCATATTGGATGCGCTGTATCTCGGTGAATGCGGCGAACCGCTCGACCGGGTCGAGAGACCGTTCGGCAATGCGCACTTGAGCATCGAGTGCGGGGTTCGAGTAGCGGCCGCGATTGTTCTTGTTCCAGCTGGAGAACAGATCGCCAAATGTCAGCGCGTCGTCGTAGTCCGGACCCCAGCCGGCGGCGACCAGATCGAAATCGCCGGCGGTCATCTTGGCCAGCCGCTGTTTGAAGATCTGTTTGTCGATGCGGATCTCCAGCCCCAACGTGTTCTTCCACAGGCGCTGAAGATACTCAGCCTGCTTGTCGGCGACGGACGACTCTGAGCTCAGCAGCACCAGCGCTGGAAACTCCTTGAGACCGAGCTCCTTGCGTGCGATTTCGAGTTCGCGGCGCGCCAGCGCAATGCTGTTTGGCCCGTGCCAAGGCGGCGGCGATACCTGCAGGAACGGCCCTGTGGGCGCTTGAATCCAGGATGGGAACAGCGATCGCGCCGGCATGTTGCCGGGGATCTTGATGACCTTGTTCACGAGTTCATCGGGGTTGAACACGAGCAGCAACGCGCGCCGAAGGTGCACGTTCTCGGTCAACCGACCAGGTCGGTGATTGAACTCGATGAAGTAGGTGGAACCCGTGATTTCCCGCTGAATGTGCCAGCGTTGCTCGAGCGCGGTGTTGATGTTCTCGGCGTCGATGCTGGCGTGGGCAATCTTGCCGTCGCGGAACAGATTGACCCAGGTGCCCCCATCGGACGTGATGTAGCCGATGTTGACTGCATTCAGATGGATGCGTTCGGGCTGCCAGTAGTCTTGGTTGCGCTCCATGCGCAGCAGCGCGCCGTGCACCCAGCGCGTCAACTTCAGCGGGCCGTTGTACAGCATGGTGTTCGCATCGGCGCCGTAGCGACCCTGCTGGGCGTTGTAGAAGTCTTCGCGAATGGGAAAGAAGATGGCGAATGCCATCAACTTGTCGAAGAACGCGATCGGCCGTTCGAACGTCACGTCCAGTGTGTAGTCGTCGCGTGCGCGGACGCCCAGGGCCGTCAGCGGCAACTTGCCAGCATTGACTGCCTCGGCATTCTTCACGCCATAGCCGATGAACGCGTACTCGGAGGCGTTCTTCGGGTCCATGACCTTGCGCCAGGAGAACACGAAGTCGTTGGCCGTCACCGGCTTGCCATCGCTCCAGCGTGCAGTGCGGCGCAGGTAGAAGGTGGCGCCATCCGGGCGGATGTCCCAGCGCTCAGCAATGCCGGCCATCAGACGATTCTGTTCGTCGTAGCGCATCAGGCCTTCCATCACCTGGCCCAGGATCATGAAGCTGTACTGATCGGTCGCGCGGGTGGAATCCAGCTGTGGCGGCTCGTCGGAAAGCGCCACGGTGATTTCGTTTTTGATCGGGTCCACAGCGGCGCCACCGGCGCTGAAGCTTGTGGAGGCTGCCGCCCAGGACACCAGCAACGTGACAAGCGCGGTGCCGGCCAGCAGCACCGTGGCGTAGAACAGCAGGTCGCGCGCGGGCGGGGCGGCGTCTGATTCGCTCAGCCTGATGCGTGGCGCGTCAGCCACGGGTGCGCCCCAGCAGCGCCGCAGGCTGCACGTCAGTTGACGACGCGCAGCAGGTTGCCAACGATGCGCTCGAGGTGCATGAGGCAGTTACATTCCTCAACCTGATGCGAGTAGGCGCCATATTTGCGCATCTCCGAGTCGCCCACATTCCAGGTGTTCTTGGGTTCGGGGTTCAGCCAGATCACACGCTTGCTGCGGTCGTAGATTTCCTTCAGCACCTCGGCGCGCGCCTCGCCGTAATTGTTGCGCGCATCGCCCAGGATGATGACGGTGCTCTTGTTGTTGACGTCGTTCAGGCACTGCTTGCGGAAGTCCAGGAACGCCTGGCCGTAGTCGGTGGCGCCGCCAGAGTAGTCGCGCATGGTTTTCGAGATCGCGTCTTCGATGTCGTTGCGCTTGAACAGTTCGGTGACCTCGCCTAAGTCCGACGAGAACGCAAAGGAGCGCACGTTCGGCATGACCTCGTCGAGCGAGTACAGAAACATGAGCATGAAGCGCGCGTAGTTGGCCACCGAGCCGGACACGTCGCAGATGGCGAACACCTTCGGGCGGTCGACTTTCACCGACTTCCACTTCAGGTCGAAGATGGCACCGTCGTACTGCATGTTCTTGCGCAGCGTGCGTGGCACATGCAGCGCGCCACGCTTGAACACCTTCTTGCGTTTGCTGTGCAGCGCGATGAGCTTCTTCGCCATGCGGAACACCACTTCCTTCACATGGTGAAAGTTGCGGTGGTCAACGTTCGACAGCTTTACTTTGCGCAGCAGTTCTTCGCGCAGCTGTCGGCCCTGAGTATCGGCATGCAGCATGAACTGCGCTTCAACGTAGTCGCGCACCTGCTCGCGCAAGTACTCGCGGCGGCGCTTCAGCTCCTGGCCCAGCCGGCGCTCGGGCGTGGACTCAGACTTGCCGAGCGCGCCGATCTCGCCCTGCAGCTCGCGCAGGCCCATCGCTTCCATGATCTTGCGGGTGTACAGGCCCTTCTGGGTGAACACCGCAATCTTCGACAGCTCGACTTCTTTTGCGGCTTCTGCCATGCCGACTGCCAGCGCCACGCGGTCGTTGGCCATCAGCATCCTGCCGAGCTCGGACTGTGCCTCGGCCATCGCGCCGCTGCCCAGTTGTTCTTCTTCCTCGCCCTCACCGGGCTGGCCGCCACCGCCGCCTTTGCCTTCGCGATTGCCTTCGCCGCGGTTGCCGTCCTGGCGGTTGTTCTGCTGTGGATCGTTGTCGTCGGTGTCGTCGCCGTTTTCGTGGCTGTCGTTGAACTCGCGCGCGCCCTGGCGGAAGCGATCGAAGGTGAAGAAGCCTTCGAAGCAGGTGTCGAACGAATCCTTCTCCTCGGGCGTCTTGGCCAGCACCATCGACAGCGTGTCTTTCAGGAAGGCACGGTCGCGATAGCCCACCAGCTCCACGGCGCCGAACGCGTCAAGCGTTTCGCCTGTCGACACTCGGATCTCCGCCATGCGCAGGGCTTTGATGAAGGCGCCGAGTGTCTGCTCCACGTCTGCGTTCCCGCCTTAGATCTTGCTGCCGTTCACGGCGCGATTGGTCAGGCTGTACAGCTCAGACTCCACGTTCTGAATGTCCTCCTGAAACTTCAGGATGACGTTGAGCGTGGTACGCACAAGGTCTGCGTCCAGGCTGTTGCTGTGCAGCAGCAGCAGGGTGCGCGCCCAGTCGATGGTCTCGCTGATGGCGGGGACCTTCTTCAGGTCCATCTGCCGCAGCTCATGAATGAACGACACCAGCTGGCGACGCAGTTCCGGCGGAATCTCCGGCACGCGCGCGTGAATGATGCGCTGCTCGAGTTCCATGTCCGGGAACGGAATGTACAGGTGCAGGCAACGGCGCTTGAGTGCGTCGGAGATCTCGCGGGTGTTGTTCGAGGTCAGAAATACGATCGGCGGCTCTTTGGTGGCCTTGATCGTGCCGATCTCAGGAATGGAGATCTGGAAGTCCGACAGGATTTCCAGCAGCAGCGATTCGAACTCGTGATCCGACTTGTCGACTTCATCGATCAGCAGGATGGAGCCGTTCTCTTCCTTCAGCGCCTTCAGCAGTGGCCGTGGCTCGAGAAATTCCTCGGAGAAGAAAATGTCACCGAACTCGTGCAGCCGCTTGATGGACTCGCTGAAGCCCTTGGCACCCTGCAGCACCTCGTCCAGCGTCTCCTTGAGCACCTGTGTGTAGAGCAGCTGTTTGCCGTACTTCCACTCGTACAGTGCCTTAGATTCGTCGAGGCCTTCATAGCACTGCAGCCGGATAAGCGGCAGATCGAACAGCTGCGCTGTGGTCTTGGCCAGCTCGGTCTTGCCGACCCCTGGCGGGCCCTCGATGAGCACTGGCTTGCGCAGGTGGTACGCCAGGTAAACGGCAGTCGCGATTGAATCGCTGCAAATGTAATGCTCACCCTCAAAGGCGGTCTGCAGTGACTGCACAGACCGTGTCAGGGCTTCAATATCGGCCATCTCACTCCCCTGGTAGTTCCCTGCAACAAGAATGGCAGGGCGCCGCGAACCGGCAGTCGACGGGGGCGTCTGGGCCGTGCCGCGTCGAAACGCGTATGAACAAGCGGCCGATTATGGGTGGTAGGCCAGGAAATTGGCTAGTCATGAAGGCGCATGCGGGTTCCAGTGCTTCGTATCCTCTGAACAAGCCGCTCCTGCGGCTTGTTCGGGTCGGAGCGCGTTGCGCTCCTCGCCCTCTTTTTTGGTTAAGAGGCCCAGCGCTTCACGCAGGGAAAATGGTGGGGCATCCATGCCCCACACGGAAAGCTCTGCTTGAGCAGAGCTTCCCTAAACCGAATGGCACTTACTTAGGCCGCGAGTCGTGACCATGTAGCGCGATCTTTTTGCGGGCACGCGCGCGCGGTACCTTCAACCATGCGTAGGATTTTGGTCTGCGCTTTCGCATTCGCGGCTCAATGCGCCCGGGTCGTCGGCCAACCCGGCACTGAGCAATCAGCACGAACAGCCG